>CAMWTK010000065.1 GCA_947177175.1 uncultured Treponema sp.
CCGCAATGCTGATTTTCCGCCGCGCGCCGCTTTCCGCCTCAAACCCGAACACCGCCCCGTCCAAGTTGCGGATGCCCCGGACGAGATGCTCCACGAACCTGTCGTAGCGCGGGTATTCCACCGTGACCGTCAGCGGCTGCTCTTTGTTTTCTTTCAGAAGTAGTTTCAGCGTTCCGCCCTCCTTTCCGACCGTTCATACTACACCGCCGCCCGCCAAAAAAAAAGCCCGCCAAGCCCAAGCTGCACTTGCGGCGGCGTGAAATGCAGAAGTGCCGGAAAAATGCGAACGCAAGAACGAGTGTTCATGCTCCGGCTGCTACAGTGTTCCCAAGTAGCACGTCGCCTCGTAGGAAACTTCCACCCTGCCGTTCCGCTGGTGCTTGCGGACGATGCCGCGCAGCGCGTCCACGAATGCGTCGTAGTGTTCGTCGCCTTTTTTCGGCGAATAGGAGTGGGAGAGCGAGTAGCCCACGAACTGCGCTTCGTCCATGGTCACGCTGTGCGTTGCGCTGAAATATTCCATTGCGGAAAAATATTCGTTCCGCAGGAACAGGTCGCCGTCCTTTGCTCCGTTGCCCACGCTGTCGCAGATACCGCAGTATGTTATAAAAACTTTGTCGCGGTCGCGCCGAAAATCGCTTTCGCGGTGGTTGTTCCAGACGAGCGCGAGCCGTCCGTTTGGGGTGAGGATGCGCCGGCATTCCGCCTTGAACCGTTCCCGGTCGAACCAGTGGAACGCCTGCGCCGCCGTCACAAGGTCGATGCTTGCCGCCGCAATGCCCGTGCGTTCTGCGGAAGCGTCCACGATTTCCGCGTCCGGGCAGTTTTCACGGAGTCTTTCGCGCATATCGGCGTTCGGCTCGACGGCAGTTATCTTCCACGGCTTTGCGGAAAGGCATGTGGTGAATCGGCCCGTTCCCGCGCCCACGTCCGCGACGGTCGCCGCGCGGGTCTTTTCGTAAAGCCACTGGACAATCTCCGCAGGATACGCGGGGCGGTATTTGTCGTACACGTCCGCCTTGCCGGTGAATTTTTCTTCGTTCATAGAGAAAAGATACCGTTTCGCCGCGCCGATAGCAAGTGCGATGTGGCATGGCGTATGGCAAAACTGGCTCGAATGCTTTGCCCGCGACTGACGGAAGCCGAGAACCGCTGGAAATTCATTCCCCGCATTTGACAAGACGCTAGAACCTGCGGGGATTCATTCCCCGCGTTTGACAAGAGGATAGAACCGCCGGAAATTTGTTCTCCGTGATTGACAAGAGGCTGGAACTGTCGGGGATTCGTTCCCCGCGACTGACGGAAGCCTAAAACTGCCGGAAATTCGCTCCCGCTGACTGACGAGACGCTAGAACTGCTGGAAATTGCTTCGTTCCTGTCGCGGGGGTGTGCCGCGCGGCTGCGATTATGCCTTGCGCCTGACGGGCAGCCAGATTTCGCTCTGGTAGCCGGGACTGTTTGGGTCGCCGTTGCTGTACCATTCGATGTTGCACTGACCGGCGGCTTCCCAGTCGGGGTTGCCGGGAAGCCATTCCTTAAAGACGCGCGTGTTCACTGCCTGGAGCGAGCCGGGGAGCGAACCGACCGCGCGGAACTTTGCCCAGTCGCCGCCGGGAACGTCGAACGTCGTCATGCCGTCCGGGACATCGCCGCCCTTGTATGCGCCCGCAATCAGGTAGCGGAACTTCCCGTCGTCCGCGCCGTCAATGCAGACGCCGAATTCGCCGATGCCGTGTTCCATGACCGCTTTTTCCTGCGGCGTTTCGGGCGTTTTTCCGCCCCAGAGCCGGTCGAAATATCGTTCGCTGATTTCGTCCCAGAATTTCGGCACGGTGGTGTAGGAATGTTCAAACGGGAATTCCCGCTCAAAGCCGATGACGGTAAAGCCTTTGACGGCCGCTACTTCATAATCCATTCTGCTGCCTCCGGTAACATGGATTGAAATTGTCACGGGCAGAAAAGGAGTGACCGGCAACGCGGATTTTTTTGCGCCCGCGCTGCGGACTTGGCTCGGCGTGCTTCCATGGAATCGGCTGAACGCCTTTGTAAAGCTTTCCGCCGTCTCATACTGGAAGTCAAGCGCGATGTCGAGGATACTGCGATCCGTGCCCGCGACCTCAAGTGCCGCGCAGTACAGCCTGCGGTTCCTGACGTACTCGCCGAGCGAAAACCCCGTGATAATTCGGAATCCCCGCTGCAAATGGAACGCCGAAATGCCTGCCGCCTTCGCCAGATCCGCCACCGTCAGCCGTTCCCGCAAGTGCGCCTCGGCAAATGCGATCGTCCTGTTCAGTGCCTCCGTCCATTCCATTGCGCGCCTCCCATTCTTGCCTGTTTCAGACAGCATACACCAGCGCGGAAGAAAAGTCCTGTCATTTTGTGCTTTTTTCTGTCGTATGTTGATTGTTACATCACCGCGTCTGCCGCCGTATAGCCTTCGAGCGAATGCGCCTTTACCTGAATGCACAGATATTTGAGCGCGGCATCGTCTGCGGCGAAAAACTGCCGCTTTGCCGCAGGGCTGATGCGCACAAAGTCGCCCGCCGCAAGACTGACTTCCTCGCCATCGATGACGGCGTGACCCGTGCCCGCAAGAATCGCGTAAATCTCTTCGTTCTGCTTGTGCGCATGGACGAACGGTACGCCTGTTCCCGCCTCCAGCGTGTTGATGCTGATTTCCGCTCCCGTCAGTCCCAGGGCATCGTGAAGCTCCGTGCGCGGCGCGTCCGTGCTGCTGATTTTGTTGTAGTTCTTCATAAGATTCTCCTTGCAAACGTCTGCCGTTTGCTGTCCGCAAGTATAACGGAAGTCATGGCGCAGAGCAAGAAAAGTCACTAATCTATTATCTGATAATAGATTAGTGACATGGTTTCTTTTTTGAACTGTTGGAGCGACGGCTGGCTTATGCTATGCTGTTGGCAAGGAGACACTGCCATGCTGACAAAAGACGAGCTACCCGACTGCCCCGTGGTGACGACGGTGCGGCTGATAGGCAACAAATGGAAGCTGCTGATTATCCGCAATATGATGTACGGCGGCACACAGCGGTTCACTGACTTTATCAGGAACGTTCCCGGCATCAGCAAGAAAGTCCTGACCGACAACCTGCGCGCGCTGGAAGCCGACGGCCTTGTCCTGCGGGAAGTGTTCGCGGAAATGCCGCCCCGCGTGGAATACTCGCTGTCTGCCCTCGGCAAGACATTAAAGCCCGTGTTCGATGCCTTGATGGCATGGGGAACGGAATACAAAAAGACACTGCCCAAAGGAAAGCAGCCGCCGATTTCCTGACGCAGAGCGTGGCGAGCGGTGTTGGGCGATTGCCGCGCTAAAACGCACATGCCTGTTTTGCATGTATCGTTATAAAAAATAAGTATTAGATAAGCTGTCCGATGAGCGGTATACTGCAAGTATCGAATCGTATATATTCACTTTTGGAGGAAATAATGAAACAGGTGAAAATTCTTTTTGCGGCGGCGGTGCTACTTGGCGCGGCTCTTTCATGCGCGGCGGGCGAACCAGCGGCAGGTACGACTGCGGCCGGGAACGCGCCGAACACGCTGGTCGTGTATTTTTCATGCACGAATACGACCAAAGGACGGGCGGAAGCGTTGCAGGCGCGGCTCGGTGCGGATATATACCGCATTGTCCCCGAAGTTCCGTATACGGCGGCTGACTTGGACTATACCACGGACTGCCGTGCGAACAGGGAGCAGAAAGACGTGGCGGCACGTCCCAAAATCAGCGGTTCTGCCGTGCATCTGGAGCAGTATGACGTGGTGTATATCGGCTATCCTATTTGGTGGGGGCAGGCACCTCAAATCATCTATACGTTCCTTGAAAGCCATGATTTTGCGGGAAAGACCGTGATTCCGTTCTGCACGTCAGGCGGAAGCGGCATGGGATCGAGCGGGACGAATTTGCGCCGCTCCGCGCCCCAGGCAGTCTGGAAAGCGGGTCGCCTCGTAAGATCGGGCAGCGACATTGACGCGCTGGCAGCCATGAGATGAGGCGCGTTGCCATAAAAGCACGTGGCGCGGCAATCGCTTTTTGCGCGGTGTGTTTTTTCTGCGGATGCGGCGGACGGACGAAACGGGCGGCAAGACCGGCGGAAACGATGTCGTTCTTTGCGCTGAATACGCGCGTGTCGCTGTCGGCATACGGGGACAATGCGGCGGAAGCATTGCAGGCGGCACGGCAGCTGATAGAACAGTGCGAGGAAAAATGGTCGGTCACCAACACCCGGAGCGAACTGTACGCCATCAATCACGGCGGCGGAATCAGGCAGACGATCAGCGGCGAGACGGCACGGCTCATTGCGTATGCGCTCGGTATGGCGCGGGAAACGGACGGCGCGCTCGATCCCACGGTCTATCCCGTGCTGCTCGCCTGGGGGTTTACGACGGGCAAATACGCCGTGCCTTCAGACGAACGCATCCGCGCGCTGCTTCCGTTTGTCGGCTTTGAGAAAATCCTGCTTGACGGAAACGACATCACCGTGCCTGACGGTATGCAGCTTGATTTGGGCGCGGTCGCAAAAGGATATATCGGCGATTTGGTCATTGACTGCCTGCGCGGCTACGGCATTGAGTCGGCAATCGTGAACTTGGGCGGCAATGTTCAGCTTATCGGCAGGAAGGACGACGGTTCGGACTGGAACATAGGAATCAGGTCGCCGTTTGGAGACGGGGCGTTTGCCTCGGTGCGGCTGGACGACCGGGCGATTGTCACGTCGGGCGGCTATCAGCGCAACTTTACGGACGCGGACGGAAACGTCTATCATCACATCATGAATCCCCGGACGGGCAGACCGACGGACAGTGGACTTGCTTCCGTCACAATCATCGCCGCCGACGGGAAACGGTGCGATGCGCTTTCGACCGCCTGCTTTGTCATGGGCGCGGAAAAGGCGGCCGCATTTTGGCGCGACCGGGGCGACTTTGACATGGTGCTTGTCACCGACGGGCGCGAACTGCTTGTGACCGAAACGCTTGCCGGCGCATTCACGCTTACCGAAGAATCGGACGGATGGAACGTAAGCGTCATAAAAAAGTGAGAAGCAACGGCGTGTTGTCGTTTGGTAAAATTGCGCAGGCTTCCCGTGCCGAGGCAGAATACAATCGGCTTTATGACAGCCAAAGCAAATAAGAGGCTTTTGTCCATAACATACACTGTGCGGTGTTTGATACGTGCGGGCTGCGTTGGTCATGCCACCATTCACTTTCACGCCGAAAAAATAATGTAATTTTTTCGGAATTTTTTGAATGGATTTTGCCGTTCCAGTCGTATTATATAGGGAGGCTATAAATGCTGAAAAGAACGGTCATTGCAAAACTTTTTATCGACATTACGATGATTATCGTATACGCGCTGCTGATGTTCGCGCGGAGTTTGGGCGGATTTTTCCATGAGACGGTTGGCCTTGGCATGGGAATACTGTTCCTTATTCATATTGTGCTGAATCGCTCAATGGTAGCGGGATTATTCACGGCGGTCAAAACCAAGCAGCCGAAAAAGATCGTTTTGCTTGCTTTGGATATTGCCCTGACAATCTGCATGCCGACGGTAATCATAACGGGCGTACTTATTGCAAAGGATCTGTTTGTCATCCAATCGGACATTCCGTGGCGGCTTCTATGCAATATACATTCCGTGCTGTCTTATGTATGCCTGGGCATCATGGCGCTGCATATTCTTTTGCACGCAAAATATCTTCTGGGAGTGCTCAAAAAACTTCCGTCGTCCCTAGCGAAAAAAGAACTGATGCCTGTGGTTTTCTGCTGTTCCGCCGGAGTCATCGTTGCCGTCGCATGTTATCTTTTTCTGGCAGCTCGCAAAAGCACCTTAGATGACAAAAACGCCCCGGAGACTGCCGATTCCACGGTTGCCGAAAACACCGTCCCCAACACTCCGGCAAGCAGTTTCGAGCGTCAAGCCGACTCCACAATGCCGATAATGCCCGACGACCAAAACGCCCTGAAGATTCCCGATGCCATCGATAGCGAAATCCGCGCCCCGGCAACTTTGGCACGCAAATCCGAACGTCAAGCCGAATCGGCTTTGCCGGCAATTGACGAAGTTTTGGAAGTAAATGATGCCGGACAATCGGGAGCAAATGACGAAGCCAGCATGGCAGCCAGAGCCAAAAACACCGATACGGAGCGCACTGTCGCAACAAACGACACCGACTCAGCGCATCCGACACTCGAAGCATATTTGTCACAACTAAGATGCACGGGTTGCGGCAGAGGATGCATTTTGTTGAACCCACGATGCCGGACGGGCGCGGCGCAAGCTTCCCGTACCGAGGCAGCATACAATCTGCTTTATGGCAGCCAAAGCAAATAAGGCGATTTTTTTTCAGAATTTTTGAATGGATTTTGCCGTTTCAGTCGTATTATAAATGAAGCCGGCTCAATAAAATACTTATGGAGGACAAATGATGAAAAAGATGATGGCGATTATTCCTGCGGCGGTTCTGGCAATTGGCGCATGGACGGGCACTGCCGCCGCGCAGGCTGCCGGAAAACCGGGCGCACCTGCGGCAAACGCACAGGAAGTGTGCAGCGATTTCGTTGACAGCAACAATGACGGTATCTGCGACAACCGTGGCACGGAACGGTGTCCGCAGAACGGCACGGGTAACGGACACCACCGCGGAAACGACTGTTTTGTCGATGCCAATAACGACGGCATCTGCGACAACGAGGACTCGTGTACGCAGAACGGCGGCAGAAACCGGCAGAACAGGAACGCGAGACCAAACGGAAACGGCCGCGGACGCAGAAGATAACGGAATCCCCTGCGTATGCGGAGCGAGCGGGAGGTGAACAGAGCCATTGAGCGGTATGCCGATACCGTCCAGCGGCTCTGCATTGTCTATTTGAAAAACCACGCTGATACGGAGGACGTATTTCAGACCGTATTTTTCAGATACTGCCTCAGCCCCATCGTCTTTGAGAGCGACGAGCACGAAAAAGCATGGCTTATCCGCGTGACCGTCAATGCGTGCAAGGACTGGCTCAAAAGCTTTTTCCGCTCGCGCACCGTATCGCTTGAAGAAATCATCGAGCTGCCGTCAGAAGTTCCGCAGGAAAACCGCGACGTTCTGGAGGCAGTGCTTTCGCTTCCCGCAAAATATCGCGACGTGGTGTACCTGCACTACTATGAGCAATGCACCGCGCCGCAGATCAGCGAAATCCTCCGCAAGAACGTCAGCACGGTCTACACGCTGCTGACCCGCGCAAAGGAGCGGCTGCGGGAAAAACTAGGAGATGGGGCATGGACGATAAAATAACGGCGGCATTTGACGCAGTTCGTGCGAGCGAAACACTGAAAACCCGCACCAAGGCATATATCGCGCGGAAAACGAACGGGTACGCGGCACAGAAAAAACCGCATCGCCACCGCATGATGCTTGCCGCCGCCGTGTTCCCGGCGATGATCCTGTTCGCAGGCGCGGGCTTGTTCCTCACGCCCACCACGCGCATCAGCATCGACATCAACCCGTCGCTTGAGCTAGGAATAAACCGATTTGACAACGTTGTTTCGGTGCGCGCGCTGAACGACAACGGAAAAAAACTCGCGGAATCGCTGGACATCACCTTTACGCCCTACGACAAGGCACTGCGCACCATACTGGACAACAAAAGCATCGTGTCGCTGCTACGCGGAAACGAAGTGATGACCATTACCGTCGCCGCCACGAATTCCGCCCAGTCGGCGCGGCTGCTTTCCCGGTCGCAGACGTGCGCCGCCAGCCACGGCAATGTGTACTGCCATTCCGCGAGTGCCGAAAAAGTAGCCGAGGCGCACAAACTCGGACTGTCGTTCGGAAAATACCGGGCGTACCTCGAATTGCGCGCACTCAATCCCGCCATCGCCCCGGAAGACATACAAGGCATGACCATGCGCGAAATCCGCGAACTGCTGTCCGCCCTGCAAGCGGAACACGGCACTGGCGGACAGCCTCCCGCACCCG
The DNA here is from genome assembly GCA_947177175.1 of uncultured Treponema sp. Taxonomy (GTDB): domain Bacteria; phylum Spirochaetota; class Spirochaetia; order Treponematales; family Treponemataceae; genus Treponema_D. The sequence goes on from CAMWTK010000065.1 coordinate 7,979, forward strand.
GCGGCGGACACCACGGAAACGGGCACGGCCACGGACGCAGGTAAGGCAGAACGCGCCGCCGCCCTAAAATGATTTTATTTTTCCGCCCCGAACAGCCTGCTGCCGAGCGGCTTCATGAATGTGCCGAACAGCCGCGCAATCAGCCCGACGCAGAGCGCGGCGGCGGCAGTCCCCTCGCGCACGCTTTTGAAATAGAGGCCGTGCAGGAACAGGAACGAGAGCGCGACCGCAACCGTCACGAGCGAAACGTCCACCAGCACTTTCATCGTGCCGAATTTGACGCGGGGATGCACCTGGCACAGGGCAAGCACCAGCCCTTCGCCCGCGAGCGTCATCACGTTCGCCGTCACTTCCATGCTCACGCCGAACGCCACGAGCACGATTCCCGCCGCGCAGACAAGCCACTGCTGACCGTAACTGCCCACGGCAATCCCGGCGATGCACCATTCCGCAAACTGGCACAGATACCCGAACGCGGCGCACACGGGAATTTGCAGGAGGTTCAGCCATTTGAATTTCCCGCGCAGAATGATGACCTGAAGCAGGACGATCCCGGCGTTCACGATCGTCGTCGCCATTCCAATCCGAAGCGCGCCGCCCGTTATCGGCTCAAGGACGAACGGAATGCTGGAAATCGGCGACGCGCCAAGCTCCGCCTTCTTTGAAAGCGCGACCCCAAACGCCATGACGCACAGCCCCACCAGCAAAAACGCATACCGCTTTGCATACCCAATAACCGCTTTCATTCGCTTGCCTCGTTAGGAACATAGTACCACGCTTGCCGCCCCTGTACAAGCAAGGACGTTTTTCTTGCTCCCCGTTTTCGCGCGTATTACCAGGATTCGATTCTTGTCCCCATGTTGACTGGTACGCCAATGAGCTGGATGTCGAATTTCAGCGACGGCTCTACCCATTCGCTCGCGTTGTGAATTCGCAGGGACAATGACCAGCCGTTGTCGCAGTGGATGAGAATCGTATTCAGCGAGCCGTTCTTGAACGCCATAGAAAGTATCTGCGAGGGCATTTTGAGGGCGGCGATTTTGTACTGCGATTTCTGCGCTCGCGTGGAAAGCCCGAGCGTTCCGTACATATTGAACGGCTTGACTTCCGTCGTCCTGTCCTTGGTGTGCGCGATGACTTTATAGAAATCGTTGCGTCCGAGCAGATAGCGCAGCAGGTTTTCCGGCACTTCGGCGGAATGCTCCGCATACAGCGCGGTCATCTCCGCAAGGAAAGCGTCGAGGAGCGTCTTATAAAACCGCTCGTCCTTCCTGTCGATGCCCGCCCACCGCGCGTGTTTCTTTTTCAGTTCGTCAAGCTCGTCGAAAATCGGGGCTATCGCGTCATTGTACGTCCGCGATACCGGGAAGCCGAGCCATTCTTTTCCGAAATCGATGGTGCGCGAAAGCCGCGAGTGCTTGACCGCCTCGTGGTCATGCTTGCACGAAAGTCCGATGCACCAGCCTTTTTTGCTGCGGACGCAAAGCACGTCCCGAACGTCGCCTTTCTTCCCTTTGCTGTCCGGCTGAATGGAAAGCACGAGCGGCTCCGCCGTATCGGGAAAAGCGAGGTTCGGTTCAAGCGGCTCAATTATCGCGATGCCACGGTGTGCCGCGCTGAGATAGCAGCCTTTGTCATTGTCGGAAAGTTCCTCAAAGGCGGACTTCGTGTTCCGCACGTTTACGTCGTCCAAAACGGAGACTTCCGTCCGTGCGTTCAGTTTCTCAAACAGCGCGTTCAGACAGGCGTACTCAAAAGCCTTGCCCGTGATTTCCTGCTTCGCCATGTTACGCTCCGATTATATTGTAAATTTCTTCGGCGACCGTTTCCGCAAGCTTTACGGGAACGGCATTCCCAATCTGCCGATATTTGCTCGTCAAATCGCCGTGGAATTTCATGTCCGGCGGAAATGTCTGAATTGCGGCAGCTTCGCGGTAGCTGAGCCGCCTTGTCTCGCCGTCCGTTCCGAACTGCCATTTATCCGTTCCCAACTTTATCATGTCGGGCGAGCCGGGAAAAAGGGTAACTTGTTTTGCCATTGCAGGAATCGTGAATGACTGTTCGTTCCAGTTGCGCTTCCTGTTTCGGCTCATATATCGGGAAGAGTACGGAGCAAAGCACACCTCGTCGCGTTCGGGCGGTGCGATGTTTTTCAGGGCATCCGCCATTGACACCTTTGTCTTTTGCGGCTTGGGGAATGAGAACGTCTTGTGCAAATCTTTGTGGATTCCGACAATTATGACCCGCTGCCTGTCCTGCGGAACGCCGTAGTCGGCGGCGTTCACGAGCGTCGGCTTTACGTCATAGCCTTTCTCGGCAAAGTCATGCAGGATTGCCTCGATAATCTTGCCGTTTCCCAAAGTCAGCAGTCCTTTCACGTTCTCTGCGACAAAGACTTTCGGCTGCTTTTTTTCGACCAGTTTCACGAAATAGCGGTACAGAATGTTGCGGCTGTCGTCAAGTTTCCTCGGTCCTGCGAGCGAGAAGCCCTGGCAGGGAAAGCCGCCGGCGATAACTTCCGTTCTCGGGATTAACTTGAAGTCTACTTTGCCGATGTCACCCTGCACGACTTCCGCAGATGACCATCCTCGGTGTGTCTCGCAGGCATCGCCGTCAAAATCGTTCGCCCAGACTGTCCGGAAGCCCTTGTTCTCAAAGCCTCTGTCCAGTCCGCCCGCACCGCAGAACAGTGAGACCATATCTATTTTTCCATGGGACATCTTACGATGCCTCCCGCTCGAATTTCTCCAAGTCCTCGGAAGTGACGCGCCATTCTTCGACGACAAGGTTCGGAATGTCCTCAAAAAGCCAGTGGAAGCTGTCGTCTGAAAGCTCATCTTTGTGGCTTCTGACAAATCTCAGATACTCCAGCCGGTCGTCAATCGCAAAATAATCGTCAATCTGCGTTTCCGTGAGTGCGTTGGAGAAAGACAAATCCCGTTCGTCGTCGGGCTTTCTTTGCGCGAACGGCTGTTCTTTTTCAATGCGGAGAATCTCGGTGAGCCAGCGCGAATCGTTGTTCTTGTCCATACTTATACCTCCCTGCGAATATAACCATGACGGTGCTATGATAGCATATTCCGGCAAAAAAAGCGAGGGGGCGGGTGAGATTTGAAATTGCGGTTTAATGCGCCGTACCACCCCGCGCGGGTTTACCGTCCCTGTCCGTGCGCGTACTGCTCCAAATACTTCCCTGTGAGACTTTCTTTGCAGCGGCAGATTTCGCGCGGTGTTCCGGTGGCGATGATTTGTCCGCCGTGTGTGCCGCCGCCGGGGCCCATGTCGATGATGTAGTCGGCGTTCTGTATCACGTCAAAATCGTGCTCGATGACGATGACGGTCGCGCCGTTTTCGATTAGGCGGTTGAATACCTTGAGCAACGTCGCCACGTCGGAGGGGTGCAGTCCTATCGTCGGCTCATCGAACACGAACACGGTGTCGGACTGACCTTTGCCCATTTCGCTGGCGAGTTTGAGCCGCTGGGCTTCGCCGCCGGAAAGACTCGGGGTCGCTTCGCCCAAGGTCAGATAGCCCAGCCCGAGGTCGTGCAACACCTGCAATTTGCGCACGACGAGCGGAATGTCCGCGCACGCCTTTAACGCTTCATCCACGCTCATCGCCATTAGTTCGGGCAGAGTGTGCGCCGCACCGCCGTGCTTGGGCGTTCGCGTGATGAGGCTCGCGTCCTTTGCATAGCGGGAGCCGCCGCAGTCGGGGCAGATGATTTCCACGTCGGGCAAAAACTGGATGTCAAGGTTGATCGAGCCGGTGCCGTCGCAGGTGGAACAGCGGAGTTTGCCCGTGTTGTAGGAAAAAT
>CAMWTK010000066.1 GCA_947177175.1 uncultured Treponema sp.
TTGTGTATAGCCACTACAGGACTTTGTTTTATGTCACTACACGACTTCGTGTATAGGCACTACAGCAGTTCGTGTATACGCACTACACGAGTTTGTTTTATGACATGAAATTTTTGCATGTAGTGTGCAGGCAGGTTTTTGCGCACGCGGGCGTCGTTGCGTGAGGCATGTGATTGTGGTATCCTGTGGGAGACATACCTTTTGAATTTGGAGGATAACGGCATGAAATTCGCATATTTGATTATGGGCAACTTTGATGATGGGGCAGATAAGGCAGAGATACATGACGGCATGGCTCAAATCATTGGCGTCGCGGGCATTGAGGATGCCATGCGTGTGGCGCGCCGGTTGCAGGACGAGGGCGTGGGTTGCATCGAGCTTTGCGGTGCTTTTGGCGAAAGCGGGGCGCGGAAAATTATTGAGGCGACAGAAAACAAACTGCCCGTTGGCTATGTCACGCATTTGAAAGAGCAGGACGACGTGTATAAGGCGGCTTTTTCTCATTAGGAAATAGACAAAGTGCCGCGATTGAAAAAGATAACCCGCCCGCCGCGGTAGAAAACCGGGGGCAAAAGCGGTATAATCGTCCGCAAGATGAAAAACATAATCCTGTATGGCAGTTGTTACGGGACAGCAAGGCGGTATGCGGAAAAATGCGCCGAGATGACGGGAATCCCGGCGGTCAGTTACAAAGCGGCGAGCGGCAAGGAATCATACGGCGTGGTCGTGCATTTCGGTGCGCTGTATGCGGGCGGCGTCAGGGGGCTTCGCACGGCGGTCAGGGCGGCGCGGGGCACGGCGAGGCTGATAATAGTCACTGTCGGATTGGCGGACGTTGCCGACAAGAAGAACACGGACGCTATCAGGCGGTCGGTCGCACGGCAGGTGCCGCAGGAACTGTTGCGGAACGCCGCGCTCTTTCACCTGCGCGGCGGCATCGATTACGGCGCGCTGCATTTTTGGCACAGGCTGATGATGACGCTGCTGTACAAAAAGGCAAGCCGCCTCCCCGAATCGCAGAAAACCGCAGAAATAAGAGCGTTGCTCGATACATTCGGGAAAAAAGTCGATTTTGTCGATTACGATTCGCTTGCGCCGGTTGTCAGCGCGGTGGCGGAATGACGGGTTGTAGACGAATGACACGAAAAAATCCGCCGGCACAGTCATATACAACCCCGGTGCGTTACCGGCAGGCAGAAGAAAGCGACCTCCCTGATGTAACAGTCTGCTTAAGATTCATGTCACACTCCATTTAAAATTATCCACAAATTTCTGTAGATAAGGCAAATTTTATGTAACACTTTGTTTAACACCAACAAACCTCAGCATCCCGTTATATTCATAGAAAAAAGTAAGCAAAAAATTTACTGTAACAAAGTATTAAAGAAGATGTCACACTTTATTAAAATCTTCCATAATTATCAAATAAATTTAACTAATAATAGTCCTGTGGAAAATGTGGATAACTCAAATTTCTTAAATATTCTGTTACATATCATTATATTGTTGAAGTAATCAACATACCCCGATGTAGAATATTGGGGTATGAAACCCTCGGTACAAAATCAAATTTGCCACGGCGTTATTTTCCCGCGCTTGCAAAGCCATGCGTTCTGTGCCAGCCGTGCGAGCGGAATGTCTGATTCTGAATCGGAATAGAAGTTTTCTATCGTGCAGTCCGTGCCGAATTCTTCGTGAAGCCGTATGACTTTTTCTTCCCCTCGGCAGTTTTTGTCGAGCAGCGCACCGCTTTTATTGCAGACTCGGCTTGCAATTACACGCACTCCTAGTTCGTCGCCGATTTTTTCGAGCAGGAATTCGGGAGACGCGGAAATCACCACATCATCGCTTTTCCTTTGCGCAAGATACCAACCCACAATCTTTTTGGAGTGCGTTTTCCAAAATTCCGAAACGAAAAAATCAATGTCGGGAATCATGCGAACGAAACTGAAGAACGCGCTCTTTACCGTTTCTATATCCGCCTTGCGTACAAGGCGGAGCGCAAATACCGCCACAATCCGTGGAACAAGCAGAAAAATAATCGGCTTGCGTTTTGCGCAGAACAGAAAAAAATCTATGGAACTGTCTCCGTCATAAATCGTGCCGTCAAAGTCGTAGACGTTCACCGTTTTCCTGCCTTATAAATAGAAGATTGCGCACATCGTGACGGCGTAGCAAATGCCGAATCCAATCAAAACTTTATCTCGCATGATAACGTCCACGGGGTCTGCGTCGGATTCGCTTTCAATATCAAAACTGTAGCGCAACGAAAGCAGAATGACAGCGGGAACTGTCCAAACGAGTAAGCGAGGATGAGCCGCCTTTACGCCTGCGCTGTCAGCCGACCACAGCGCATAGAAAATATTCGCCATTGCAAGGAACATATACATATTTTTGTCCAAAAATTCATGCGTGTAGAAGCAAAGCACATTCCGCGTTTTTCCGCCAAGCCTGAGTTCGCCGCGCCGTTTTCCGAGCGCAAGGTAAAACGAAATGACCGTTATCATCAGGTACAGCCAATTTGAAACCGTGCAGTCAGTAACAATCGCGCCGTACATAACGCGCAGGACAAATCCCGAAACAAGAATGCAGATGTCGGCGATGGGAATATTTTTTATTCCTGCCGAATAAAACACATTAAGCAAAAAATAAAGAATAATTATCGCCGTTCCCCATGGCGAAAAAACCGCCATATTGCATGCCGCGCACAAAACCACAATCACGCCGAACAGCAACCACGCTCGCTTCATGCTGATGTTTCCGCTCGCAATCGGACGGCTTTTCTTTTTCGGGTGAAGGCGGTCCTTTTCCGCGTCACGAATATCGTTCAGCACGTACACCGCCGACGAAACAAAGCAAAACGCAAGGAACGCAAAAAGCGCATGAACGATGCTTTCCCTGCTGAAAAACCTTCCGCTGAAAAAAACAGGAAGAAGTACGAGCAGGTTCTTCACATAGTGATGCATCCGCATTTCTTTTATGTACTTATTCATACGGCGAGCTCACAGCGGATAATAGGTGAACGCGAAATCAATCATGGACTTCACGCCGGGAATATTCAGCCAAAGCAGCACGACGCAAGCGACGGCGGAAACCGCCGACACAAGCCATTTTGCACGGAACACTTCCGCAACATTTTGGACGAGCATGAACAGCAGCACAAAATATGCCCAGCCAAAATACAGGGCGTAGAGAAACAGCGTGTTTTCAGCAGTTCCGCATCCCCATCCTACAACGCACGTGAGCAGGAAGCAGAACGCAATCCAAAACGCAGAAAAGCGGGCAAGCACATTCCGCCGGTTCAAAAACGCACTCACGCCACATAACAGTAAGATGATGATTCCATGAACAGAAAGCTTTGTAACCTCCGCGATTGTGTAATAACAATGCGCGGGAGAAATGACGTTCCCCGATGCGTCAAGGTTTTCCGGGGAAAAGGCGACTTTCGCCGCAGGCGAAACAAAATAATACGGCACGGAATCAAGAAACTGCAAGAGACGTGTGGAAAACGGAACAGCGGTTTTCGCTCCAGTGAATCTCATAAGATTAACAGCGTCTTTAAAGTCAAAAACTTCTGCACGACAAAACGCGACTACAAGAACGACAAATCCAAGCGCAAGAAAAAACAACCGCTTTATCCATGCCGCGGAATTTTTCAATGGCGACGGCTCCGCCATGAAAAGTGCCGCAGCGCAGCTTGTCGTCAATGTTCCTGTCGCGGCGTAAAGCGCGAACGTGTCGAGCCGCTTGTGCTCGCAGTACGCATACAAAAGCATAAAAAGATACAAAACGGCAACAATGTACTGTTCGATAAAAAGGCTGAACGCGATGTGCGAGAACGTAAGGCTTGAGACAATCGCGAATACTATGCGTTCCAGTGAAGAAAGCCGCAAAAGCCGTGAAAGGCTCAGCGTGGAAAGCAGAAGAAGGGCAAGGTTTGCAAGGGCAGTAAAAAGCGGAAGCGACCAGCGGAACGGAACGGCGAGAGAAACAAGATACGGAATCGCGCCGAACGGACTTGCGAAGACAGAAAAGAGCGGCTGCCGAATATCGTTTTCCCAGTGGGTGAGTTTTAGGAATGCGTTGTCTTGCACTATGAGCAACTGGCAGTCTGCCGAAAAAACAGTACCATTTGCTTTTTCAGGATATTTTGGAAAGAAGACATCACTTTTCAAGTAGACCGCCGCAATCAGGACAGCCGTCACAGCGAACAACACGCCGTAGGTTATTTTTTCCGCGCGGGAGATTCCGTGCGAAACTTCCGTCATAAACGTAAGAAGCCGCTTGCAGACAAAAACGCAGACGGCATAGGCAAAGTACAATCCGACTATCGCGCCAAGAATCGCCGCCACAATGCTTGCCACCGTATACGGACGCAACATTCCGTGAGCCGCAATAAATGCGCGCAAACGCGATGCAGGAACTGAAAGGATGCGCAGAAAATGAAAATTCCGTGCGCCAAAAACGCAGGTGCCGAGCGCGGAAAGCAGGCAGAACACACGCATCCCTGCCGTGCAGCGCAGTTCCTCGGCAATATCAATTTTCTTGCAAAGGAAAAAAAGCGCGACAAGCGCGAGTTGAATTCCAACAATCTGCCAGTACGAGTTGAATTCACGGCAGAAAAAAGCTGCCGCAGAAAGATAAAAAAACAAACCGGGATTCTTCTTTTGTGCGGACATGCACCCTCCGTATGCGGCATTTTATGCCGGTAAAATTTTTGTCGCTTTAGACTTATTTTGTAAATAATTGTCGTCTACAAGCGATTATATAAATAATTATTTATAATTACAAGATTTAAGCGACAAAAGTTTATACCATGCGGACATGGGATTCTGGAAGAAAGTTGAGGAAGAGATAGAATTCCGTGGCGTTTCGCGGAAGGAGCTTTCAGCGATGAGCGGCGTTCCGATGACGACAATGAACCGCGCGATGGAGCGGGACAGCAATCCGTTCGCGCATGATGCCGTCCGCATTGCGCAGGTGCTGAGCCTTTCGGTCGAAAGCTTGCTCGAAATTCCGCAGGTCGTTCCTGCTACCAAGGAGATTGACCGCCAGATTGCGCTGTACAAAAAGTACCGGCATCTGATTGACATGCTCGAGTCGATTTCAGACAAAAAACGGCACATTGCGGCGGAAATCCTGGAACAGTGCGCTGCGCTCGCGGCGGAATGACTGCCGCCCCTGCCATAGGAAAATTACAACCCGCTTTTTCCGTTCCCTTTTGCCGTTTGTGCAAAATCATACTAGAATTGCCTGTGTTGGAGGAGTACAGTTTTGGATATTACGGAGATGACACGAAAAAATCCGTCGGCACAGTCATATACCACCCCGGTGCTTTACCGGCAGGCAGAGAAAAGCGACCTTGATGCGATCTGCGCCCTGATACAGGCCGCCGTCCGCGCCATGGAGGCGCGGGGGATTTTCCAGTGGGACGGCATCTATCCGGCACGGGCAGATTTTCTGGCGGACATACAGAAGCAGCAGCTTTCTGTCGGTACGGTGGGCGGTGATATTGTCGTTGTCTATGCGGTCAATGACGAATGCGATGCGGAATATCGCAACGGAACGTGGCACTGCCCGGACGGCGGCTTCCGCGTCATTCATCGCCTTTGTGTGCATCCGGCGTACTGGAATCGGGGCATCGCAAAAAGCGCGCTCGCCCGCATTGAGCGGGAGCTGCAAGACACAAAGGTCGGCTCGGTGCGGCTTGACGTGTTCGGCGGAAATCCGGCGGCATTGTCGCTGTACCTTCACGCGGGCTATAAAATCGTCGGCTTTGCGGACTGGCGGATGGGTCGGTTTCATCTTATGGAAAAACTGCTGTGAGATGCTGCCGTCACCGGTAAAAAGCCTGCGCTTGCAATTGTCGCCTTTTTGTCCTATACTTTTGCGGTGAAGAAGCGACCGAAAGTCATCTACTACGAGGACGAGCTGAACGACGAATTCGCGTTTGACCATATTGTGCCACGGAAAATCGGCGCGGAGTATCGGTATGTGCGCGATTCGGCTTGGAAAAACTTCACGCGGTTTTTTTGGTACCGGCTTGTCGCGTTCCCGGTCGCGGCGGTTTATCTGAAGTGCGCGTTCCGCCATAAAATCGTGAACCGGCGCGTCATTCGGCGGGCAAAAGGGCAGCCGTTCTTTCTGTACGGGAATCACACGCACAATCTGTGCGACGCGCTCATTCCGACATTTGTTTCCGTACCGCGCAGCGTGTTCGTTATCGTCCACGCCAACAATATATCCATGCCTGTGTTGGGCGCGCTTACGCCCAGCCTCGGCGCGATTCCGCTGCCCGACGACCGCGCGTCCACAAGGCATTTCCTTGACTGCGTGCGCGTCCGCATTGCGCAGAAAAAGGTCGTCACGATTTACCCCGAGGCGCACATCTGGCCGTTCTATACGAAAATCCGTCCGTTCACGTCGGCTTCGTTCCGCTATCCGGTGCAGTTCGGCGTACCGTCGTTCTGTTTTACGAACGTGTACCGCCGGCGGCGTTTCTCAAAGAATCCGCAGATTGTCACGTTCGTTGACGGGCCGTTTTTCCCCGACGTGTCGCTGTCCGAAAAAGACCGGCGCGAGGATTTGCGGAACAGGATTTTTGCCGCCATGACCGAGCGCGCAAAGGAAAACAACGTGGAGATTATCAAATATGTGCGCGCGGACAAAAGGACGTGCGCGCGCCCGTGCGCTGCCGGGTCGGAGTGAGCGGCGGGATTTTTCCATGGTGAACGTGCTTTTTTGCGGCAACGACAGAGTTTTTGACGGCATACTGACCTGCGTCCTTTCGCTTCTGAAGCGGACGGAGACAAAAGAGCCGTTCCGCTTTATTATTTTTACGATGGACGTGCAGGACTTGGACGCATCGTACCGGCCGATTTCCGAACGGCACGCGCGTTTTCTTGCCGAAGTGGTGCGCACGTACAATCCGCGGCATGAGGTGGAGCGCGTTGACGTGACGGCGCTCTACAACGCGCATTTCCGCGGCTGCCCCAACGAAGGCTGCTACTGCTCCCCGTTCACGCTGATTCGCCTGTTCGCCGACCTCGTGCCGGGCATCCCCGAAAAATTCCTCTACCTTGACGCGGACGTACTCGCCAACCGCGACATCATGCTGCTGTACGACATTGACGTGTCGGGCGTGGAATATGCCGCCGCCAACGACCACTACGGAAAATACCTGATCAACCCGCGCTACATCAATGCGGGGGTCATGCTCTTCAACATGATGCGCTGCCGCGAGACGGGGCTTTTTGCCAAGGCGCGCGCGCTCATACAGACACGGAAGCTGGTGTTCGCCGACCAGAGCGCGATAATCAGAAGCACCACAAAGAAAAAGCTGCTGCCGCAGAAATTCAACGACCAGAAATTCCTGCACCGCCACACGGTCATCCGCCATTTTTCGCAGCGGCTGTTCTGGTTTCCGTACCCGCACATCGACAACGTAAAGCAGTGGCAGGTTTCGCGCGTGCACAAAATCTTCCGCTATTTCCAGTTTGACGATATTCTGTTAGAATATGTCTATCTCATCGAAAAATTCAAGCGAGACTTCACATGAGCAAACGAATTCCTATTTTTTATGCCTGCGACGACAACTTCGTAAAATTCACGATTGTTTCGATTCAGTCGCTCAAGGCGAACGCTTCGCCCGATTTCGGCTACGACATCCATATCCTCTGCACGAAAATCAGCGACGAAATGCGGAAAGCCGCGCTTTCGCTTGCGGACGACACGTTCCGCATCATGTTCGACGACGTGAACGCATTTCTCAAGAGCATTGAGTACAAGCTGCATGTGCGCCACTACTATTCAAAGACGACCTACTACCGGCTGTTTATCCCCGAAATGTTCCCCGACCTTGACAAGGCGCTCTACATCGACAGCGACACGATAATCCTCGGCGACATTTCCGAGCTGTACGCGCACGACCTTGGCGACTGCTACGTGGGCGCGTGCAACGAGCAGGCAATGGTTCAGACGGAAGTCTATGGGAGCTACGTGGAAAAGTGCGTGGGAATCAGCCGCTACCAGTTCTTCAACGCGGGCATGATCCTGATCAACTGCCGCCAGTTCCGCGAGAACAATCTGCTTGAGCGTTTTATCAAGCTGCTACACGAGTATTCGTTTATCGTCACGCAGGACGAGGATTACCTGAACGTCATCTGCAAGGACAAAGTGCGGTGGATTGAGAACAACTGGAACGTGGAGATGTTCGGCGAGATCCAGTACAAGCCGGAGGACTTCAAGCTCATCCATTACATCATGGTGTCAAAGCCGTGGCATTACCGCGACTGCATCCACCAGGACTTTTTCTGGAAGTACGCGGAGCAGACCCCGGTCTACGAGCAGATCCGGCAAGTCCTTGCGGACTACACCGACGAGGAGCGCGCGCGTGACCTTGCGAGCGCGAAAGAGCTGGAGGAAATGGCGATCCGCGAGACGAACCGCCCCGACAATTTCCTGAACCGGCAGAACATGATCCGCGCCAAAGAAGCCGAATCCGCCGGAAAAGCGGACTCCGCGCAGAAATCCCCCGGACGGCTGGCAGTCCTCGCCCGGATCAAGGAATACGAGCGCGCCGGCCGCTTTGCCGAGGATGTGGAGGACGACCCGCCCGCGCGGGCGATTCAGCCGGGCGAAGTTGACTGGGAACGCAAGAAACTTTCGAGCCGGATAAAGGCGCGCCTTGCGTTCCGTGCCGCGCGGAAATTCCTGCGCGACATGATGCAGCGGCGGCAGATTATCATCAGCGGGGTGACGGGAACGGAAAACCTTGCGCGCCTGCGTGACGGCGGGGCGATTATCACCTGCAACCACTTCAACGCCTATGACAGCTTTGCGATTCAGCTGGTGTACGACGAAATCTTCAAGGTTACCCGGCACGGCAAATTCTTCCGCGTCATCAAAGAGGGCAACTACACGAATTTCCCCGGCTTCTACGGCTACCTGATGAAGGCCTGCAACACGCTCCCGCTCAGCGCGAGCCACCGGGTGATGAACGAATTTCTGGGCGCATGCCGGAACCTGCTGCGCGCCGGGAATTATATTCTGATGTACCCGGAGCAGAGCATGTGGTGGAACTACCGCAAGCCCAAGCCGCTGCGCAAGGGCGCGTACACGCTCGCGGCAAAGAACAAAGTGCCGATCGTGCCGGTATTCATCACCATGAAAGACAGCGACGTGCTTGACGCGGACGGCTTTTTCGTGCAGGAATATACGATCCACATTGCAAAGCCGATTTTCCCCGATCCCGCCCTGCCGCTTGCCGAGAACGTGTCGAACATGATGAACGAGAATTACCTAGCCTGGAAAGGCATCTATGAGGACACCTACGGCATTCCGCTCACGTACGAGGGCGACCTCTAATGCGTCCGTTCCGAAAAACGCTGGCGGCCGCGCTGGCGGCGTTGTGCGCGGGCGCGTGCTTCGCGCAGACGGGGCTTTCGGCGGATGCCGCCGCGCTCGTCGATTCGTTCTTTGCCCTCCGCATGAACCTTTCGCTTTTTGACGGCAGCACCGACGCGGGGACGACCGAAATCATCGCTGCGATTGACGGCTTTGAGCGGCAGAACGCGGAGCGTATCGCATCATTCGGCGAGCAGGAGCGCATTGTCATCGACAATTTTATCATCATGGAGCGGTACAATTACCTGTACGAAAAGGACGGGCAGGCGAAAGTCCAGCATGAGATCCTGGGGGCGCAGCGCGAGCGGTGCGAGGCGTTCGCGAATTCCACGCCGGACGACGATTTGGGCGCGTACTTTTACTGCACCTGGGCGGACGTAACGTCGTGCTACATGGGCTATTCCGTGTCCGACGTGCTGAAATACGGCAGGAAACTCCGCCCGCTGTACGAGAAGGCGCTCCAGAAAGACGCGGATTTTTCCTATGCGCTCATGAACATTGCCCAGTATTATTATTTTGCGCCCAAGATTGCGGGCGGCTCAAAGAAAACGTCGCTCGCCTATTTTGAGCGCGCGCGCGCGGCCGCCCGAACGGACGCGCAGGTTTACTTTGCCGACATCTTTCTTTCGCAGCTGCTGTTCGAGAACAAGGACACCGCGCGGTGCGCCGCGCTGCTTGCCGAAGCCGAATCACTCTGCCCCGGCAGCCGCTACCTTGCCGTTATCCGCGCCGCAAACGAAAACGGGCTTTCGCTCTACGAGTACAACCGCAAAAAATCCGCGCTTGACCAGGCCGCGCCGTGACCGGCGGCGGCACGGGGAGCGCGGGCGTGTCCGTTCTGCACCCGTTCGAGCCGGTCTTTGACGCACATTCGCGCGTGCTCGTGCTCGGAAGCTTTCCGTCGGAGGCATCGCGCGCGGCAGGGTTCTTTTACGGGCATCCGCGCAACCGCTTCTGGCGCGTCATGGCGGCCGTGTTCGGCGAGGACGTGCCAGCAACAATAGCAGAAAAGCGGGCGTTCCTGCTGCGCTCGCGCGTCGCGCTCTGGGACGTTGCCGCGTCGTGCGAGGTGGCCGGCTCTTCCGACGCAAGCATCCGCCGCGCCGTTCCCACCGACCTTGCGCGGATTTTCTCACAGTCGCCCGTCGCCCGCGTTTTCCTGAACGGGCAGAAAGCCGCCGCGCTCTACAAAGCCTTTTACGCCGCGCACACAGTCCCCGCCCAGTGCCTGCCGTCAACCAGCCCCGCCAACGCCGCATGGAGTCTGGAGCGGATCACGGCGGCATGGGCGCCGGTGGCGGCGTTCGCGCGGGGATAGAACGATTCGGATGGACGGATTGTCTGTGCCGTCAGTTCTTTTGCGGACCATGCGCGATGCGGATAATGCCCATAGTGCGCCTGCCCAACCGCTACGCTCCTGACAAGCAACAGGTCGTCGTCGGCAAGGACGTTGAGCAGCGGGAGCAGGTCGCGCACCTCGTCGCGCAGTTCCCCCTAGATTACCCCGCCTTTCCCCGTAAAAGACAGTGTGCAGGCTTCATCAACGGTAATCAGAAGCATATCACTTTCGTTTGAGCCACTGCCGATGTTGAGACCTCCCGTGGTTTCGTTCTGAATTTTTACAGATTTTCCGAGGGAAGTGCTCGTAAATTTCAATGTTGCACCGCTTCCGCTTTTTGGCGTGATAGGGTCAGTTTTTGGATTTTTTGTTGTTGTGGTGGACAAACCGACCGCTTGCAGAGACTCCGCATTGAAATCCCACACGGCATCTACACCTTTTGTCCCGTCTTCTTTTCCTTCCTCTTCAACGCTTCCCTCGGCCTTGACGGAGACCTCAATCGCCGTGGTCGCTGTCGTATCCCCGGCGGTGGCGGTCACTGTGATTGTCGCCGTGCCTTCCGCAACCGGCGTGACCGTCGCCTTTGACGGGTCGTCGGACTTCTTCTCGACCGTCACGATGCCCTCGTCGCTGGAAGCCCATTCGTAAGTCACGCCATCCGGGAAGTTGCTCACGGTTGCCGTAAGCTCAAGCGCCGTTCCCCCGACTGTCACGCTGGTGCCGCCGGTGATTTTCACGCTCGGGTCATCGTCCCCGTCATCATCGCCACACGCGGGGAACACCGCGAGCATGAACACCGACGCTGCCGCGAGCAGCGCGATTTTTGAAAGTTTTTTCATCATTTCCGTTTCCTCCTGGGAAAAATGTTGTGATAGTCATATCATACTATACAATGATGAGAAAATACTGTTTTTTTTTGTAGTTATCAGACCACTTTGCGCGCGCTCTGTATGCACCCGGAAGTGTTGCTGTTCGATGAGGTGACTGCCGCGCTCGACCCCGAAATGGTGCGGGAAGTGCTCGACGTGCTGA
>CAMWTK010000067.1 GCA_947177175.1 uncultured Treponema sp.
AAGCGGTGCTGGAAGAGAGAGGGGGTTTGGGGGAGAGAGAGACCACGCTTCCGAGTAGAGGTCTCTCTCTCCCCCAAGAAAGTTCGCCCGCTTCCCAAGCGGGAAAGTCCCCCGTAGAGGTCTCTCTCCCCCAAGCACGTTCCCACCGCTTCCCAAGCGGTAAAACAACATGCAACACAGACACTGCGTTCCGGCGGTCAGCGCACGGGCGTGCTGATAATGCCGCCGCCTACGATTACGCCGTCGCGGTACAGCACGGCAGACTGGCCGGGCGCAACTGCCCGCTGCGGCTCGGCAAACGTGATTCGGTATGCCGCGCCCGCAGACGAGCCGCCGTCCGCCACGAACGGCTCGACGCGGCAGGGAACGGGGCGGCTCGCCAGACGGATTTTTACCGATGCGTCAAACGGCTCGCGCGGCATGATGTCCGCCGGCCACACGAAATCGTCGGCAATCAGCCCGGCGCACAACAAATCGTCGTTGTCGGCAAGCACCACCACGTTCCGCCGCGCGTCAATCGAATGCACGTACAGCGGGCGGGTGGAAGAAACGCCCAGCCCGCGCCGCTGTCCCACCGTGTAATGCTCAATGCCCTTGTGATGTCCCAGCACGTGCCCGTCCAGGTCGATGATGTCGCCAGGAACGCCGGGGCGGTCGCTGAACAGGTACTCAAAATATTCCGGCGGGATAAAGTCCTGGCTTTCCGCGCGCTCGGCGGCAACCAGTCCGCGCTCACGCGCCATGGCGAACACGTCCGCCTTTGCCGTCAGCCCCAGCGGAAAGCGCACGGTCTCAAGAACCGCGCTCGGAATGCGGTACAAAAAATAGGTCTGGTCTTTGCTTACGTCGGACGCACCGGCAATCATCACGGGCGTTCGGTCGCTGCCCCACAGCCCCGCCGCGGGTCGCACCAAGCGCGCGTAATGCCCCGTACAGAAATAATCGTAGCGGATGCCCATGTCCTGCACGCCTTGCAGCAGCGCGCCGAATTTGACAAAGCGGTTGCAGCGGACGCACGGATTGGGAGTCCGACCCGCGCGGTATTCGGCCTTGAAATAGTCGAGCACCTGTTTTTGGTATGCGTCCTTTACGTCGATGACCTGATGGGCAATGCCGCGCTCCGCGCAGAACGCCTTGCATGACGCGATGTCGTCGGTCTCGTCCGGCCCGTAACAGGAACTTTTCAGTTTTTGCCCGTCCGGTAGCGGCGGCAAATCGCCCTTCCACAACGCCATGGTCACGCCGATGACGTTGCACCCGCGCTCCTGCAACAAAGCCGCCACGAGCGTCGAATCAACGCCGCCGCTCATGCCGACCACGACCGTATCGCCCGCACGGGGCTGCTCAATGTCTCTATACTGCACCGAATCAGTATATCAGAACAGCCGCTGTTCCTCAACAAGGTGCTTCTGCCGGTCCATCGTGTCGCGGATACAGCGCAGAAAGATTTCCATGCAGACGCGGGCATCGTCGCTGGCGCGGTGGGCAGCGCGCACGTCAATGCCGAACTGCCTTGCGAGCACCTGCAAGCTCCAGTGCCCGTTGGCAGGATACGCCCAGCGGCTCAGCGCGAGCGTGTCCACCGCCTGATTGGCGAGCACGCTCAGTGCGCACCGTTCCAGTTCCGCATTGGTAAATTTGATGTCGAACGGCGCGTTGTGCGCGACGAGTACGCACCCGTCCGCAAAGCGCAGAAAATCGGGCAGCACGGCGGCGGCAGTCGGCGCGCACCGCACCATATCGTCGGTAATGTGGGAAATCTGAGCGCAGATTGGCGGCAGCGGTATGCCGGGATTGACCAGCGTGCCGAACGTGTCCAGCACGCCGTCCTTGGTGAACTTGACCGCGCCCACCTCGATGACGCGATCGTGCCGGGAGGACAGCCCCGTCGTCTCGGTGTCGAACGCGCAGAAGACCGTACCGCCCTGCAACAGGCGGTACAGCCGTCTGAAATCCGTGAGCAGCCTAATTCGCGGCATCAAGGATCGCTTTGATCTCCGCGGCAATCTTGTCGCAGAGCGCGCCCGCCTCTTTGCGAGCCGCTTCCAGCCCCGCGTCATTTCCGCCGGCAACCGGCGTACAGCTGTTGATGTAGAACTTGATCTTCGGCTCGGTTCCGCTCGGACGCGCGCTCACGATCGTGCCGCCGTCAAGGAAGAACTGCAAGACGTTGCTCTTGGGGAACGGCAGCGGCGTTTTCTTGCCCGCGTCCGCCGGATCGAATTCGACCTGCGTGCCGATGTCGCGGATTTTGAGCACGGTCTTTCCGCCGAGCGTCTTCAGCCCTTCCGTGCGGAGCTTGGTCATAATGCCGTCCATCACCGTCTTTCCGCTTGCGCCGGGGAAATACTGGCTGATTGAGCGGTCCTCAAAATAGCCGTACTCCTTGTACATATCGTTCAGGTGGTCAAGCAGGCTGATTCCCTTGCTGCGCCAGTAGAGCGTCATTTCCGAACACATCGCCGCCGCAGAAACGCCGTCCTTGTCCATCACTTCTTTTTCGACTTTGTAGCCGTAACTTTCTTCCAGGCCGAACACATAGCTCTTGCTGCCGTCCTTTTCAAAGGCATCTTCAATCGCGGCAATCCATTTGAAGCCGGTCAGGCATTCCAGCAGCTCCACGCCGTATTTTTTGCAGATAGCGTCCACGAACGGGCTTGTGACGATCGAGCGGATACAGGCAGGATTCTTGGGCATGCCCTTTTCCTTGTGGCTCAGCAGCACGTATTCGCAGAGCAGCGCGCCCATCTGGTTGCCGCTCACCAGCACGAATTTTCCGTCCTTGCCGGGGAACGCCGTGCCGAACCGGTCCGCGTCGGGGTCGGTCGCCATAACTACGTCCGCTTTTTCCTTTTCGCCCAGCGCGACCGCCAGCTTGAGCGCGGGTGCTTCCTCGGGATTCGGCTTGTCGGCCGTGGGGAAGTTGCCGTCAGGCTCGCGCTGTTCGGGCACGGTGATGACCTTCAGCCCCAAGTCGCCGAGGACTTTCTCCACGTGCATCGCGCCCGTGCCGTGCAGCGGCGTGTACACGATTTTGACTTCCTTTGCCTTTTCGCGGATCAGTTCCGGGCGGAACAGCTGCTTCTTGCACATGTCCCAGTATTTCTCGTCGATTTCCTTGTCAATCAGCACGAGCTTTCCGCTCTTGATCGCGTCCTCTTTCGTAATCGTCTTGACTTCTTTGACGGCGTTCACTTCTTCGATGATGCCCACGTCATGCGGCTCGATGACCTGCGCGCCGTTGTCCCAGTACGCCTTGTAGCCGTTGTACTGCTTGGGATTGTGGCTCGCCGTCACGACCACGCCCGTCTGCGCCTTCAGCTCGCGGATCGCAAACGACAGTTCGGGGGTCGGGCGCAGCCCCGTGAACAGATATGCCTTGATGCCATTCGCCGCAAAGATACGCGCGGTCGCCTCGGCAAACACGTCGCTGTTGTTGCGACTGTCATAGGCGACCACCGCGCTCAGCTCGCCGTTCTTCGCCTTTTCGGGGAACGCCTTAATCACGTAGTTTGCCAGCCCCTGCGTCGCGAGGTTGATTTCAAGCGGATTCATGCGGTTCGTGCCGCCGCCCATCACGCCGCGCAAGCCGCCCGTGCCGAATTCGAGGGTCTGATAAAACCGATCCTCCAATTCTTTCACGTCGTCTTTGGCGACCAAATCTTCCACTTCCTTGCGGAATTTCGCGTCCTTTTCTTCGGCAATGTATTTTTTTGCCCGTTCCAGAATCTCTGCCTTGTCCATACGTTCTCCTCCGGCCGTCAGGGCGAAAGCGGCGGGTCGTCCTGCCCGCGCTCCGTTTCCTGCGACCGTATATATTCCTCGTCCGCCTGAGCGAGCATCTCCGTTTCCCAGCTCAGCAGACTTTTTTCCTTTTTTGCGTCCGCGCCCTTTACGTCGCACAGGACGCGGAACACGGGCTCAGTGCCGCTGCACCGCATCCATATAAACGCGAGCGGCTGCGTTTTCTCGTTATAAAAGATGATTTTCAGCCCGCCTTTTCCGCTGATGCCGAAATCTTCGATGCCGCGCGTTTCCTTGGTGCCGTTGGTGGCGACCGCCTCATACGAGCAGAAGCCGTATTTTTTGAGCAGGGCGGCGCGTTTTTTCTGCCATTCCTGCACGAACAGTTTCTGAAACCGCCGTTTCAGCACCGCGTGATTCGGCGTGGCAACGTGCAGGACCGCCCGCTGTTCGCTCACGCCCGTCGTCGCATACGCGGGCAGCGTGTCGATTACGTCGGCAAGCGAAAAGTCGTCCTTGTATTTGTCCCGCTGATTGCTCACCGCGCACCACAAATGGAACAGCCCCTTGCGGTCGCCCGCGTCGCGCAGCACGAGCAGCTTGATAAGCGCGAACAGCGTATTGATCGGGTCGCGCACCGCCGCCGGGTGCGTGATGTTCCCGCCGTTCGAGCCTTCGCCCAAAATCGGCACGACATAGCCCTGCGCGCGCTTTTCCCGCGCAAGGTTGACCACGTTCGCCTCGCCCACTTCCGCCCGGAACACCTGCGCGCCGAACGCGGCGGCAATATCCTCAATGCGCAGCGAGGTCGGCCCGTTCACGGCAACGCCCAGCCGCTGCTCGGCAGGATCTTCCGCGTCGTTCTTGGTCTGGATTGCCTTTGCCAAAAGCCCGTGCGCGGGAATTCCGCCGTTCTGATAGGTGGCATAGGCAAGTTCGGCAAGCACGGACAGCGCGAACACTTCCTGCGCCTTCAGCACTTCCGCCCGTCCCGTCCGCTCGTTCCAATAGACGATATTGCCCCGGTCGCCGTCGCAGTCGGGCATATAACCGAGCAGCACGTCGGTTTTGCCGTCCTTGTGCAGCCGGTTCATCTTGCGCGCGCAGTAGACGAGGTTTTCCGGCTCGGGAATAATCGCGTGCGCGATGTTCCCCGCCGTGTTGTTGATCGCATAAAAAGAAATGCCGCAGTCCGCCAAAAAGCCCGCGTCAAGGGAACGCACGCGCGCCGACCCGTTCATGTCGCAGACAACGCCCAGCGGCTGCCGCGCAACGTTCGCCCGGATATGCGCGAACAGCTCGTCCTGCGCGGCACGGTCATCGGCGGCGGCAATCGTCCGCTTCGCAAACGCGCGGTAGACCGAAAGCGCCTGCTGCTTGACGGCATCCTGCTCGGCATACGCCCAGTCGAGCCGCGCGGCAGGACAACGCCCCATCAGCGCATGGGCATGCTGTGCCGCCTGCGGGTCGGCGCAACGCTCCTCAAAGTCCGCGACCATCGCCGCATTCTCGTCGCGGTCAAGCACGCCGCCATCGTCAAAGCCGAATTTTATGCCGTTGTGTCCGATCGGATTATGGCTCGCAGAAATGTACACGAAGCCGTCAAAATCGCGCGCGTATGCCATGATTTCCGGCGCGGCAATAACCCCCGCATAGCGGACGGCAACGGAATGCGCCAGAAGCGCGCGCAACATGGCATCCGCAATGGCAGGTCCCGTCGGCCGCGCGTCCGTTCCCACGGCAATGACCGGCGTGTGCGTCACCTTTGCTTTCAGGCGGCACGCAAACGTCTCGGCGGCAAGCGCGGCAATCACCGTATCGTCCGCGCTGACAAGGCTGCCGGCATCCGCTTCATCGCCCGAAGCCGCAAACACCTTTCTCCAGCCAGAAGCCGATGTGATCATCCCGTGGTCCATAACGTTTTTATTTTACCACGCTTCCACGCGAAACACAACGAAAATTTTGCCCCCAAGGTACGCCGCCCCGCAGTAGAAAATCGGGCGCAGACGCGGTATAATCGTCTGTACACTCACGAACGGAGGCGAACAGTGAAGCGTTGCATTGCCGCTGCCGGTATAGTCGCATCATAACGGTTATCTTTTATTATGGAGGATTACAATGACTATATCGGCGGAAAAACAGTATCCCCGGACAGGCGACGCGCAGACCGTCTACCTGAAAAACGTGGTCACGGCGGCGGGCATTGAGGTCGGCGATTACACGATATACAACGATTTTATGCACGACCCGCGGGACTTTGAGCAGAACAACGTGCTGTACCGCTACCCGGTCAACGGCGACTGCCTGAAAATCGGCAGGTTCTGCTCGGTCGCGTGCGGGGCAAAGTTCCTGTTTGCGAGCGCGAACCACACGACGCGCTCGCTTTCGACCTATCCGTTCCCGATTTTTTTCGAGGAATGGGGGCTGGACGCGGCGAATGTCGCGGACGCATGGGACAACAAGGGCGACATCGTGATCGGCAATGATGTCTGGATCGGCTTTGAGGCCGTGATTCTGGGCGGCGTTACGGTCGGCGACGGCGCAATTGTTGGCGCGCGGGCAGTCGTCACCAAAGACGTTCCGCCCTACACAATCGTCGGCGGCGTTCCCGCAAAGCTGATACGGAAACGATTTTCGGACAGCGTGATTGCCGAGCTGCTGAGGATTCAGTGGTGGAACTGGCCGGAAGACAGAATCCGAAAAAACCTCGCGGCGATTCAGTCGGGCAGGATTGCGGATCTGGAATAATCGGCACTCCCGGTGGGGGAATTTCTTTCCCTCACCGTCCTGCCCGCGGCAAAAACCCCGTGGCAGAATCATCGGCGCGGTAATTTTATAGAAAAGGACGACATTATGGCACTGTGGAATCCGTGGCGCGGCTGCCACAAGCACAGCGAAGGGTGCAGGCACTGCTACATTCACAAAGGCGACTTCAGGCGCGGGGTCGATACGAATATTATTGTAAAGACGGACAATTTCTCCGTCCCGGTCGCCAAAAACAAATCGGGCGCGTACAAAATCAAGCCGGGGCAGACTGTGTATCTCTGCTTTTCCACGGATTTTCTGATTGAGGAAGCCGACGAATGGCGTTCCGAATGCTGGCAGATGATACGCGAGCGCGCCGACCTGCATTTTCTGTTCCTGACCAAGCGCATCGAGCGGTTTATGGGCTGCATCCCCGGTGACTGGGGCGACGGATACGATAATGTTACGGTCGGCTGCACGGTAGAAAATCAGGATCGCGCCGATTACCGGCTCGCCATTTTCAACGGGCTGCCGATCAAACATAAGAATATTATCTGCCAGCCGCTGATTGGGGAAATAAACCTTGCCGCCTATCTTGACACCGTGGAATTAGTCGTCGTCGGCGGGGAATCGGATCGGAACGCCCGTCCGCTCGACTATGCCTGGGTGCTTGCCATACGGGAGCAATGCGTTGCCCGCACCGTGCGTTTTGAGTTCCGGCAGTGCGGGACGCATTTTATCAAGGACGGAACGCAGTACACGCTGGCAACCCGCGACCTGTGCAGCCAGGCACGGAAAGCGCATATCAATTTCTTGGGGTAATATATGGAAGCAAACAAGAGCCTTGCATTCAAGAACATAACGGACTTTCCGCGCGGGACGCTTGCGGCGTTGCTGAAAGACGGCTATGCCTTTGAGCCGAAGTTCGCGCAGTATTGGCAGACGCAGTGGCAGACGTTCGACGATTTCTTTTACGATAATCCCCGCATCGCCGAAAAATACGGGTTTGTCACCGTTTTAGACGACAAGCCGATCGGACTTGTATCGTGGGATCCGAGAAACCTGCCCGAATCGGCAGAAGTGGGGCATAACTGCATCGCGACGAACTATAAAGGAAACAGCTACGGTACGCGCCAGATGCGCGAGGCAGTGAACCGCATTATCGCGCAGGGAGCAAACAGAATCGTCGTCTGGACGAACGAGCGGCTGACAGCGGCACAACGCATGTATGAACGCGTCGGATTCAAATATATAGCAAAGAGCGCGGAACCCATTTGCCCCGAATGCGCAGGACAAAGAATCCATTACGAACTGAAAATCGACCGAGGAGCGTACAAAATGAACGATACGATGCGATTTGCCAATCGGGAAAGCTTCAGGAGCTGGCTTTCCGAAAACTGCCTTGCGAGCGCGGGCGTGTGGCTTCTGTTCAGCAAGGCGGGCGGACCGAAAACGCTCACGGCAACGGAAGCACTCGAAGAGGCCCTGTGCTTCGGCTGGATAGACGGAAAGATGCAGAGCATTGACGACAAGACGTACAAAAAATATTTTTCCGCGCGCCGGGAAAAAAGCAAGTGGTCGGACAAAAACAAGCGGCTCGCCCAAAGCCTCGAAGCGCGCGGTCTTATGACCGACTTCGGCAGGAAGAAAATCGAAGAAGCCAAGCAGAACGGGCAATGGGACGCACCCGATCTCATGGCGCTCACGGACGAGCATATCGCCGTTTTATCCGCGCTGCTGGAAGGGCATGAGCCTGCCCACGCCAATTTCCAGGCCATGCCGCAGTCGGTAAAGAAAACCTACACGCGCGCCTACTTTGACGCAAAGACAGCCGCCGGCCGCGAAAAACGCCTCGCATGGATCACCGACCGACTCGACAAAAATCTCAGGCCGATGTAGGCGATATGCAAAAAAGTACGGCGTGTTTTCCCAAAAATACGCCGTACTTTTAAAAAAACACGCCGTAAAAATTTTAAAATACGGCGTAAATTTTTTCAAAACCTGATTGGCATGATACAGATTATGTAATATGTTTTGATTGGTGATGGAAGAGAACAATTTTTGAGGGGAAATCATGAGGACACGCAAAGCAACAATCCTGGCAGCATACATGGTGGTCGCTCTGTGCGGCTGTTCCCGGAACACGCCGACAGTGGTCAGGACGTATGCGGCGACCGCCCCGGAGCTTGTCGATGCGTACTGGGAAAACAACGAGCTGGTCACCATGGTCACGTATTATGAAATGAGCGACGGCACCTGGAAAACGGACACGTGCGCCTATCGGTACCGGCTTGAGATCACCGGGCGAAACGCCGCCGCAGTAAAAGACAGCACGTTCGTCTTTCTGAGCAACCGAAAAGACATCACGTTCGAGCAGGCATGGAAAGCGAGCGGATTCAGCAGCAACACGGCGGACTACTTCAAAGAAAAAGACGCGCGGTTCGTGGCGTTGAAGTAGCGGTGGCAGCGTTCCCGAAATATCCGTACGTATTTCCACAAAAATCCTGTTTCCGTGCTATAATGAAGCGAGGTAAACCGCCATGGGGATATTCGACGCGCTGAAAAAGCACGACAAGCAGGGATTCTTGAAAATCGACGTAAAACCGTTGATTGACTGAGACGAGCCGAACGGCGAGGGGCAGGCAATCGTGCTTGAGAGGCAGTAAAAGCGACCCTCGGAGAATGAGACAATGAATGTAATGCACAGATTTATATTTTATGGTCAAGCCGCCGCAGTTCCTCAACTGAAAAAACTCGGCTTCTCTGTACAGACAGGAACTGTTGAAGGGTTTGACATCGGGGAAAATGATCCACGGTGGAATGCGGTCGAAGCACTATGCAAGAAATTTCCTTCGGGATTGTCTGAATATCAATACTACACAGATTTCACAAAGGAAGAATTGGATTCCGCCGAATGCTATGTAATGAAGTCAAAATGGCTTTTCAAGTATCCGCAGCCGGAAGATGATTTTGCCTATGAGCATACGACATACAAGGCAGATTCCGGCTGCCGGGAATGCGGCGTCGGGCTTGTCCAGGCTCAAAGTTTCAGCGTCCGAAAGCAGCCCACATGGAAGACAAGGGACATCGTACAGTTGAACTGGATTCCTGATGAGTTCTTCGTCTCTTCTAAGTTAAAGCGGCAACTTATGGAAAGAAATCTGCCAATCCAATTTATGGACGTGCTCAAATATCCAAAGGGTACGCCTTTCGACGATATGTTTCAGATTGTCATTGACAGAAAAGTTGACATAGACAGCGGACGACTGCAAGACATGGCATCGACCTGCCCTATATGCGGAAGGCTGAAGTATCCGGGGCAAACAAGGGGCTTCTTCCCCGAGCCGGAGGAGAAGGACTTCCTGATTGCGCGGACAAATTTGTTCTTCGGATCAGATCATGAAGCATATAATTACATCCTAATCTCAAAAGAACTGTATACCATTTTCAAGGAGCTAAATGTCAAAAATATACGCTATATTCCCTGCAAAAGGTAAAATAGCCAAATCAGGGCGCGTTCTGCCCGCGTCGCAACACGTTGCTTTGCGGGCAGAACCGGGCTTGCTCCGGGGTTCGCCGTCTTGCGCGGCTCCGTTGCCGTGCGGCAACCGCTTCGCGCCCTCCGCATCCCTCGCGCATACGCCGCTTCGCGTCGTTTTCATGAGCGGAAGTTATTCAACTCGTCGCTCGCGCGACTTGTGCATCCCTCGCGCGGACTCGCGGCTCTGACCCACCCCAAGCATCTTGTCAAAACTCCAATGAAGCCTTCATTTTTCTATGAAGCGGAATTGCCATGCACACGGTTACTGCGGCGGAGAGAACATCGGCAACTGGCTGGGCGTACAAAATCCCGTTCAGTCCACACACCGCAGGCAAGAACAATATGACGGGAACAAAGCAGATTCCCTGCCTGCACGCGCCGAGCACGAAGCCCGCGCCGCCTTTTCCCATGGCGAGGAACAGGGCGGAATACACGGTGTAAAATCCGAAGAGCGTCATCGAAATGCCGTTCGCCCGCAGAGCCGCCGCCCCGACGCGAATCACTTCGGCATTACCCGCCGCGAACTGCGAGACAATCGCCGCCGGAAAAATCGCCAGCGTCAGGCCGAACGCCGCGCAGAATGCCGTCGTCCACAGCACGGCGACTTTGATTGATTCGCGCAGGCGGACAAAATTTTTCGCGCCGTAACTGTAGCCCGCGACGGGCTGAAAGCCTTTGACGAATCCGAACACGGACAGGCTGCCCAAGGAAATCAGTCGGGTGACGATGCCCATTCCGGCAATTGCCGCATCGCCGTATCTGCCTGCGGCATTGTTCGTGAGCGAAATCGAAATGCCCGTCAAAATCTGGAACGCAAGCGTGGGCGCGCCGATTCTGAAAATCCCGGACAACGTTTCTGCGGTGAACGCGCAGTCCGAAAAGCGAAAGCGGAACAGGCTTTTCTTCTGCAAAATATACGCCAGGTACACGCACGTCGAGACCGCCTGCGAAAGAGCCGTCGCAAACGCCGCGCCCGACACACCCCAACCGAACGCATAAATGAACAGCGGATCCAAGGCAATGTTGAGAGCAGCCCCAATCAGCAGCGCGCACATCGTCGTTTTTGCCGCGCCTTCGCTCGCCG
Organism: uncultured Treponema sp.; assembly: GCA_947177175.1. Taxonomy (GTDB): domain Bacteria; phylum Spirochaetota; class Spirochaetia; order Treponematales; family Treponemataceae; genus Treponema_D. Next base: position 11,115 of record CAMWTK010000067.1, read on the forward strand.
CAATGCTGTTCATCGTGACATTGAACACGGTGAAAATGCAGGACGCGACGTATATCCGCGCATACGAGGCGGCGAACGGCATGACGCTTTCGGTCGCCCCAAGCAGCCTCAGGACAGAATGCAGGAACGCCATGAAACCGGCGATGACGGCCGCCCCGACAATCAGGCTGCCGTACACTGCGGTGCTCGCCGTTTGCTCCGCCCGCGCCGTGTCCCCGCACCCGAGCATACGTGAAATGACGGAAGCCGCGCCGCTGCCAAACAACAGCCCGATGCCGACGACAACTTGCCCGAGCGGATATGCCACGGAAAGCGCCGCCGTCTGCCGCTCCCCCAACCCGCCAACAAAATACACATCGGCAAGATTGTAGAACGCATTTACCAGCATACCGATCATCGTCGGAACGCCCATCGCCAAGAGCGCCTTCGGCACGGGCGCACTTCCGAGCAACTTCATTTTTTCGTTTTGACTGTTCATGTGGAACTCCTTTTCTGATGATATTATATATTAC
>CAMWTK010000068.1 GCA_947177175.1 uncultured Treponema sp.
CCGCGCACTCCGGGAAATGCCTTCAAACAGCATTTGAAGTGTTCCCGCAGTCCGGGAAGTGCCTTCAAATCCCGTTTGAAGTGTCCGCGCAAGTCGAGAACTGGCATCAAACCGCGTTTGATGCGTTCCCGCAAGTCAGGAAGTGGCTTCAAACCGCATTTAATGTGTCCGCGCAAGCCGGGATTGTATTCTTTCGCGCAAAGCGATTTCACTCGTATGCAATGCCAAAGTAGTCCAGCGTGGTTTTCATGGCATCTTGCGCGGAAAGGCAGGTGTCCCGCAGGTAGCCGCGCTCGTCGTTCCAGTTTTTGATTCCGCGGTAGTAGAACGCCTTCAGCTCGTCCGTGATGATGAACGGGACGATGTTGTGCCTGAGGCACTCCTTGAACATAATCAGGCGACCGACGCGACCGTTGCCGTCTTGGAACGGGTGGATGGATTCAAAGCGGACATGAAAATCCAGAATGTCGTCAAAAGCAATGTTCGGCTTGGCATTGTAGTCGGCAAGCAGAGCCTTAATCGCGGCGGCGACCTCGGCGGGCTTTGCGGTTTCGCATCCCCCGACCTCGTTTTCCAGCATCTTGTAGTCGCCAACCTTGAACCACGATTTCTGGCAGTCCGTCGCCCCGGATTTCAGCATGAAATGAAGTTGTTTGATAAAACTTTCGCTTGGCCTAGTGTGCGCCCCTTCAATCGCAAGGTCGATGCAGCGGAAGTGGTTTACGGTCTCAACAATGTCGTCAACTTTCACCGCCTCATCGCTGATACCCAAGGTCTTAGTCTCGAAAATATGCCGGGTCTGGTCCTGCGTAAGCCTCGAGCCTTCGATGTGGTTTGAGTTGTACGTGAGATTAACCTGAATCCTGCACGGAAATGTATGCAATCTTGCCCATCGGAAAGATTATAGCACGTTATCGGCAAAATATACATCGGTTTTTGATGATAAAATGGCGTTATATTTTGCCGATAAACCGGAGAAGCGGGAACGATGTTTTAGTTGCTGTCTCTAACCGTCCGCGCAAAAAGGGCATATCGGGCCTCAATTGACAGAGCAAGTCAAATAGCGGTAACCTACATAAGAGCGTTTGCGACACAAGCTGACGACGCTATCGGTCGTTAATCCTGCGTTTTTTGGGAGAATCACATGAAAAAAATCATCGCGTTGCTTGCGTGCCTTGCCATGGGCGCGCTTACCTTTGGCGAAGTCGTCGCTTGGAAAGGCATGGAATTCGGCATTGAGCAGAATCCGAAATGGCTCAGAAGCCTCGTCGAAAAGCATGACGAACGCCCCGCGCGAAAAAAGTTTGACATCGCGAAGAACGCCCGGCTTTTCTACGGCACGGGAAATGCGCCCGACCTGGAAAGCGCGCGGAACTACGCCGCCGCCGACTGCATGCAAAAAGCCCTCGGTGCGGAAAGCGACGCACGGACGGTGAGCGGTCTTTCGCCCGTCTACGAATACTGGGAGCAAGACGACGAAACCGGCTACACGGTTACCGCGATTTTTGCGCAGGAAAACAGATAGCGGGCAGAAAGAAATATCAGTTTGCCCACAGATCCGGGGGCGTGTCGTCCGCCCTGCGCCAAATTTCTTTTTCCCGCGTTCCCAAGACGACCCGATTCACGTCCGCCGGAATGCGGATTTCGGAGCGAAACGCGCCAGAATCGCCTTCTTTCACGCAAAGCGATGTCCTGAGATATACGGCAAGCGAATCGCGCTTTCTTTTTACGCGCACGGATTTTACTGCAAGGGCACTGTGCATACACTGCCCAGAGATTTCAAGTGCCGCCGCGTCGTCGCCCACTTCCCGCACGGTGAAAAAACCGATGTCCTCGTACTCAAGCGTCCTGCCGCCGGGCAATCCCAGCGCAGAAACCCAGATAGAAGTCGGTCCGTCCGCCCCACCGATTACGGTAATCGCAGGCTGCCGGTTTTTTCGGCAACCGCAAAGACACACGATGAGCGCAACCGCCGACATAATGACGGGCAGTTTTCCCAAATGCTTCAACTTCATGCCGACCGCCGCCGTTAGTCCGCCCAACGGAAACTTTTCGCAATGTGCAGGGCGGCGCGGTCAGTCTCTTCGCTGTCGCCACGGGCAGTCTCATGCACAAGGATGAATTGCTGATTGCCCACGATGTAATGCTGCGTCGTCGTCTCTGCAATTCCGTCAATCTTGTAGTTGGACGTAAACGTGTAGAGGATGTCGCCCGCGTCAGTGAACGAGCCGCCACCGGTGACTTCCCCTGCCTCATAATTGGCAACCCGCGTCGCAAAAAAGTTCATTTGCATCATAAGTTGGGAAAGAATCGCCCTGCGGAACGCCCCATGCTCTTCCGCCGAATACGGGCAGCTCCCCTTGTTTACCGAAATATTATTCACGAACTGATTCTGAGACTGCGCAAGCTTCTTTTCGTCGGCTTGTGAAACATAGAACCACTTGCCTGTCTGCTGACGGGAATACACCGCATCTTCGACAAACCCGCCCGGCACTTCATACGTCCCGAAATCCTTTTCCACGCGACGCGCGCCGTCCGCACCCGCTTCAGGAACCTCGATAGCGGTCGATTCATCCGCAACGCCGATTACGGCAACCGCAGCGTCCTGCCGCGTTTTCTGACATCCGCACAAAAGCACGACGACCGCGACCGCCGACACGATGACAGTCGCTTTTCCAAGCCACTTCCTCGCCATACACCTCTCCGAAATAGATGTTATTTTATGCACGTCAATTACACCTTGCCCAGTACGCGGCGTAGGCAGTCTTCGTCCGCCAAAAACAGCGTCGCTTTTTCGCTGCCGTCGGCAAGGCGCGTCACGATGTCCGCTTTGCCGCCATTCGCCAGGATTGTGGGAATGCCGAAGCCCGCGGCTTTTTCCGCCGCCTGCAATTTTGTCTCAATGCCGCCCGTGCCAAAGTCGTTTGTCGCACCGATTCTGATTTCCGTGCGCAACGCGGAAATGTCGCGCACCGTCTCAATGATATGCGCCTGCGGGTTCGTCTTGGGATTGTCCGTGTACACGCCGTCAATATCGCTGAACAGGATAAGCACGTCCGCGCTCCACAGAATGGCCGTCTGCGCGCTCAAATTGTCGTTGTCGCCGATCGTAAATTCGTCGATCGAAACGGAATCGTTCTCGTTGATGACGGGAACGACCCCTTCGTCCACGAGCGTGAACAACGTGTTGCGGATATTGAGCGAGCGGTGGTCGTTCTCAAAGTCGTCCTTGGTGAGCAGCAGCTGCCCGATATGAATGCCGTGCGCGTTGAACGCCTCGCGCCACTTGTCAATCAGCTCCACCTGCCCAATGGCGCACAGTGCCTGCCGATAATGAATGTCCTTGCGGCGCGCCCAGCCGCTGATCGTGGAAAGCCCGCCCACCTGCGCGCCCGACGACACGATGACAATCTGCTTTCCCTGCGCAATCAACGCCGCGCAGGAAGCCGAAAGGTTGTGCAGAAAGTCGTGGTTAATCGTGCCGTCCGCCTTTGCCAGCGTGTTCGAGCCGATTTTGATGACGATTTTCCGCGCGCGCGCGATAGTCTCTTTGATAGTCATTGCCGCTGTTTCTGCCATACCGATTCCCTAGCGCACCTGACCGTCGCCGTCAATCAGAAACTTGGTCGTGGTGAGTGCACGGATGCCCATCGGCCCGCGCGCATGCAGTTTCTGCGTGCTGATTCCCAGTTCCGCGCCAAAGCCGAATTCGCCGCCGTCGGTAAACCGGGTGCTCGCGTTCACGTAGACGCACGCGCTGTCAACCTGCGCCTGAAACGCGCGGGCATGCGCACGATTGTTCGTGCAGATTGTCTCACTGTGGTGCGTACCGTGCTCGTTGATGAATGCAATCGCTTCCGCCACGCCGCCGACTATTTTTACGACGCATATCAAATCCAAAAACTCGTGCCCAAAATCGCTTTCCGCCGCAGCGACGACATTCGCGCCGCCTGCTTTCTGCAAGATGGCATAAGCCTGTTCGTCGGCACGGATTTCCACGCGCCCGGCGAATGCGGCGCACAGTTTAGGCAGGAACGATTCCGCGCACCGCTCATGTACCAAAATGCACTCAATGGCGTTGCACGCGCCGGGCCGCTGGATTTTCGCGTTTTCGGCAATGGCGGCGGCCGCGTCCATATCCGCGCTTTCGTCCACAAATAAATGGCACACGCCCGCGCCCGTCTCAATCACGGGGATTTTTGCGTCGCGCACCACGTTCTGAATGAGCGTCGCGCCGCCACGGGGAAGCACGCAGTCAATCAGACCGACCGCGCCCAGAATCTGCGCCACGTCGCCGTGGTCTGCCTGCGGCTCACACAAGGCGAGCGCACCCGCAATGCCGTCCGCGCCCGCGTCCCGCAAGCCCTGCCGTATCGCCGCGACAATCGCACGGTTTGAGTTGAGCGCGCTCGACGATCCGCGCAGCAGAATGGCGTTCCCGCTTTTGTAGGCAAGGCAGAACGCATCCACCGTCACGTTGGGGCGGCTTTCGTAGATAATCGCCACCACGCCGAGCGGCACACGCACTTGCTTTATGGCAAGCCCGCCGGGCGTGTTCCAGCCGCCCGTCACCTCGCCTACGGGATCAGTCTGCGCAATGACCACGCCCATGCTGCTGATAATGCCGTCAATCCGCTTGCCGTCAAGCAGCATCCGCTCCAGCAATGCCTCGTTCATGCCATGCGCGCGCGCGGCTGCCACGTCCACACTGTTTGCGGCAATGATTTCGTTTCGGTTTTTGTCGATTGCGGCGGCGACGCACTGGAGCGCGCGGTTCTTCTGCGCCGCCGTGTGCAGTGCCAACGCTGACTGCGCGGAGCGCAATGCTTTGCAGGTTTCGGTAATCGTCATGAGCGATTCGCCTCAATAATTCGCCAAAAAGAACATTCCCACAAGCAGCACGTACAGGCTTTTTTCGTCCGACCAGTCCACGCTCGCAGGAAGCTGGGTAAAATACCACCAGAAAATGCCGAACTCAGGGTCGATGCGCAGGGCGTATTCGTCAAAATCCTTGCTTTTCGCCTGCGTGCCGAACATAAGATACACGACATCGGTGATAATCTCGCGGAACGACGGATACAGTGCCGTCCAGTGGTTGTCTTGCATTGCGGTGCAGAACTGACCGAGCTTGTACAGCACCTGCTCTTTGAGCGACACGTCGTCTTTTTCCACCCAGGTTTTCTGCACGAGCAGGATAATGTTCTTCTGAAAACTCTGCAACAGCCGCTGCTCGGATGCCTTCAAGTCGTCCGGCTGACTGCCTCCGCCCACAAACGCGCCCGCGACAATCATCGCGTCCTCACGCACTTTGTCCATATCGTCCGTCGCGAGCAGCTCGCGCAGTGCATCGACGACTTTTTCCTCTACAAATTCCGTTATGGCATCCGTACCCATACCGTAAGATTAGAACAAAACGACATTTTGTGCAAGGTCGCCCGCCGGGCTACGCCTCTTTTTCAGTCACGACGATATGCAAATCGTTGAGCTGCTGGTCGTCCACGGGCGCGGGGCATTCGTCCATCGGGCTTGCCGCAAGGTTGTTTTTGGGGAACGCGATGACTTCGTGAATCGATTCCTCATGGCACATCAGCATGACCAGGCGGTCAAGGCCGGGCGCAATGCCTCCGTGCGGCGGCGCGCCGAATTTGAATGCCTGCACCAAAAAGCCGAACGCCTTTTCCGCCCGCTCCGCGCTGTAGCCCACGATTTTGAAAATGCGCTGCTGCAAGGCAGGGTCGTTGATACGCATTGAGCCGGAAGCAAGCTCGTAGCCGTTCAGCACCAGGTCGTACAGGTCGCCCTTGACGCTGCCGGGGTCGCTTTCGAGCGTGTCCCAGTATTTTTTCTGCGGGAGCGTGAACATGTGATGCTCCGTCTCCCAGTGCTGGTCGTCCTCGTTCCAGGCGAAATACGGAAAGTCGATGATCCAGGCAAAATGGAACTGGTCGGCGGGATTGTGCAGGCGCAGATCCTTGCCGAGCTGCTTGCGGACCGCACCGAGCGCGACACACGCCACCTGCCATTTTTCGTCGCTCACGAACAGGAGCAGGTCGTTTTTCTCCGCGCCAAGCCGCGCGCAGATGTCGCCTTCTTTTCCCGCAAAAAACTTGCTGATGCCGCCCTCAAACGTGCCGTCCGCGCCCACTTTCATCCAGGCAAGCCCTTTGGCATGGTTGATTTTTGCGACGCTCTCAAGCGATTCTATCATCTTGCGGCTGTACCTGTCCGCCACGTTCTTGACGACAAGCGCCTTGAGTCCGCTGCGCCGGTGCCGCTCAATCGACTTGTCCGCGTTTGCCGCGCCCGCCTTGAACGCGCCGAAGTCCGAAAGCTCCGCCATGAACGCCGCGTCCTGCATCTTGAGATCAAAGCGCAGGTCGGGCTTGTCGCTGCCGTACAGGTCGAACGCGTCCTCCCATGCAATGCGGTCGAACGTGGCGGGAAGCTCATAGCCGATCGTCTTTTTGAACACATGACCGAGCATTCCCTCGGTCGTGGCGAGCACTTCGTCGCGGTCGGTAAAGCTCATCTCCATGTCAATCTGCGTGAATTCGGGCTGACGGTCGCCGCGCGCGTCCTCGTCGCGGTAGCACCGCGCAATCTGAAAATACTTGTCAAAGCCGGAGACCATGAGCAGCTGCTTGTACAACTGCGGCGACTGCGGGAGCGAGTAGAATTTGCCCGGATGCACCCGACTCGGCACCAGATAGTCGCGCGCGCCTTCGGGCGTGGACTTGATGAACGTAGGGGTCTCGATTTCCAAAAATCCGCGTTCGGTCAGGTACTCGCGCACCGCAAACGTCACCTGCGAGCGCAGGACGATATGATTCTTCATCGGCTCGCGGCGCAGGTCAAGGTAACGGTATTTGAGGCGCAAATCCTCGTTGGGCAGCACCACCGTGCCGTCTTTCTGGCGGACTTCTTCTATAGAGAACGGCAGTTCCTGCGATGTCGTAAAGATTTCGATGTCGGACGCTTCCACTTCGATTTCGCCCGTCGCCATGTCGGGGTTGACGTCCTTCTCCGCGCGCGCGGCCACAACGCCTGCCACGGCAATGCAATATTCGCTTTTCAGGCCGGCGGCAACACGCTTCACCTCGTCGGACGCGCCGTCGCCCACCATCACCTGCGTAATTCCGTAGCGGTCGCGCAGGCGGATAAACACGATCCCGCCCAAATCACGCGTGCGGCTCACCCACCCGTTCAGCACCACTTTCTTTCCCACATCGCCCTTGCGCAACTCGCCACAAGTAACCGTCCTCTTTGCGTTTTCCATAGTGGGGATATTTTAGCGCGTCTGCGGGATTTTTGCAACGGAGGGGCGGCGGGCGGGAGGCTACAATCGCACATCCGCAAGGGAAAATGATTACCGTTTTATGAATACTTGTGTACGCAGTACAGCAAAACATCATCCCCTACATAAGATTGGTGAGTGTTATGTAAAAACTGCCTAACTACTTAAGCTTATATGTTATAGGGATATACTTGTTGTTAATATGCCATTCTATAGTCAGCGATGTAGTGGAAACCTTACCCCAAAAACGCTCTTGCTTATCCATACCTAAATTCACCAAACGCTCTTTCTCAAAATCATAGCTTTTTTTACTCGAAAACCAAATGCCCCCATATCGTGTATCCCTTTCATACGTACCCGTCTCAAATAGCGTCCCCAAAACAATGTCGCCGAAATCCTTGCCCCGATATATGCCACCGATATAACGCTCATATGATCCCTCGTCCGTATACAGCACATACCGCTCGGTATATGAATCATCGTCGTCATACGCAAGATCCTCCGCATGATACTCTATAATATTATTAACGGTACTTTTGCCACTGTCCGTATCACATCCAATGACAAAAATAATTATTACTGCGACAATAAAGTTACTATATTTACCGATATTCATAATCATTACGTTCCTTAGTTTGTAATACTTTACACAAAAAACTCTTCCCTTATGCATACAAACACACCGTTCGATGACCGAAAGGTGCTGTTCATTACAGTTTTGGCATGACATCAAAAGGGGAATCCTGCTATGCCAGAACTCCCCCTATATCATGCAGCCTTGTATAATACTGACTTTTTACTTGAGCTTATATGTTACTCTATGAGAATAACTCCATGTAATAGTCATAGATGTGTCAGTCAACGTACCATAATATGTACTGCGGTCGTATGCACCCAAATTCACCAGTTTGCCTGACGAAGAGCTATATCCCATCTTGCTAGAAAATTGAATACCTGAGGAACTCTCTGTATATGATCCCGATTCAAACAGCAGACCATATCTCCTATCTGTATATTTAGTACCCCGATATGTGCCGTCGATATATCGCTCATACGTTCCCTTATCAGGATCTAACACGAACGTCTCAGTGTATGAATCTCCCGTATTATACGCAAGATTAGTCGCCTGATATATTATGGTGTTGCTTTCACTTTCTCCACACCCAACAACACAAAAAAGCGCACTCACCGCAAACACTGCTACAGCAAGCACCCCCCCCCATTTCTTCAGCATACACATTCTTTTCATGCTTTGCTCCTTAACCGACCGTTTCGGTCGTTTTATTTTTCATCAACCCATACGGACTGACAGTTCCTCTGCTCCGACCAAAAACGGAATGAACACTGCATAGCGTGCGCACTCCGTACCTACTCTCTACTCTATGCTACGGACAAGGCGAATACCTATTGCCCCTCCCTCCGAAGCCTGTATAAGCTCACGCCGGAAAGTCGTGTTGCACATATTCTCTTCTGTACGATAACATCCTCCACGAACAACATGCGCATCACCGTATTTTCCTCCGTTGAAAAACCTTGCAACTGGATTATCAGAAAGTTTGCTTAAAGGCTGATCGATTTTCTCAAGAACACTTGTGCCATCGTTATAACGAACCGCAGGCGTACTTGCGTAAACTTCTCCCATAACGTCCCAGCACATTTCAGACACATTGCCGAGCATGTCATACAGCCCAAGTTTGTTCGGTACTTTCTGCTTGACAGCCTGTACCTTACATGAGAGGTAGTCTTTCGGCTTATCACAACTGTTCTCCCAATACCATGCAAGCGCATCAAGATTACCTTGACCATAGTTTTCTGACAGCCCCTCTCTTCCACCACGAGCCGCATACTCCCATTCCACTTCCGTCGGCAGACGATATCCGTTTGCATGTTCCACAAACGTTACATTCCACACCCCGGAACCATAACTATATTTGCCATCTTCTTCCTTGATATTTTTCCATTTTCTTGGATCGCTTTCGCCATCAACGGTATACGCACACGCAAAGCCCTCGTCCATGCTCCGCAGATTGCAGTACACAATCGCATCGTACCAACTCACCGAATAGGCAGGGCAAATGGTCTTTTCCCAGTCAATTTCGGTCGGCATACTTTTACTGTTGTGTGTGCGGCTGTACGTACAATACTTCTCATAATCAGCCTGCGTAAGCTCCTGGTCACTTATCAGGAACGGCTTAATTTCCACTTTTCGGTTAGTAATGAACACCTGCGAATCTGCCACCTGACCATTTATCCGTATGCCGGGAACGCTTACGAATTTTGCCCCCTCGGCCACTCTCGCCGCTTCCTGTGTTATTGACTTGCCAACAAACCTGTCAATCACAACCATGTTACTTAAACATGAGGTCATACAGAGCGCGACACTTGTCAACACCGTACAAACCAACCTATTCCGTTTCATAAGAAACTCCTTTGACTATTTCAGTCGCTTTATTTTTCAGCCACCCATACGGATAGCCGTTTTCACTAGTTTTGAACACCTCGACCGCCGACTACCCACACCGCCGCTCCATTACGCTTTAGCACCCTTGCTAAACTATGCTTTAGCAGTCCGCTCGATTATGCTTGAGTACGGCACTCGACCTTGCTTTAGCACCACCGCCGGACTATGCTCGAGCGCACCGTTCGATTACGCTCGAGCACTGCGCTCGGCTATGCTTGGGCGGCGACCTCCAGCGGCTTCCCGAAACGCCCGGTTTTCAATGTCTTGCCTGCCTGCCGATTCCCCAGCAGCTTCGTGCGCACCTCGGCATAGTACGTGCCGCTCGCGATGTCCGCCGGTATCATCACCGTGACCCGCGCGGGCTTGTTCTCCGCCACCACCGAACAGCGCACCGCCTCGCCGCCATTTTCCGGCACGAGGAACACGCCCTGCGCCTCGTCTGCCGCGTCGAACTTGAGCCGCGCCCCGGTGAGCCGCAGGATGCCGCCCGCCGTGAGCGTCGAGTTGACCGCGCCCGAAACTACGTCTGTCGCCTCGGTGATGTACGGGTCGGTGTTCAAGCCTTCGGTTTTCTCCGTCTTTACGGACTTGACCGCCTCGCGCAACGCCGTCCCCGCGTTCACGTTCACGCCCACCGAGTGCCGCGCCTTGTCGAACGAGTCCGACATACTGCTGAAAACGCCCGACACGCTGAACCCCGTATTGAACAGCGGCGTGTTCACCGCACTCCCGTCCGCCGTCAGCTCGCTGACCACCTCGGTGTACACCTGAAGCACGGCGGCGACATCGGCTCTTGTCAAGGTCGTGCCTCTCCGCATCATCAAATCGATGACCTCATCCTGCGAATACGACCGCACGTCCTGCACCTGTGCCATGCAATCGTCCGGGTCTGCCGTGAGCAAATTCTCACGCAACGAATACTTGAGCATACGCCCCCTCCTTGTGAAAGAGATAAAAATAATCCGACCCCGCATACGCGGGGCATGATTTGAGAGAATAAAAAAAGCCCCCGGATTTCGCCGCGCTGACGCGCGGAAAATCCAAGGGCTTTCCTCCAACAATGTAAGCCGTTAGAAATGCACGAAGATACAGTCAGAGCCTGTGTTCTGTGTTCTGTGTTCTGTGTTCTGTGTTCTGTGTTCTGTGTTCTGTGTTCAATTATGACGGCAGTGCGGCGCGTGTCAAGGGCT
>CAMWTK010000069.1 GCA_947177175.1 uncultured Treponema sp.
CCCCCCCCCCCCCCCCCCCCCCCCCGCCGCCCCCGAAAGATAATGCAACATTTTTTCATTCGTAAGGAGTAAAACATGAAAAAACTGATTGCATGTGCCGTGGCGGCGATCGCTGCGGTGTCGATGGCGACTGCGGAAATCACGGTCGGTGTTCGTGGTATTTTTGGTGTCGGGCTGGGCACAACGCTCTCGGACAATATGGATTTCGCTGACCTCGACTTGGGCGGAACGCTCAATGTTGGCGGTACTGCGTTCGTGAAGATTCCTCTCGTTGCCTCTCTTGTTGTGCAGCCGGAACTGGGGTTTACGTATAATATGGTCGGTGCAAAGATGACTATGATTTCTGATGGGTATGCTGTAAAAGCAGAAATGAATGGCGCGTACAATACGATTGATATTCCCATTCTTGTCGGCTGGGATTTTAAAATTAACGATAATTTTACGATTACACCGTTGGTCGGTCCGAAGTTTTCTATCCCGGTTGGAGAATTTTCGGCTGAAATTGAAGCATCTAGTGGTGGCGTATCATTAAATGTGCCTTATGATTTGGATATTGACACTTCCGTTCTGTTTAGCATAGTCGTGGGTGCGGGCGTGGCGTATAAAGTCGGTCCGGGTGCCATTGTGGGTGACTTGCGTTATAATATCGGTGCTTCAGAGCTTAAAACAGAGGACAGTGGCGAAAAAATTGCTATCGCAACGCCGCGCAGCTTACAGTTGAGCGTGGGCTACCAGATTTCGTTCTAGTCAGGCTCTCTTTGCGCGGGCTGTCATAACGGCAGTCCGCTCGCTGTTTTCCCGCCGCTCTGCTTGACATCGCCGTTAAAACATACTATCCTTATAGGAAAATTGACATAATGAGGGGCTGGTATGAAAAATTTGGTGCTTGGTGCGCTTGTCGCGGTGTTCGCGCTGTCGGGCTGCCGGAAGGACACGCCGATGCTAAATGTTTACGCGATTATCCATGACGAAGAGGCGCGGGCATTGACTGATTTGTTCACGCAGAAGACGGGCATTCCCGTGTCGTATTTGCGGGCGACGACGGGCGAGCTGGTGAGCCGCGTGATTGCGGAAAAGGACGACCCGCAGGCGGACGTGCTGCTTGGCGGGGCGAGTTCGTTCCATATTCAGGCGGACGAGGCGGGCGCGCTGTATGCGTATACGTCTCCTGCCGCGCAGGGTGTGCCGCCGTATGCGGTCGCGCCTGACGGTACTTGGACGGGGTTCTGTCTGCTGACGCTCGGCATTGGCGTGAATGAGGCGCGGTTCGCGCAGAAATTCCCGGGCATTGCCGTTCCGCGCACCTGGGAAGACTTGCTGAATCCTGCGTTCAAGGGCGAAATCGTTATGACTGACCCGGCGGCTTCCTCAACGTCGTATCTTTTTGTGCAGGGGCAGTTGCAGCGGCTCGGGTGGGACGCGGGCTGGGATTACCTGCTCGCACTCGCGCCGCTGGTCGGGCAGTTCCCGGACAGCGGCAGTGCGCCGCCCAAGCTTATCGGCACGGGCGAATATGCGATCGGCATTGCGTACCTGCACGCGCTGACCAAATATCGGTCGCTCGGATTTGACATTCAGCTGGTCGCGCCGCCGCAGTCGGTGGGCGACGTGGACTGCGTTGCCATTCTCAAGAACGCCAAGCATTTGGACGCGGCAAAGCAGTTCGTGGATTTTATCCTTTCCGTGGAGGCGCAGGAGCTGATGAGTTCGCTCGATTTTACGACTCCCGTCAATCCCGACGCGCGGGGCGTGGCAGGTTCTATCCCGATTGCCGATATTGACGTAATCGATTATGATACTAAGCAGGCTTCCGAACAGCGCAAGGACGTGCTCGACCGCTGGGCAAAGGAAGTCAGGTAGGGGCTTTTGCGTCATTATGTGCGTGGCGGCGGCGGTTCCCTTGTTGCCTTGTGGGCTGCCGTCGTCATTTTTTTTGCAGTGTGTGTTCTCGTGCCGCTTTGTTTTGTCGCGCTTGCGCCGCGTCTTGCCGATGTCGTGTCCGTGCTGACCTCAAGCCGGTGGCATGCGGCCATGCGGAATACCGCGCTTGTCTGCGTGTGTTCCACGGTGCTTTCGGTGGCGGTGGGCTATGTGTATGCGTATGCGGTGGTGCGCGGCGATATTTTTTGCGTCCGTTTTTTTTCGGTCGTGCCGATTGCGCATCTGGTCACGCCGCCGTTCGTGGGCGGGCTTGCGTTTATCCTGCTGTTCGGCCGGCAGGGATTCGTGACGCACACGTTGCTTGGCTTGGACGTGTCGCTGTACGGGTTCTGTGGGCTGCTTCTGGCGCAGACGCTCTGTTTTTTCCCGATTGCCTATCTTATCTGCGCGCAGACGTTGCGCGGCATCAGTGCCGGTGTGGAGCAGGCGGCGCGCGGCATGGGCGCGGGCAGGGCGCGGATTTTCTGGACGATAACGCTGCCGCTTTCGTTTCCGGGAATTTTGGGCGCGCTCCTGTTCATTGCGGTTTCCGTGCTGAGCGATTTTGGCAATCCGATGATCGTGGGCGGGCGGTTCCGCGTGCTTGCGGTGGAGATTTACACGCAGCTGACGGGCTGGCTGAATGCGGGGACGAGCGCGGTGCTCGGTCTGGTGCTGGTCGTGCCGTCGGTCGTGCTGTTCGTCTTGCAGAATCATGTCTTAAAGGCGAACGCGGCAAAAATGGCGACGGTCGGCGGCAAGGTGCACGGCGTGCCGCGTGAGACTGCCCCGGCGGCGACGCGCGTTTGCCTGACGGCGTTCTGTGCGCTCGTTTCGCTTGCGGTCGTGGCGCAGTTTGCGGTGATTACGGCGGGCGCGTTCCAAAAATTGTGGGGTGTGCATACGGCATTCACGCTTGACCACGTGCGCGCGCTGACGAAATACCTGCACGAGCTGCGCAATTCCGTCGCGTTTGCGTTGGTGAGCGCGGTCTGCTCCACGCTGATTGCGAGCCTGACGGCATACATGACGCACCGCACCGCGCTGCCGCTGCGCCGCTCGCTCGATGTGGTCGCGCAGCTGCCGTCGGCAATTCCCGGCTCGCTGTTCGGGCTTGCCATTGCGCTTGCGGCAAACCGTCTGCATTTCCGTGTGTCGCAGGTGCTTATCGTCATCGCCATGACGGTGGGATTTTTGCCGTTTTCGTACCGTATCATGTCGTCCGCCTATGCGCAGTTCAGGACGACGCTTGATGACGGGGCGCGTTCGCTCGGCGCGGACCGGCTGCACGTGTTCGGCACGGTGCTGCTGCCGCTTGCGGTAGGGGGGCTGTTCTCTTCGTTCGTCTATACGTTCGTGCGTGGCGTGGGGACGCTGAGCGCGGTGATTTTTCTGGTGTCGTTCAAAACGCCGCTCGCCTCGGTGCGCATTCTGAATCTGGCGGAGCAGGGCGACTGGGGCAAATCGGCGGCGCTCGCGCTGCTTTTGACGGTGGTGACTTTTATGACGCTCGGTGTCGGCAGGCTGGCAATCGGCCGGTTTGTCGGGCGGGCAGGGGGCAGATGATGGAAAGCAAGGCGACGCTTTCGTTGGAGCATATCTCGTTTTCGTTCGGCAAGACGGCGGCGGTGCACGATTTTTCGCTGGAAGTCGCGGCGGGAAGTTTTACCACGCTGCTCGGTCCGTCCGGCTGCGGCAAGACGACGCTGCTCCGCCTGATTTCGGGCTTTTTGGCGCCGGACGCGGGGACGATAAAAATCAACGGCGTTGACCAGAGCGGTATTGCCCCCGACCGACGCAAAGTGGGCATGGTGTTTCAGGATTACGCGCTTTTTCCGCACCTGACGGTGGAGAAAAACCTGCTGTACGGTCTGCGCATCCAAAAAAAGCCGGACGATGAGGCGCGCGCGCTCATGCACCAGACGGCGCGGCTGTTGGGCATCGCGCACCTGCTGGAACGCTATCCGCACGAGCTGAGCGGCGGACAGCAGCAGCGGGTGGCGTTGGGGCGCGCGCTCGTGCTCAAGCCGCTTGTCCTGCTCATGGATGAGCCGCTTTCCAGCCTTGACGCAAAACTGCGCGCGCTTGTCCGCGACGAGTTGCAGGACATTCAGCGCGATTTGGGCGTTACTACGATGTACGTCACCCACGATCAGGAGGAGGCATTGTCGCTTTCTGACCGCATTGCCGTCATCAACCATGGCGCGCTCCAGCAGGTCGGCTCGCCACAGGAAGTCTATTTTTCGCCCCGGAATGCCTTTGTCGCCGATTTTGTGGGGCGCGCCAATTTTATTGAGCGCGGCGGCACAACGCAGATGATTCGTCCCGAATGGCTCGCCTTTGTGGCGGCGGGCGGCGACCTGACGGGCACGGTGCTTTCCGCGTCGTTCTTCGGCGGCTCAATCCGCTACCGCATACAGTGCGACGGCGTAGCGGGCGGCGTGGTCATTATGGACGAGCGCACGCGCGACGGCACGGCGATTGACGCGGGGCAGGTCGTCCACCTTGCCATAACGCATGCGTACACGCTCCCGTGAACATATATCAGACACATGACAAACATGCCTACGATTCGTTGCTGCTGCTTGCGGACGAGTCCCCGGCGATGATTGCGCGGTATCTTGACCGCGGCACGATGTATGTCCTTGACGATGACGGCGTAAAGGCGGAAATTGTCGTGTGCGATGAGGGCGGCGGCGTGCTTGAAATCAAAAATCTTGCCGTGCTGCCGCAGTGGCAGCGGCGTGGCTACGGTCGCGCATTGGTCGCGTTTGTCTGCGCCCGGTATGCGGGAACGTATCGCGTCTTGACCGTCGGCACGGGTGACAGTCCGCTGACCGTGCCGTTTTATGAGCGGTGCGGATTTCGGCGTTCGCACCGTGTCAAAGATTTTTTCACCAAAAACTACGACCACCCGATATATGAAGGCGGCGTGCCGCTGACCGATATGGTTTACTTGGCGAAAGATTTGTGATGCGCCGCGCTGAAACTATCGCCCTTACTGCGTTGTTTTTATGGTATGAGACGATATTTTGCTGCGTGGGCGGTCTGTTTTTTGGTGGGCGCGGTGTTTGCGCAGGCGGATTTTCCGTCGCTTGAGCCGGCTTTTGTCTTTGACGCGGCGGAGCGGACGCTTTCGGGCGAGGACGTAATCCGCGCGGGGCTGGAATTTTCGTTATGCCCGCAGGATTCGCCGCAGGGTACGCGTGTGCTTGCCGCCTACCGCGAGCTGGAAACCGCCGTCTGCGCCGATTCGTTTCTGTCGCTCGCGGAAGCCGACCGCGCCGAATCTATCTTGACGCTCATGTACGAGCGCGTGCTCACGCAGTATGTCGCCGACCAGACGAACATTGCCACGATGTTTGCGGCGGGGACGTACAACTGCGTGTCGTCGAGCGTGCTGTATTTTTCGCTGGCAAAGGCGGCGGGGCTTGCCGTTGCGGGGCAGGAAACGCCCGACCATGCGTTCTGCACGGTCACGGTTGACGGCAAGCGCATTGACGTGGAGACGACGAATCCCGACGGATTTAATCCCGGTGTCAGAAAGGTGGTGGAGCAGACGGCAGACACGATGCGGTATTTTGTCGTGCCGAAAAAGTATTACGCGGGTCGCCGGGAAGTGGGCGAGCGCAAATTCGTCAGTTTGGTGGGGCGCAATCTGGTCGCCACGATGAACGAAAAAAACGATTTTGCGCGGGGCGTTCCGCTTGCCGCCGCCTGCCTGGCGTTTACGCAATCTGCGGACGAAGCGGACGCGAAAGCCGTGCGCGCCGATTTTGACACGGTTGCGGGAAATTATGCCGTCGTCCTTGATCAGCACCGTTCGCAGTCCGAGCGCGCGCTCGAATGGCTGGATGCCGTGTTTGCGCGGTGGGGCGCGTCCGTCGCGCTGCAAAACATCTATGATACGGCGGCGTACAATTGCGCGGTCAACTACCTGAACGCAGGCGACGTTGCGCAGGCACAGCGGGCATTTGCCGCGCACAAAACTGCCGTGAGCGAGAAAAATGCGGCGGTAATTGCTACGATGGTTTTTGCCCGGTATGTCGAGGATTCGGCACGGTCGCTGCCTGCCGACGACGCGATTGCCTTTTTGCGCGCGCAGCGGAATGATCCTGCCGCAAAAGACCGCGCGGTTGCCGCGCGCATCAATGAGCTTGAGGCGTACTGCTGGTACCAAAAACTGAAGCCGCTGTTCGATCAGGGCGATTATCTTGCCGCCGCCGCGCTTGCCGACGAGGGGCTCAAAAGCGTGCCGGACAACCGCAATCTGAAGACGATACGGAGCCAGTGCTATCAGAATTATGCGGTTGACGTGCACAATGCCTATGCGGATTTGGCGAATGCGGGCAGGTACGACGAGGCACTGGCGGTCGTGCAGGACGGGCTTGCGGTCGTTCCGGCGAATGCGACGCTCAAAAATGACCTGAAACGGCTTCAGTCGTTTTTGCAGAAACGGTAATCGGCTCGTCGTCCGGGTCAAAATAGTCTTGCGGCCGCCGCCGCCGTTTGTCAGTTGTCTTTAATTCATATAGGGGGGGGGTATATTTCTACGTCTTTGCCTGAAATCGGCTTGCTGAAATAGTAGCCCTGAATGACATCGTTCTTGAGCTTCTTGAGCATTTCGTACTGCCATTTGTACTCAACGCCCTCGACAATCAGCTTCATGTTGAGCGAGTGCACCAGATTGATGATGTGCTTGATGAACGATTCCTTGTCTTCCTGCAAGCATGCGTCTATGAGGCTTTTGTCCAGCTTGATTATCTTGACGGGGATATAGGTGAGGTAGGCGAGCGACGAATAGCCCGTGCCAAAATCGTCCAGTGCCAGCTGGATGCCGATTGCGTTGAAATCCGCCGCAAGATCCTGCGCGATTTTTTTGTTCCCCATAAAGAGGCTTTCGGTAATCTCAATCTGAATCAGGTCGGGCGAGATGTCGTTTTTCTCCATCAGCGTTTTCAGATAGTTGATGTATTCTTTGTCCGCCATCTGCGCCGCCGAATAGTTGATCGACACCTTGCGGAGCGGAAAGCCGTTCTTGCGCCATTCGACCATCTGCTTGATGACCTGCTCCGTCACGATGCGCCCGATTTTTGCCATGAGACCGCTCTCTTCCGCAATGGGAATGAACTGGCTCGGGTAAATCTTGACGGTTTTCAGGCGCACCAAGGCCTCATACCCGTGGATTTCGCCCGTCGTGATGTCAATCTGCGGCTGGTACAGGACGTAAAAGCCGTCGTCGCTGTTGCATGCCTTTTCCAGAATCTTGGCGATTTCCTGTTTTGTCTGCCGCTCCTTGAGCATCTCCTTGGTAAAGAAAACGGTCTTGTTCTTTCCCTGCAACTTCGCCTCGCACATCGCGCTGTCCACGTTGGAAAAGCACTCGTCCACCGTGATGTTGTCTTTGTCCGTGTAGTTGGCAATGCCGATGTTTGTCTTTATGAAAATCTGATTCTCGGAGAATTCAAACGGCTCGGAAATAATCTGCTTGATGAGGTACAGCAGGCTGTCATTTTTGCGCAGGCGCGTGTCTTTCAGCACGATGACGAAATCGTCGTTTGCGTAACGCGCTATCATATAGTGGCTCAGCCGGTCGATTGATTTGAGCCGCCGTGCCATCTCGCACAGGATATAATCGCCGCAAGCAAACGTGTAGAACGCATTCATCATTTTCAGCTCGTCAACGTCAATCATAATGATGGCAAAATCGCACTTTGCCTTGAGCAGGTTGCGCACCGCCGCCTGCACCACATGACGGTTCGGCAGCTGGGTGAGCGTGTCGATGTCATGCGAACGCTGCAACTGCCGCGCATAATGGAATATGAGTATGAGCAGCAACGTCAGCGAGGCGACAATCGTAATAAAGGGAATAAGCACGATATGGAACTGCTGCCAGAACGACGGCTTTTCGTTCACCAAGATCGTTCCCTTGGGCAGCAGGCGCGTGTTGAGCCGGAAACGCTTCATCTGTCCGTTGTCAAAATAGAAGTGCGACGGCAAGTCTTTTTTGAGCGGAAAATCGCTCATGCTCTTTCCGTCAAGGACATCGATGATTACCTGCGCGGAATATCGCCCCGCCTCGATGAAGTCAAACAGATAGCCGCCCAAGAATCCTTTGCCCACCGACCCGAACAGCTGGGTGTACACGGGGATTTTTGTGTGCGTGTAGAAGAAATGCGCCGTTTCGGGAATCGAATGGTAGAATCCTTCCTTGTCAAAATACGCGCTCAGGCAGATGAGAATCGTGTCGTCGGTGAACTGCGCGAGCTGCTTGCCCAACTCCGTGCGCGTATAGTTGGACGTTCTGAGCGCGCTGAATGTGAATTCGGGATAGCGGTTTTTGAGCGCGAAGAATTGCCTTCCTTCGCTCCTGCCCTCTTCCGTGGAATCGTCGTATACTGCCGTGATATTCGTCGCCGTTTTGTTCAGTTTCGTCGCCAATTCGATAGTCTGCGAAAAATCAGACTGATTCACCGACCCCGTGATGAACGGATTCTGCGCCGCAAGCCGCACCTTGTCGGGGTCGTTCAGCCCAAAAAACACCATCGGCGTTTCGGGGAACAAATCGTCCTGGTGCTCCAAGGCAAAGGCGAGCGCGGGGGCATCGCCCAAAAGGATGGCATCGTATTGTTCCTCGTGCTCCAGCTTGAGGTGGTCTATTTTGTATTTGAGCGTCTCGTAGAACAGCGTGGCATTCTCCGGCGAGTCGTAAACCTTTGTGTCCATGTATTCAGTGTCGCAAATGACGCTGTTTTTCTCAAACACGCCAAAGATACCCGCCAACTGGGCGTTGACGGTATCGAAATTCTCGCTATACGAAGAGATAAAAAGGACGCGCCGTTCGGCATCGGTGTCCAGCAGGGGAGTGCGGTGCGCGTCCCACTCAGAATGCACATATCCCGCGCAGAGCATGATGATACTAAAAATAATACCTGCTGTCGCAAGCCCGATGAGAGAAAACCTCAGCAATCGGGGAGTCTTTTTTTCTTCATTCATAAAATACCCCCCCCCACCTATCAAGGATGCCCCGTCCCAATACCCAATATCTATTATATATTCGAATAATCGATTGTGCAAGCAAAATAAAATGACCTAAATTAGGTGTAGAGGTATTTGTAATTTATTTATAGAAAAGAAAGCGTTTCTGAAATTGCCTTGTCGGCAGGTTGTTTGTCCGTTCCTTGCTTGTACCAAAAAAAGGACTTGTCGCTCCAAAAAAATGGAGTTGCTTATACCAAAATCTGGAACGTGTGTTCCAAATTTTGGAGCGTGTGTATCAGGTTTTGGTATAAGCAAGTTTTTCGGCACGATGCGACAAGATGTCGTTTGTCCGCGTCAAATCTAATCATATCTGACGCGGAACTTGCATTCCGCGCCGCCGGAAAGAACGGTTTTAATTTGCTCCACTTGAACCTTGCTTCCTTGCCACATGCGCTCAGCCACATAGATGATGCTTTGCCGCGAGCATTCGCACAGATTCGGCGTGTTGATGCCGAGTGCGGTATGGAGGTCGCACGCGCAGTCCGGGAACGAAATGAAATATTCTTTGCCGGGTACGGCGACTTCGCCGCGAACGTTGCCCAGTTCGCAAAGCCTGTGGTAAAACTCGTCGCGGCTGCCGTTCACTGCTTGGTACAGTTTTAGGTGCGACTGTAAAACGCCCGTGTCGGCGCAGCATGTTGCGCAATGCTTCAAAAGGCGGCTTCTGCTGTCCGAATCCATTTCGTCCAAGCCTTCCGCAAATCCTTTGAACCATTGGCAAAAGAATTTTTTGTCCATGGCATGCTCTCCCATAAAAACAAAGCCCCGCAGTCTTGCGGGGCTTTGTTCGTGTGTGTCGCAACCTTACGGTTGCTTACCGAGTTTTGTACGCAGTCGAAAGACTGCGTACAAAACTCGCAGTTGTAAACGTTCAGGATTTTATTTGCTCAAACGCGCTTCCAAATCGTCGAGGCACGCCGTCAGTTCTTTCGGCAGGTGCGCGCCGAACTTCGGATAGTGGTTTTCGCGGATGTCCTTGCATTCCTTGAGCCAGCCTTCCTTGTCAACGGCGGTGATTGCGGGAATCTGCGCCTTGTACACGTCGGCAAGCCCTTCGAGGTTGAGCGCGCCTTCTTTCGGCATGTAGCCGATCGGCGTGTCAACGAAGTTGTCCTTTCCGTCGCAGCGGTCGAAAATCCATGCGAGGACGCGGCTGTTGTCGCCGTAGCCCGGCCACATGAATCCGCCCGGCAAGTCCTTGTTTTCGTCGTCCTTGCGGAACCAGTTCACATAGAAGATTTTCGGCAGCTTGTCCTGATCCGCCTTTGCGCCCACGTTGATCCAGTGCGCGAAGTAGTCGCCCATGTTGTAGCCGCAGAACGGCAGGATTGCGAACGGGTCGCGGCGGATTTTTCCGACCTGCGAAGCGTCAATCGTGGAGGCCGCCGTGATTTCAGAGCCGACAATTGAGCCGAGGAACACGCCGTGATTCCAGTTGCGCGCCTGATGCACGAGCGGAACGGTAGACGGGCGGCGGCCGCCGAACAGAATCGCGGAAATCGGAACGCCTTTCGGGTCTTCCCATTCCTTCGCGATGCACGGACACTGCTTTGCGGGCGCGGTAAAGCGCGCGTTCGGGTGCGCCATTTCCTCGCCTTTCGGTGCTTTGTCTTTCGGCAATGCGTCGCGGGTCGCGCCCTTCCAGTCAACGAGCTTGCCCTTTGCCGGGTAGCCGATTCCTTCCCACCACACGTCGCCGTCTTCCGTCAAAGCGCAGTTCGTGAAAATCGTGTTCTTTTCCGCAGAGATGAGCGCGTTCTTGTTTGATTCCGCCGAAGTTCCCGGAGCAACGCCAAAGAAGCCCGCCTCAGGGTTGATTGCGTACAAGCGTCCGTCATCGCCGAATTTCATCCACGCGATGTCGTCGCCAACCGTCTCGACCTTCCAGCCCGGAATCGTCGGAATGAGCATGGCGAGGTTCGTCT
>CAMWTK010000070.1 GCA_947177175.1 uncultured Treponema sp.
GATATAAGGAGATAAAAAATATAAAAAATTTAATTATATCAGAAGCGGCTCCTGATAAAACAGTAGAGTGGAATCTTACAAATATTATATTTACAGATGATATGAGTGAACTTAAAAATAAATCAAAAGCAGATTTAAAAGGTATTGTATATTTTAAGAGTTACCCCTATAATAATACAACAGATGTGAAAGATTTGAATGCATATGGGATTGTAAAATTAGATAAATTATCATATACTTTTAGACGTGATGAAGCTTATCATAACATTCTTGATTTGAGAGGAGTCAAAAAAGAGGATATAGATAAATATACGTCAAATAATTGTATAGCTGGAGGTGCTAGATTTGTATATTTTAGTAAGGAATTGGGTGATTCTATTAAGAATGAAGATGAAGCTTATAAAAAAGCTTTTTATAAAAAATTTGCTAAACCAAATGTTGGATATGGAGGTATTGACAGTGAATATTTTGGAGATAATGGTGTTAGACAGGATTCTTATGGGGCTAACAAAGACGGTTCAGAAGGTATATCATCAAGAACCCCAAGAAAATTAAAGGAATTTGAATATTATGGTAATAATGATAAATATGAAATTTCTGCTCGTGACACATTCAAAGATCATGATGAAGATTTTCAGAAATTAACTACTCACCAACAAAATCTTCTTGACCAGGATAAAAATAGCGATGCAAGGCAAATTGCAAAGGTCACTACCCTTTGCCCCTTATGCTAGAAAATATGCGTGTATGCGTACAAAAAAACGGATGCCTTTGCATCCGTTTTTTTATCGTTTGCCCGCCCGCCCGTTCGGGCGGTATTTTTTGCCCGTCCCCGGAACTGTAATTATGATATATATGGTACGGGATTATCATATATACTATAATTGGAATGCCCGCTAGAACGCTTCGGGGTTCGCTTCAATGAACCGCTCTTCTTCGTCAAGCGGCGAATTCCAGAACGCCGCTTCCTGCTTTTCCAACAGCTTTTTATAAATCATCGTCCAAATCGCTGGTTTCCGATTTTTGCATCCATTTGTAATACGACTGCATGCCGTCGATATGTTCTTGCAAGTCAGGGGCAATATGAGTTCCCATTGGATCCAGAACAAAGTCTATGCCTTCTCGTCGTGCGAGTTTCGCAACAGGCACAAAGTCGCTGTTTCCGCTTATGAGCACAATCTGATCGACAAGCCGTTTGTATGCCAAAGTCGCGATATCGATTCCGATTTTCATATCGACGCCTTTTTGTCGTAATGCCAAATCGAAGTCCTTTTCCGTCAAGTCTGTCAAAACACGAGTACCGCTCAAAATCTTTTTCGTGACATCAGACTTCAAATTGAAAGATGCCGTGGCATCCGCCAATTTTCCAAGCCGCAATGCAAATTTCCTTTTTGTTCTTAAGGAATTAAAAAAGTCGGTCGTCCATTGGAACGTATCTTTTTTTGAGAAATCAACGTTCTTTTTTAAGAGCGGGTGATAAATCATTTTAGAAACAGGCGGACAATCATAGTAAAAGACTCGGCATAAATCGTTCTTGGCATATCTTTTTTTATCTTCAATGATTTCATATTTTGCCCTGTTTAACAAATGGAATTGACAATAGCGAACCAATTCAGCGGCGCGCGCTTCGGGCGATTTTTTCCCAAACAACTTTAATGCTTCCAATTTATAAAAACCGCCGTCAACGAGAATCGCCGTTTTCATCATGATGCTCCAAAAAATATGGCTTGTAACTCCGGCTATTCCCGAATCGTGGGAAGTCGTACTTTACAAGCCCATAAACGCAATCATACAATTGCAATGGCTCTATTATAATTGTGTTTGAATTCGTTGTCAAGTTGAAATTCTGACAGGATTCTTTTGTCAAGAGGATTTTGAAAAAATGTACGCCGTGTTTTTAAAATTTTACGGCGTGTTTTTTAAAAAGTACGGCGTATTTTTGTTTCAAATACGCCGTACTTTTTTGTCGTCCGCCCGCTAGAACTGGTAGCGCGCGCCCACGGTGACGAAGCTGTTGTGCTGCCAGCCGTCGAATTCGCTGTCCTCGTCCTTGCACCAGATGAACATGCCGCTCAGGGACACGTCAAAGCCGTCAAGCAGGGTGCGGGTCAGCTTGGGCAGGACGATCACGTCGCCGCGCTCAATGCCCCAGATTGCCTTGACATCGAGCTTGGTCTTTTCGTGATCCCAGCTGTCCGTCACGGCGAGCACGAGCTTGTTGTTGCTGTAGCGTCCGTCCGCGTCATAATCGCCGTCGGAAACCTTCGATCCTGTCGTTGCCACCATTTTCTTCGTGTTGTCGTCGATTTTGTCGTTGCGCAGGACGTAACTGCCCTGGTTCTGGAGGTTCACGTTGACGTTGTGGAGCGGCAGGTCGATGTCAAACCCGACCACCCAGCCGATGCTGTTGTTCTTTACCCAGGGGTCGTCACCGGCGGTGTCTGCGGTCAGGTTGTACGCGAATTCGGCGCGCGTATTGAACTTCCACAGCACGGCCGCCGCCTCAAGCCCGAACACCTGCATGCGGTCGTAGCGCAGTTTCGGCAATTCCGTTGGTGGCTGACCCGCCGCTATTTCTGCAAGTATCGGCGACAAATCGACGGAGACCTGCTTGTTGTGCCCGTAGTAGTAGCTCACGCCCAAATCCACCGGTCCGAGCGTAAAGGTGGAGCGGATGCCCGCCTGCCCGTACTTGAACGCGAACGTGTCGGGATAGTCCAGGTCGCTGAGGCTTATTTTTTCGTTGTCTTTCTTGCCGAGCATTGCATTCAGCTTATCGACTGCTTTTGTCATCTTACCGGGAATCCATACGCCGCTTGATGCGTAGCGGTCGCCGGTCATCGTGGGGGTGTAGATGCCCTCGAATTTGATGCCGCCGTCCGTCGTGTATACGGCGCGGAACATCGGCTCGGCAATGCGGCGGTCGATGTAGTCGGGAATGATATAGTCGGTGTAGTCGTTGGCGTTGAAGTTGTCGAGCACGTGCAGCTTGTCGCCCTTGCCCCATACCACTTTCATCTTGCCCGCCTCGAGCTGTAAGTTGCCGTTCACGTAGACGCGGGCGGTGAATTCGTCGAGGATGTCCGTGTAGTACCCGCCGCCGAGCGACGTGCGGTCGAGCTTTATCGTGCCGGAGAAGTCCGTGGACGCACCGCTGTAGGCAATGCCCAGCTTGAGCGACGGGAACACGGCGGTGGGGAAGTCGCCGACTTTCAGCCGGCTGTTGCCGTCGTCCCGCCGGTCAACGTAGACGCGCCCTGCAAGGCTCGCGTCGCCGTTCAGGCTGATTGCGGACAGCACCGCGCCGATGCCGCCGGACGACGCGCCCTCGCCGCCAAAGTCAAACCCGCCGTCGTCGCCGAAGTCGAATCCGAAGTCGTCGGTGAACGCCGCGCCGGCAAGCAGCGCGCCTGCCAGCGCGACCGATAGGATCGTTCGCGCCTTCATACTAGAGCCGTCCGGTCGTCAGGAAGTTGGGGGTAAAGTAGCCGTCGGGCAGCGGCTTGTCCACTTCGATGTTCACCATTTTGAGTACGGTGCTGTGTCCGGTCTGCACGTTGGTCATCACGTTCTCTGACGGAATGTTGTAGGTCTTGTTGCCCGTCTTGGGCGTGATTGCCTTGATCTCGTTGATTTTGAGCAGCTTGCCTTTTTTGTCGTACAGTTCCACGTAGGTGGGAATCCAGCTGTCCTTGGTGATCCAGGAGATGCGGTAGCTGTACTGGCTTGACTTGGCGTCCTTAGGCGTTGACTTGACCACGTACAGGTCTTTGAAGTTGCCCTTGTCCTCGCTCTCTTTCAGCAGCTCGTGTGTGTCGTCGCTTACTTCGCGGCTGCTCATGTCGTCGTAGGTGAAGTCCGTGCCGACGAACGCCTTGTCGCCCTCCGATGACGCGACGCGGCGGGTGGAGCGCAGCGCGGGCACGAAAATCCATTTGTCGTCGGCCTTGTTGCCCTCGTTTTCTTTCTGCAAGAAGCGCGTGTCCTTGACCGCGGCGGGGCTGACGAAAATCATCACCATGTCGCTCAGGTTGTTCTTGCAGCGTCCGTACTCGCCCACGTTGCGCGTTTCGGTCACCTTGCCGCTCTTTTCGATCAGCGACAGCGTGACCGCCGCCTTGGTGAAGTCGGGCTTCTGCCGGTCGAACACGTTCTGCATGATCTCCGTCCCGTCGATGGCGAACGCGGCAGTTCCTGCCGTGCACCCGATGACCGCAACCGCGGCCGCCAGCATTTTTGTCAGTTTCATTAAGATACCTCCAGTCGTTTTGTTTTATTTTGTTGCCGCGCTGTCTGTGCGGCTGTTTTTTGCGCCTGCCTTTTCCGAGGCAAGTTTTGCCTTGTATGCTTCCCGCTCTTCTTTCGGCCACATGAATTGGGGGTCAAAGGCGTTCAGCAGGCCAGGGATGATCGTCATTGCCAGCATGGAGCTGGTGAACATGACCACCGCCACGAGGATGCCGATGTAGCGCAGGATGATGAAGCGGCTGAACACCAGCACGAGGAAGCCCATGCCCACGGCAATCGCGTTGGTGATGATGCCCTTGCCGCTCGTCCTGAACGTGTTTTCGGCGACGACCTCAAGGTTCTTCGAGCGCGCGCGCTCGTGCTGGTACGTCTCCATGAAATGGATCGTGTAGTCGATGCCCACGCCGATTGCGATGGACGAGACGATACTCGTGCACAGGTCGAGCCGTATGCCCGCGTAGCCCATCACCATGAAGTTGAGCAGGATGACCAGCCCCAGCGGAATCGCGCCGATAAGCCCCGCCCAGCCGGACTTGAACGACAGCGTGATGATGACGAACACGGCGATCAGCGAGAAGACGATGCTGATCATCTGGCTGTTGATGACCAGATTGCTCATCGTGTACTCAAGCGCGGCCGTGCCGGTCGCCTCGACGTCGTAGCCGTCGGGGAAGTGCTTTGCCGCGTAGTCCTTGATGTCGTCGATGAGCTTGCCCGTGTCCACGGTGCTGTGCGTGCGCAATTGCACCTGCGTGCGGATTGCCTTGGGGTTCGTCATGTCGTCCGCAAAGCGCGTGATCGAGTCGCTGGAGAGCAGGTACAGGTACTGCGTCACCAGGTCGCCGAGCGCCTCGCGCCGGTCAACGGGATATTTTTCGGTGTCGTAGGGGATTTCGTAGTAGTCAAGCCCGTTGTAGTTGAGCTGCTTTTCCAGCTCGGAGACGACTTCGTTCGCGTTCGCCTTGTCGCCGCCCGCCGCCGCATACGCCCGGCCGAGCATTTCGAGCAGCTGCTGCATCGTGACCGTTTCGCCGAGCGCCTGCGCGTCCTCGCCTTCAGGCGTGTGCATCACCTGGTTCATGCGCTTGATTGACGTGGTGAACGAGACGATTTTGCCGATTTCGGGGTGGTGGGCGAGCATGTATTCCTGCATGTCGTCCACTGCCTTGAGGATTTCGGGGGCGGTGAGCATATAGTACGCTTTCGGCGCGTCCGCGCTCCCGTCGCCGAACCCGAAGTCGTCGCCGCCAAAGTCAAAGTCGCCCGCCGCGTCCGCCCCGGAAAAATCGAATTCGCCGAATCCGCCGTCGTCTGCCGCGGCATTTGTGCCATCGTCCGCCTTCTCCTTTCCCGACACGACGAAATACATGCTGTTCGACCCGGCGAGCGTGTCGTCCACGTAGGCAAGATCCTGCCGGAATTTGCTGCTGCCGGGGAAGTAGTTGACCATGGCGGTATCGACGATGAGCCGCTGTACGCCGAACGCGGAGAGCAGCACGATGACCAGCATGAACACGATGAGGCGCGGCTTCGTGCCCGCGAAGAAATGGTACAGGCTGTACAGGGTTTCGCTGTTCTTTTCGGCGGAGCTTTTTCCGCCGCGCCGCGCCAGCTGTTTTTCCATCCGCTCGCGCAGGCGCGTGCTCAGGTGGTTCTTGTTGCGCCAGTGCTTGCCCACGTTCTTGAGCGGCATGACGTACAGCAGCGCGGGAATGAGCGTGACGGAGAGGATGAGCGAGAACGCCACGCCTGCCGCCGCAAAGATAGAGAACGAGCGCAGCGGGCGTAGCGGGCTTGAGATGTTGGAGATAAAGCCCGCGACCGTCGTGATTGCCGCGAGCAGCACCGCCACCCACACGTCCTTGAGCGCGAATGCGATTGCTCCCGCGTGTTTTTCCTTGGTGATTTCACCCTCGATGTTGTCAAGCCCGATATAATAGTGCGTCATCACGTGGATGCCGTAGGCCGAGCCGCACGCGATCAGGCAGACGGGAATCATGCTGCCGATGATCGTGAACGGATAGCCGAGGACTGAGAGCAGCCCCACCGACCAGATCGTGCTGATGAGGACGGTGACGAGCGGAAGCAGCGTGCCGCTCCAGGTATGGAACGAGAAATAGAGCGAGAGCAATACGATGAGCGCGACGAACGGAATCAGGTTGATGAGGTCGCTCATCAGGAATTCGCGCGCGTCATGCGACATGACCGGGTCGCCGAAGTAGCGCACCTCAAGGTCGGACCCGGCGAGCGCGTCCTCGCAGACTGCCTTGATGTTCGCGAGGATTTCGTTCTGCACGGTGGACGGCAGTTCCTCGCCGTCCTCGGTGGAGGCCGTCACCGTCACCATCATCTGCGCCGCCGTGAACGAGTCGTTCACGATGACGCGGTTGTACATTTCCTGCCAGTCGATGATCCGCTGCTTGATGAGGCGCATGTCCTGTGCGCTGCCCGTGTACTCGTCGTCGTCGCCGAGCAGGCTGCCCGCCACGAGGCTGCCTTCGCCGTCCTCCGTGACGTCGCCGTAGATGAAGTCGATGTTGGTGAGCGAGTCCACGTTCTCCACGTAGTCGAGCTTTTCGATTTCGTCGGTAATCGTCTGGATCACCCGGATATACTGCGGGGTCAGGATGGTCTTGCCTTTCGTCTCCAGCGATATGCCCAGCCCGAGCATGCTGCCGAACGTCTCTTCGGTCTGGAGCATGAACTGGTAGGAAGCGTCGTCCTTGGGCATGAACGTGCGGCTGGTGTTCTCAATACGGATATTCTTCAGCTGCCAGCCGAAAAATACGGTAATCACGGCGGTTATGGCGATAATCAGCCATGAATGCTTGAGCATTCGCGGAATCATGGTGTTGTTCTCCTTGCAATTTTTCGGGAAAACTGCTTTAATGCATAAACGGTTTAAAATATTAAACCGTTTGGCTCAATGATATAAACTGTCGCGGTTTGTGTCAATAATGTTTGGCAAAAAAGTATACGTGAAAGGCGGGGAATCATGCAGCGGGAAACACACGTAATGGAAAAAATCAAGCTTGCGCGGCGGCAGTTCGAGGAATGTTCGTCGCTGTTCGTCGCGCTCGGTGACGTGACGCGCCAGAAAATCGTCTGCGACATTGCGGAGGCGGGCGAGGAGGGCATCAACGTGGCGCAGCTGACGGGAAAGTCGCTGCTGTCGCGCCCGGCGATTTCGTATCACCTCAAGGTGCTCAGGAACTGCGGCATCCTTGAGCCGGTGAAGCAGGGGACGCAGATTTTTTACCGCATCCGCCTGCGGGAAAATTTCGCCGCCGTCAAGCACCTCATGCAGACGCTCGACGAGATTTTTGCGGAGGAGGACGCATGACGAAGGCAGTGCTGTTTGACATGGACGGCGTGCTGCTGGACACCGAGCGCGTCGCCTTTGCGAGCTGGGAGCAGGCGGCCGATGAGCGCGGCGTTGCGGACATCCGATCGCTGTACCGGCAGTGCATTGGCATGAACACGGACGACATCAAGGCGTTGCTCCGCGCGCGCTGCGGCCCGGGCTTTGACGCGGACGGTTTTTATGCGCGCGCGGGCGAGGTGTTCCGCGAGATCGAGATGACGCGCGGGCTTGACCTCATGCCGTCCGTGCGCCCGTGCCTTGACGCGCTCGCCGCTGCGGGGTACCGGCTTGCCGTCGCGTCGTCCACGCGCACGGAGAACGTGCGCCGTCAGCTTGCGGCGGCGGGAATCATCGGCTATTTTGAGACGATCACGTGCGGCGACATGGTTGCCCACGCCAAGCCCGCGCCCGACATCTACCTGCAATCCTGCGCGTCGCTGGGACTTGCCCCGGCGGACTGCGTTGCCGTGGAGGACAGCCCCAACGGCGTGCGCGCGGCGGTGGCGGCGGGCATCCGCTGCGTGATGATTCCCGACCAGATTCAGCCGGACGGGGAAATCCGCGCGCGGGCGGCGGCCGTGCTTGCGCATTTGGGGGAGCTGCCCGCGTACTTGACGGCTGTATAAATACGGCATATAATGCAGTATTTATAATGGAACAGACAGACGTATTACAGAAACTGTTGCGATCGTTCGAGCGGTATTACGACGTAAAGACCGAGGGCGTTGCCGCGCCCTTTGTCGCCGAGGCCGAATTCCACGCCCATGCGCAGCAGTATGTCCTCGTCAAGGCTGCGCACATCGCGGATATCGATTCCAACGAATATGTCTTTTTTGCGCAGGAGCGCGCGCTGACCTGCGCGCGGCTCGCGGAGCTGGACGGCTCTGCCTGGAGCGCGGGGCTTTCGCGCGTCACGCCGTATATGGGTCACCGCTGCTCCGATATCGCGCTCATTATCGTCGCGCAGACGATTGACGACGACGCGTTCGCGCGGATTAAGAAGACGCGGCATTCCAAGTCATATCGGTGCAGCCTGTACGGCTGGAGCAATTTCAGGGCATTGGCTTACGAGACTTCCTCCGGCCGGGTGGCGTACAACCGGCTCGGCAAGGATTTGAGGCGGCTCGTGGGCAATCTATAAAAACGTTTTCTGGAGGAGGAAAACAGATGACAGCATTACTCATCATTCTTGCTGCGATCGTGCTGCTTTTCATCGGCTACGTGTTCTACGGTTCGTGGCTGGCAAAGCAGTGGGGAATCGATCCCACCAAAAAGACGCCTGCACAGACAAATGCAGACGGCATCGACTATGTTTCCGCAAAACCGGCGGTATTGATGGGACATCATTTCTCTTCGATTGCCGGTGCGGGTCCGATCAACGGCCCGATTCAGGCGGCAGTCTTCGGTTGGGTGCCGGTGTTCCTGTGGTGTATCATCGGCGGCATTTTCTTTGGCGGCTTGCAGGATTTCGGATCGCTGTTCGCGTCCGCCCGCCACGACGGAAAGTCGGTCGGCGAGATTATCCGGGACTCAATGGGCAAAACGTCGAAGAAACTGTTCATCATCTTCGCGCTGCTCGTGCTGATTCTGGTCATCGCCTCGTTCGTGAACGTCGTCGCCGGTACGTTCTATACGAAGGGTGCTACATTCGGCATTGTCCGGCATCCGAACGGCAACCAGACGACGGCGATGATTTCGCTGCTGTTCATCATCCTTGCAGTCGTCTACGGCTTTTTGACCAACCGCTGCGGCATCAAGACGCTGCCCGCGACGATTATCGGCCTTGCGGGCATCGTGCTCGCGGTGGTCATCGGGCTGAATTTCGGCTTTGCGATGAGCCGCACGGCGTGGATCGTGTTTATCGGCGCGTATATTGCGGTGGCGTCGCTCGTCCCGGTGTGGATGCTGTTGCAGCCGCGCGACTACCTTTCGTCGTTCCTGCTGTACGCGATGATGGCGGTCGCGCTCGTTGGCATTGTCGTCACGGCGGTCACGGGCAACGCGGCGTTCGAGCTTCCCGCGTTCACCGGCTGGAACACGTCCATCGGACCGATGTTCCCGGCGCTGTTTATCACGGTCGCGTGCGGCGCGTGTTCGGGCTTTCACTCGCTCATTGCGACGGGAACGACCTCAAAGCAGCTGGACAATGAGAAGAACGCGAAGGCGATCGGCTACGGCTCGATGCTGATTGAGTCCGGGCTGGCGGTCATCTCGCTGATTGCGGTTGGTGTAGTGTACTCTAAGTATATGGCTGGCGAATTCGGCTCGCCTTCAGTGGCGTTCGGTGCGGGTATCGCCACGATGTTCGGCGAGGAAGGAACACGCATCTACAATATAATTAACGCGCTGCTGACGCTGGCGGTGTCGGTCTTCGCGCTGACTTCCCTTGATTCCGCGACGCGCCTGAGCCGCTTCATGTTCAGCGAGCTGTTCCTTGCGGACGGCGAGTCGTCGTACAAGGACGTTTCCGGCGCGCGCAAGGTGCTCGCGCATCCGCTGTTCTCGACGCTGCTGCTGGTCGTCATCGGCTGTGTGCTCGGCGGCTTGAGCCTTTCGCAGATTTGGGCGCTGTTCGGCTCGGCGAACCAGCTGCTTGCGGGCATCGCGCTGATGGCGGTGGCGGCGTGGCTCGGTCATGTCGGCAAGAACAACAGGATGTTCTTCATTCCGACGGCGTTCATGCTGGCGGCGACGCTCACGCAACTGGTGCGCACCGTCATCGCCAAGATTCAGGCAATGGGGGGGGGTATACCTGGCGCGTTCCACTGGGGCAACTGGTTCCAGATGCTGTTTGCGGCGGCGATGGCCGTGCTCGCGGTCATTCTGATTATAGAGGGCATCAGGACGTTCCGCGCGCAGGCGGCAAAGAAATAATCCGCTCCGCGCAATCGCAACGCCGGTCGTCTGTCAGCAGGCGGCCGGCGTTTTTTTAGGGGACGTGCCGTCCTGCCGAAGCGAAACTGGCGGCAGTCATTGCCAATGCCGCCCCCGCACTTTGACAATCCCCCGCCGTTCTGCTATCATGTTCCTATGACTGCGGCGGCAAAAAATAACCATATAAAGAATACCCCCCCCCGTTTATGATTTTTGCCGCCGTCTTTGGCGTGGTATAGTTTTCCGCTTGGAAGCGGAGGGAACGACTTGGAGGGAGAAAACCCCTCTACTCGGAAGCGGGGGTTTTCTCCCTCCAAACCACCCACTTTCCCCA
>CAMWTK010000071.1 GCA_947177175.1 uncultured Treponema sp.
GGTTTGGAGGGAGAAAACCCCCGCTTCCGAGTAGAGGGGTTGTCTCCCTCCAAGACGTTCCGCCCGCTTCCAAGCGGAACGAAAAAAAGCCCCCAAATTTCGCCGCGCTAACGCGCGGAAAAACTAGGGGCTTTCCCGCAAAGGGTACGTCGTTAGAAATGTACGAAAATACAGTTAGAGCCTGTGTTCTGTGTTCTGTGTTCTGTGTTCTGTGTTCTGTGTTCTGTGTTCTGTGTTCAATTATGACGGCGGCACGGCGCGTGTCAAGGGCTTTGGCGAAAAAAGTTGCGTTTTTTATGTTGCCGATCGTCGCTCCACGTGTCATGGAAAAAGCATAAAGGATTGGCGGGGGTGTGTCAATGCGCCCGCCCCCGCCCGTGGCAAACGGAAAAACGCCGCTTGCGTAAGGACGATTTCAAGCATCGGCAAAAACCTCGTCCAACGCTTCGTCAAATGATTCGTAGCGTTTGTAACTGCCGGGATTTTTTTTCATTTCTTCATATTCGTCCAGCGCGGCTTTCGTCTCCGCTTCCTGCTTCAGCGCGGAATCTATGCTTATATTGACATTCGCGGTAGCCATATACCATCGCACCTCCTCGTTACATTGTATATGCGATTGCAAACAGCGTCAACGAAAGCGGGCGCGCTCACACGTCGCCCCAGTGCTCCACCAAGTACGCCGCGTCACGCCGGAAGCGGTACTTGTTCTGGGCGACCCACTGGCGCGCGTCGCCGAACTGGCGCAGCGTCTCAAAGAAACCGCAGGACGAGCGGCGCAGGTACACCCAGAACGAGGAGCGCGGGATCACGCCGTGGTCATCCACAAACTGCGGCACGAGGTTCTTGAGGTAGAAGCGCGACGAGCCGAGGTTCGCCGTAACGTCCCCGGACGGCGGCCGCTCCGCATAGGGCAGATTGAACGCCGTGGACACGGTAATGCGCTCGCCCCACAGCCAGGCGCGGAACGACAGGTCGAGGTTCTGCCAGTACGGCGACGTGATCGTGTAGTCGTAGCCGCCGAGCCGGATGAACGCCGCGCGGTCGTACAGCCCGATGTTGTCGAACGGATAGAGCGTGGGCGCGCCGTCGGAGATGACGGAGCTTGGCTCAACGTCGAGCATGGCGTCGCGCACGGACGGCGCGAACACGACCGGGAACGGCGGCGCGGACGGGCACAGCAGGCGCGGGGCGACGCAGTACGGGCTTGCGGCGAGCAGCTTTTCGGCAAGGCGCGCCGTCAGCGCGTCGCGGGCAAACAGCAGCGTGTCGCGCAGGACGAGCACGTGCGGCTCGGTCACCTCGCTCATGCCGATGTTGATGAGGTCGCCGTCGGTCACCGGCTCGCGCGGAATGATGAACTTGACGAACGGGAACGTCCGCGTGAATTCGTCGAGGCTGTAATTCTCCGCCACAGACTCGAACGACACGATCGATGAGAAGCCGCACTTGGTCAGGTTCTCCAGCAGCGGCACGCGGCAGTGGTTGCCCTGGCTGTTCAGCAGCAGGACGGCGATGTTGAGCGTGGCGTTCGGCACCGGCTCTTTGCCGCCCAGCACCGTGCGGGTTATCTGCCGCTGGTTAAAAATTGAAGGTATAGAATTCATCGCACGTTTCACACGCTGCCGGATAGTCTCTGCTGACCTGCGCCGCAAGCGGCCCGGAAAATCGCTCCCACACGGCGGCAATGCCCTCGCTCAGCGCGTTCCCCACCGCCGCGCCGGTCGCCTGCGAAACGCAGAGCGGGACGCTGCCGTCGGACAGAATCGTCAGGTCGCGGCGCAGATGCCAGCACGGCATGCGCTCCAATGGCGAGAGGTCGGCGGACTGCTCGTCGGAGAGCGCGCCGCAGAAACGGTTGTATTTCTGGATAATCAGCTCGCCCGCGCTCGCGCTGTCCTTGTCCTTCCAGTGGCGGTAGAACTGCTCCAGCTGCGGCTCGTTCGCCTTCATGCGCGTCATCTGCGGATACACCCGGTGCGGAAAATGCCGTTCAAGCAGCCCCACCGCAGCGACCGCGCGGGAAAAATCGCCCGCATCGCACTGGTGCAGCCGCGCGTACAGCGAACTTTCCGCCGCGTCCAGAAGCACCACCCAGACGATACGGCGCGCGTCCAGCCACGCAAGGTCGGCGGCGAGCGATTCGGTCACGAGCGTCCCGTCGGTCTCAATGAACACGGAAAGGCCGGGGTACGAAAGCACCTCGCGCACACAGTCGGCAAAGCGCGGGTGCAGCAGCGGCTCGCCGAATGCGGAGAGCGACACCACCGCCGTCTCGGACAATGCCGCCATCTGTGTGACGAGCGACTGGAAGTCCGCGAACGCCATGTCGTCAAGCGCGTGCGTGACGCTCAGCTGCCGGTACGGCGAATACACAAGGTCATGGTTGTAGCGCGCGGCAATCTGCACGTTGTAGAACGCGGGCACGGTCCGCAAAACTGATTCGTCCGTCTCGGCGCGGTCAGAAAGCGCACACGCATCAAAGTCCGCCCCCGCAAGAGCGCAGGTATCCCGCGCCGCCGCGAACAGCCGCGTACACGCACGGAACGGCAGTTTTTCGCCGCAGGAAAAATCAAGGCGCAGCATACGGTAGTCCTTGGGCGCGATGACCGTCTCGATCTCGAACGCGTTGATGTCGCCGCTCATAATGGCGAACAGCGCGTCGCGGGCGGCAGGACGGTCGCCCGCCGCCTGCTGCACGCCCCTGCCCAGAGCGGCGATGATACGCGCCGCGCCCGCGTCAACCACTTCAGGGGTCAGCCCGTAGGGATAGCCGTCGGCGAACGTGTATTCGGCACGGTATTTCGTATGCGTCTCAACCAGCTCGGCGGTGAGCGGCGCGTTCAGGAACGGGCAGTCCGCCCAGGCGAACACGGCGCAGTCCGCCTCATGCTCCGCGCATGATGCCGCAATCGACTCCGCAATGAGCGCGTTCGTCCAGCCGTCATGCTGCACGAACGACACCGCCCTGCCGTTACATGCAGCCTCGGCGTTCGCGCGGTTCTCGCTATTTGTGAACACGACCGTCCGCACCGCGCCGGGTACGGCTGCCGCCCAGGCAAGCGCGCGGTCAAAGGCAGACATTCCGTCAAACGCGGGATCAAAGGCGTGCGGCATCTTCGCGCCGGCAAACAGAACGGTCAACAGCGATTTCATAACGATTCAGTATACACGATTTTTCGCGCCGTGGGAATACAGCCACCCCCGCAGTGCGCCTCGCGCCGTCCGAAAGGGCGATTGCACATCTTGCGCATTGCGGGTACACTGGACGCATGACACCTGACACGACGGCTTCCGACACTGTTTTTTCCGTCTCCTCGCTCACCGCACGGCTACGCGACCTGCTGGAGGGGGCGTTCCCCGCCATCACGCTGGAAGGCGAGATCTCAAACTACCGCCCGAACGCATCCGGACACTTGTACTTCACGCTCAAGGACGAGGGGGCGCAGATAAGCGCGGTGATGTTCCGCGGGCGGGCGGCAGGGCTGGCGTTCGCGCCCAAAGACGGCATGAAAGTGCGCTGCAAAGGCTCGGTTTCCGTGTACGCGCCGCGCGGAAACTATCAGGTCATCATCACGGCAATGGAAATCGCCGGAGAAGGCAACATCCTCCAGATTCTGGAGAACCGCAAGCGGCAGCTCGCCGCCGAAGGACTGTTCGCCCGCGAGCGGAAAGTGCGGCTGCCGTTTTTCCCGCGCACGGTGGGCGTGGTGACCAGCCCCACGGGCGCGGCGTTGCGCGACATCCTGCAAATCACGCGGCGGCGCAACACCTGCGTTTCCGTGGTGATTTTGCCCGCGCTCGTGCAGGGAGACGGCGCGGCGGAGACGATTGCCCGCCAGATTGAGACGGCGAACGACTTTGCGCTGTGCGACGTGCTGATCGTCGGGCGCGGCGGCGGCTCGCTGGAGGATCTGCTCCCGTTCAGCGAAGAGCGCGTGGTGCGCGCCATCGCGGCTTCGGAAATCCCCGTGGTGAGCGCGGTGGGACACGAAATCGACTGGGCGCTGAGCGACTATGCCGCCGATGTCCGCGCCCCCACGCCGTCGGCGGCGGCGGAACTGGTCGTTCCCGTGCAGGGCGACATCGTGCAACGGCTCGCCCTCTGCCAGACGGAACTGTATGACGCGATGCACACCCGGATTGAGCGCATGAAGCTGCTGGTCAAATCGTTCGACCCGTACCACCTTGAGGTGCGCTTCCGCACGATCGAACAGCCTTTGCTCGCCCGGCTCGATGCCGCAAAAACCGCGCTTTCGGAGCAGATACGGCGCAAAACAGCGGACACACGCGACCGTATCGCGCACTGCGTGCAGATGCTGGAAAGCGCAAGCCCCCAAACAATCCTCGCGCGCGGCTACGCCATGGTGCGCGACGGCGCGACGAAAAAAATCATCCGCCGCGCGCAGGACACCGCCGCAGGCAGCACGATCGAAATCGTCCCCGCCGAAGGCATTATCCGCGCGACCGTAACGGGGTGCTGACAAAGGCGCAAAAATCGTGCTACACTGTCCGCATGAAAGATTTTGAAGCGAACCTCGCTCACCTTGAGCAGCTGACCAACGACATAAAACGCACGGACATTTCCCTCGAATCCGCCCTCAAGGATTTTGAGGAAGGCATCACGCTGGCAAAAAAACTGGAAAAAGACATCGAAAAAATCGAAGGCAAGATTCAGATACTGATGAACCAGCCCGCGCCGAACACGGCGGACACGCCCGAACTGGACCTGTTCACGGCGGCGGACGCAGGAACGGGAAGCGCGGGCGCGCCGGCCGAAGGACTGCGGCAGCATGGGTAATCCCGTCCGGGTGCTGAGCGCCGAAGTGGCGCGCAAGATTGCCGCCGGCGAAGTGATTGACCGTCCCGCCGCCATCGTGCGCGAGCTGCTGGACAACGCCGTGGATTCCGGGGCGGACGACATCAGCATGGAGATTGCCGGCGGCGGCATCGAACGAATCCGCGTGGCGGACAACGGCTCCGGCATGAGCCGCGACGACCTGACGCACTGTGCCCGCCCCCACGCCACGAGCAAAATCACCGACGCGGACGATCTGCTGCACCTGACGACGCTCGGTTTCCGCGGAGAGGCACTGGCTTCCATCGCCGCCGTGAGCCGCCTTTCCATTATGAGCGGCACGTACAAAATGCGCGCGTCAATCACCGAAGACCATATCATCGAGACGATTCCGCCCGTGCAGAACGGACGCGGCACCATCGTGCAGAGCGAAGGACTGTTCGAGAATTTCCCTGCCCGCCGCCAGTTCCTCAAACGCGCATCGAGCGAGACCATGCTGTGCCGCGAACTGTTCGTCGAAAAAGCCCTGCCCCGCACCGACATCGCGTTCCGCCTGACGGTTGACGGCGCACTCCGTGCCGACCTGCCGCGCAACGTCTCCCTTGCCGACCGTTTTACCGCCGCGCTCGGCATAAAAGAAAGCCCCGCGCTGTTCTCCGAAATCAAAGGATCGGGCAACGACTGGAAATTCCGCCTGATAATCGGCGAGCCGGGCGTGTGGCGGAACGACCGCAAGCAGCTTTTTGTCTACGTGAACGGGCGGCGCGTGCAGGAATACGCGCTCATGCAGGCGGTCGAGTACGGCTGTCAGGGATTTTTTCCCAACGGCACGCATCCCGTCGCCGCGCTGTTCGTGGAGATGAACCCCGCGCTCGTGGACTTCAACATCCACCCCGCAAAGAAAGAAGTCCGCTTCAAGGACAGCGCCGAGCTTCACCACGGCGTCAGCTCGACCGTCCGCGCCTTTTTCCGCGCCTACGGCATCAAAGCCGCGCGTGAGTACGAGACCGCCCCGGACGACACGCAGATTGCGCTGGACTGGGAAAAACCGCCACGCCACGCCACGGAACAGACCGCACGATTCCCTGCCCCGGCGGACGGAGTGACGGCAGCCGATGCCGAACAACCGA
This sequence comes from uncultured Treponema sp., assembly GCA_947177175.1. GTDB lineage: Bacteria > Spirochaetota > Spirochaetia > Treponematales > Treponemataceae > Treponema_D. The sequence goes on from CAMWTK010000071.1 coordinate 5,926, forward strand.
ATCATGCCGACCTATCGTCTGCGACAAAGGCGAACCCGCCGAGCGCACGTCATTCGGAACGAACCGATTTTCCCGCCCCGCCGCATACCGCGTCATTTGCCGCCGTGCAGGCGGCATTCGACCGGCGGAACAGGGCAGAAAAAGCCGTCGCCGAGCCGAATCGGACGCACACGGCAGACACCGCACCGAGCCGCGCGGCAAGCGCAAACCACGCCGACTTCCGCGCGCGCTTCTTTGACTACGACCGCGCACCGCGCCTTGCCGAGCAAGCCCTTTCCTCGCATGCGTCTGCCCCGGAAAAAACCGACGCGGACGGCATTACCTACATCGGCAACACGCTCGGCACGTTCATTCTGATAGAAAAAGACGACACGCTCTATTTCATCGACCAGCACGCCGCGCACGAGCGCATTCTGTTCGACCGGCTGATGGCGAACGGCGGCGAAAAACAGGAACTGCTCGTGCCCTACACGCTGACGACCGCCACGCAGGAAGACGACGACTATATCGCGTCGATCCGCGACGTACTGCGGCAGGCAGGATTCACGGCGGACAGGCGCGCCGACGGCACGTGGGAAATAACGACCGTTCCCGTGCGCTGGACCGGCTCGGAGCAGGACCTGCGCGACGCGCTGCTGGAGCGGCACACGAATCCGCAGGACATCATCTACCGCATTGCGGCAATGACGGCATGCAAGGCCGCCGTCAAGGACGGCTTCGTGCTCGACAAGGCGACTTCGGCACAGCTCGCAAAAGACGCGCTCGCGCTCCCCGACCCGCACTGCCCCCACGGCCGCCCCGTCTGGACGACGCTCACCAAAGAGCAGCTGTTCGCGCGGGTGCGGCGCACACGCTGATCAAAAACAGAACGCACCGCGCCGTCAGCACCGCGCGAACGTCACTTCCAGCAACGGAATATCTATGGTCACCGGCTTGACGGTAATCGTATCGTTCAGCGCAACGTCGGACACCCCCGCCAGCACCGTCTCCAGACCGAGCGCGGGAATCAGAAAGATCGATTGCTTCGGCTGCCGGTCAACGCAGATTGCCGAGCCAGTCCAGCCGGGATTTTGCAAAAGATAGACGAGCGTCCAGTGCATATTGCTCTGGCGTTCGGCTTTGTGCGTGGCAATGGCGGCGGCCCCCCCCTCGCTCATGCGCAGGAGCATCGTCGCCTTGTCAATAAGCTCCCGCCCGCACAAAAACGCCCGCAGCTGCTCGTGGCTGATCAGGTCGCCGTAGCGGCGCAGCGGGCTGGTCACTTGGCTGTACATTCCCACCCCCAGACCCGCATGCTGGCTGGGCGTGAGCGAAACCGTGCGCTTGCGCATACATTTGCGCAGGCGGAACTGCCCCGCGTAGCCGTCGGGAATATCCTGGGGAATATCGGGCGCTTCCTGGCTGACGAACGGAAACGAAATACCGTTCTTGAACGCAAACCGCGCCGCGCCCTCGCCCGCCAGCACCATCGCCTCGCGCACCACTTCGGCAGAACGTGTCTCCGCGCGCGGCTCAATCGACACCCGCTTCGTCTCCGCGTCCACGGTGATATGCACTTCGGGCAGGGAAATCTGCACCGCGCCCGCCTGTTTGCGGCGTTCGGCATTGCGCGCGGCAAGCGCGAACAGCGGCGCGAGTCCCGGCTCATCCTTCCGCGCGTCTGCCTGCTCGTAGGTGAGCCGCTCCACCGTCACGACCGTGCGCAGCACGGCACAGTCGGCAACGTCGCCGTGCTCGTCAAACGTGATTTTAAAGCTGAGCGCACGGCTTTTTGGCGCAAGGCCGAGCGCGTAATCGGCAAGGCTGTCCTCGCTCAGCATACGGCTCGCGCCCTCGGGAATGTAGAGCGTCGCGCCCCGCGCACGGGCGGCTTTGTCGATCGGGCTGTCGGGAAAAACGGTGCTTGCCGGATCGGCGATATGCACCCACAGGCACTCCCCGTCAAAGGCAATCGCGTCGTCGGGATCGTGCGACCAGCGGCTGTCTATCGCATACGACACGCCGGGCACAACAACGCGATCCTCGTCGGGCGGCGCGGCAAGCCCCTCGCGCGCGCTCCGTGTGCTCAGCCCCCAGCGCAGCGGATACGGGTTGCGCGTCATGTCCCACACGCCCGTGTCAAGCAGCAGTTTGTGGGCGCGTTCGGGTGTCTCTTTCAGGTGCGCGTCGTGCATCGTGCGGCTCTTTTCCGTCTGACCGAGCGCGAGCGATTCCACGTCGCCCATATATTTCGCGTCGTCCGGCAGCAGCGTCCCGCTTTTGAGCCGCGTTATAAACGCCGCGCGGACTGCCCCCGCCTGCTCTTTTTCCTGCTGCCGAGCCTGAAGCGCGGCAACCTCACCGGCACTCCGGGGAACAAAGCTGATTACGCCGTCGCGCGTCAGCTCCTCAAACGCAAAGCTCGCCTTGATCGCCGCATAGATTCCCCACGACTCGTCCGCCTTGAGTTCCCCGCAGGCAAGCGCGGCAAGATCGGCAAACGTGATGGGATTTGCCGCCGTCTCGTCATCGCCCGCCAGAAGCTCATACGCCTCCGCCACCTGCCGCCGCACCGCGCTCCCGTCCGCGACCGCCTCGTCGGCAAACGCAAGGACGGCATCAATGCCCGCCGAAGCGTCCTCGCAGAGCAGGAGCACGTCTTTTTCGCGCACTTTCTGCTCGGCATATACGGCTTTCTTTCCCGTGTCCGTCGCGCGGCTCGCGCACCAGGACACCAGCCATTTGTCGCCGTCCACACGGTCGGTCACGATCGCAGGAAGATTTTTATAGATGACAACGGAATTCTTTTTCATAGCCCCACCCCGCCTCATTCTACCCAAAACGGGCGGCTTCTGCAATAAGCCATAGCAAACACCACAAAAAAACACCCGCCACAAAGACGGGTGTCATGCCGCATGACACTGCGGCGGCAACGCGCTCTGTATACCCGCCCCGACGACAGCCGCCGGGACAGGCATACATCAGGCCGCAATTACCATTTTCTTTCGATGTTCTCGCACAGGTTCGGCTCGTCACCGCCCTTGCCGAAGAATTTCGCCTTCTCCATGTCGGGAGCGAAATTCACCGTGTCGCCCAGCTGGAAGTCGTATTCCGGGGGAACGCGCGCCACAATGCTCTGCTCCTTTGACTGCAAGAACACGTGCGTGTCCGCGCCCAGCGGCTCCTTATTGGTGACTTTCAGCTGCATATTGTTCTCCGCGGCAGGAGCCTGCAAGTATTTCAGATCCTCCGGGCGAATGCCGAACGAAACTTCCTTGCCGACATGCGCCTTCAGCGCTTTCTGCTGCTCCGCAGTCGGGGTGAGGACAAACGAGCCTTCGTCCGCCAGCACCTTTCCGTCTTTCTCGACAATCTTCACGTTCATGAAGTTCATCGGCGGCGTACCGATAAAGCCCGCGACGAATTTGTTGACCGGGTGGTTGTACAGGTACAGCGGCGCACCAATCTGCTGAATGCGGCCCGCCATCTCGTCACCGGCATCCGTACCGCGCATGACGACGATTTTCGTACCCATCGTCATCGCCTCAATCTGGTCGTGCGTAACGTAAATCATCGTTGACTGCAAGCGGTGATGCAGGTCAGAAATCTCGGCGCGCATCGTAACGCGGAGCTTCGCGTCCAGGTTGGACAGCGGCTCGTCGAACAAGAATACTTTGGGATTGCGGACGATAGCACGGCCGACCGCGACGCGCTGACGCTGACCGCCGGACAACGCCTTCGGCTTGCGCTCAAGGTACTGGGTCAGGTCAAGGATACGGGCAGCCTCGTCCACGCGGCGCTGAATCTCCGCCTTGTCAATCTTGCGGATTTTCAGACCGAACGCCATGTTGTCGAACACGGACATGTGCGGGTACAACGCGTAGTTCTGGAATACCATCGCGATGTTGCGGTCTTTCGGCGGCACGTCATTCATCAGCTCGCCGTCAATCCACAGCTCGCCTTCGGAAATGTCTTCCAGACCGGCGATCATGCGGAGCGTCGTTGACTTGCCGCAGCCAGAGGGACCGACGAACACGCAGAATTCGCGGTCTTCAATCGTGATGTTGGAATCTTTTACGGCGTGCACGTTGCCGTCGTAAATCTTACCGACATGCTTCAGTTCTACCTTTGCCATTTGGGCCTCCAAGGGATTATAGTATGCTTTCATTATAGGGCAGGACGCGCGGGAAGTCAATCAAAAATTTACCAGCCCAGCAGCTGCCGCACCGGCGGCTCGGCAAGCACGAACAGCACGCTGAACAGCACGGCGGGCAAATAATTCGCCGTCTTGACCTTTTTCAGCCCCATCAGGTTGATGCCAATCAGCACGATGAGCGCGCCGCCGCTACCCGTCAGCTCGGCAAGGAGCGGCTCGCTCACGAAAGGCGCGACCACCACGGCAAGGAGCGTCAGCGCGCCCTGATACGCAAACACGGAAATCACGCTGAACGCCGTGCCCACGCCCATCGCCGCCGCAAACCCGATCGAAATGAACCCGTCAAGCACCGACTTGAGGAAAATAATCGCGTAGTCATGCTCAATGCCCGCCTTGAAGCTCCCCACAATCGCCATCGCCCCCACGCAGAACAGCACGGACGCATTCAAAAACGCATAGGCAAAATTTTTCTGCGGTCCAGCCCCGGTCTCAGAAGATACGGCGGGGGAAGTCTCCCCCCCGGCTTCAATGCTCCGCCGCGGCTCCGCATTTCCGCCTTCCCCCTCCAGCGGGGGATTCCCCCGCAACGCCCCCTTCCCGCCAGGGAGAAAGACGCGCTCCAAAAACCTGCCGAACCGCAGGATTTTTCCGTCAATGTCGAGGAGCGTCCCCACAATGCCGCCGAGGATGAGCGCGAGCGCGAGGTACACCAC
>CAMWTK010000072.1 GCA_947177175.1 uncultured Treponema sp.
TCCAAAAGACTGTATCTTTTACCCCCAGAACACTGTATCTTTCAGACCAAAAGATAGTATCTTTTGAACGAAAACACTGTATCTTTTGGACGGATTTCACAAAGGATTCGGTTTCGACAGGCTAAGTTATGCATTTATTGAAATTACTATTTGCGGAGACAAGTCCCATTTTGTGTCGCTTTCTTTATCCCTGCTTTCCTTACAGGCATTTATATCTTTGGCGCATTGCAATCCGACTTCTTCCGGCAGAAATTGGATAAGGTTCAAAATGTTTGCTTTTAAGTTCGCGCTTTTACCATCGTCTACGCCTTCAACATAGCAAACATTGAATCCTCGATACAACAATAAAAATTTGTTATGCATTACAGCGTTACGCAATTCTTTCAAAGCAAATAGATTCTTATTCAAATGATTGCAATTTGAAGGAAAACACTTGTTTTTTGTTTCTTCAGGGAGTCGCTGGCATTGAGCTAGCAAAAATGAAAATTCAAGATGTTCCAACGCATCATTTAAATCATTGTTATATTTTTCCAAATTTGTTTGCAATGCCTTAATCCAAAAACTCTGCTTTATTCTATTTATATAACTATCAAGTATGACTGCCTGATAAAATTCTTCCAAGTATGAAATATATTTGAACAGAACATATCTTATGCGCTTATCGTACCGATATGCAGACGCTATTTTTGAATATTCGATTTTATCGCATTCGCTCCATGCGAGCAGTTTCTCTTTTATGAGTATATGCTTTTCAACGCCTTTTGATTTTAGGGAATGTGCCAACCGCCCCTTATCTTCGTCGTCGATGATGAGGTTTTGATAAAACTTTTTCTCTCGTTCTGTCATAATCACCCGCAAAACTCATTCAAAGTCTCAAGAAAAATGGAAAAGGATTTTACATTGTCTTGCCGACTTAAATGCAGGTTTTTAAGCTCAAGATACCGTTTCTTAAATTGCAACCAATATCCTTTTTCTTTTGCGGCTTTAAATCGCTCAAAATAATTTTTAGAATGCTTGACTTGATTCCAAATGTATCTATCCCTTTGCTTGTCGTGCGTTAATCGATAAAACCATCCGTTATCGCCCTCAACGATTATTGCTACGTCAAATGAAAATTCCAAACGATTGTCCTTCACTATCTTTACCGTAATGACCGATGTGGAATCACTAACGTGCGTATAATTTGAGACACGGGTTTTCAAAACCGTGTTAAAACTTGTGACAAAAATTTCTTTGATTCGTTTTGGCTCGTTCAACAATCCTTTCTTGTCGTTTTGAAGTATTATGTTGTAGTCCAAGTCAAAAGCCTCATTGCTGTTTCGCGTGACAAGCCTTTTATCCCCGCTTCCGACAAGGCGTATGTCAAAAGTAAAATACTCCTTTACTTCTTTTTGGATTTCATGAAAGACTCCCCTGCACCATCGTGCCAACTCCTTTACTTCGCTTTGCTTTGCAAATTTATACGCCATAAATAAAACTCCATTAGAATCCGATGAAATTATTTTAGCACATTTTATTTAATTTGTTAGCAGTTGAAAGATTTTCATGGAATATATTTCCAAATTGAAAAACTTTAATGCCATGTTACGTTTATGCCATGATTTTATATCAGGCTAATGAAAAATTGTGTTTGAAAAACAACATCGTATCGATTATTCAAAGCAACTTCGCCCCCGTCACATCCGATTCCTCTCGCCCCATTTGCACATGCCGTCGAGGATGGGCATGAGGGACTTGCCGCGTTCGGAAAGGCGGTACTCCACTTTCGGCGGAATCTGCGGGTATTCCGTGCGGACAATCAGTTTGTCGGCTTCGAGTTCCTTCAGCGAAAGGCTCAGCGTCTTGAACGAAATGCCCTTGATGTATCGTTGTAGCGCGTTGAACCGCACGACCCCGAATTCCATGAGCGCGTAGAGAATGGTCATTTTGTATTTGCCGCTGATGAGCGACAGCGTGTAGCTGAATCCCGTCTCACAAAGTTTTTCGTCGCCGATGCAGCGTTCGTCTGATTTCTCCATAGTTCGCCCTTCAAAAAATCATACTTTACTTTTTGTAAGTACCTAACAAAACTGTACGTACTTGACGGCGATTATATACCGGCATATAATCACTGTCAACAACGAAATACAAAGGAGACATGAAAAAAGTTGCCTGAAATAGCGTCAACTTTTTATTCAAGGAGAAAACTATGCTGAAAGATTTGGGAGTCAAGCCGTACACGTTCCCGATGCCGGTGCTGATGATTGCAACCTACAACGAGGACGGCAGCGTTGACGTGATGAACATGGCGTGGGGCGGCGTGTGCGCCGAAAATATGGTTGCGCTGAACATCGACGAGGACCACAAGACGACGGAGAACATCAAGCGCACGAGGGCGTTCACGCTGAGCATTGCCGATGTTCCCCACATTGAGGCGGCGGACTTTTTCGGCATCGCGACGGGCAACAAAATGAAGGACAAGTTCGCGCGTTCGGGACTGCACGCCGTAAAGAGCGCGCGGGTGGACGCGCCGGTCGTGGAGGAATTCCCGCTGACGCTCGAATGCAAGGTCGCAGAATGCCAGCACACCGCCTATGGATTCCGCGTGCTCGGCGAAATTCTCAACGTACTTGCGGACGAAAACGTGCTCGACGAAAAGGGCAAGGTCGTCCCCGCAAAGCTCAACGCGTTCGTGTTCGACCAGTTCCAGAACTGCTACTACGCAATCGGCGAAAAAGTCGGACAGGCATGGCATACCGGCGCAGGGCTGATGAAGCAGTGAGCGAGTGGAACGGGATTTTTTGGGCACGGAGTTGACCGTCTGTTCGTGCGCCTTGCGAACAGGACGTGGCGGTAATGGGAGGCAGACCCCTCGATTTTTTTGCGGAAATATACTATACTTATAGCATCGGAGGGAACACGGCTCATGGCGAAGTCCTATACATTACGATTCATCGACCTGTTCGCAGGAATCGGCGGCATCCGCAAGGGATTCGAGCAGGCGGGCGGCACATGCCTGTACACATCGGAGTGGGATGCGTATGCGCAGAAGACCTACCGCAACAATTTTCCGTCCGAGCATCAGATTGACGGCGACATCACAAAAGTGAATGCCGCCGCCATTCCCGACCATGACATCCTTCTTGCGGGCTTTCCCTGCCAGCCGTTCTCAATCGCGGGCGTCTCAAAAAAGAAGTCGCTCGGCAGGCCGACCGGCTTTGAGGACAAGACGCAGGGAACGCTTTTCTTTGACGTGGCACGGATTATAAAAGAGAAACAGCCGCAGGCGTTTGTCCTTGAGAACGTGAAGAACCTCAGATCGCACGACAAAGGGCGCACGTTCGAGGTGATTTGGGAGACGCTCACCAAAGATTTGGGCTATACCTGCGATTACAAAATAATAGACGGTCAATGCTGGGTTCCTCAGCATCGGGAGCGAATCGTGATTGTCGGATTCAAAGATAACGTTGCTTTCTCCCTTGATGATATGGTCTTGCCGAACAAAGGAGAGATAAAACTGTCAAGCATACTGCACAAAACGGACGGAACGGAGCCACGCCTTGCCCATGACGGCGACAAATACTTTGACTTCGCGAACAACAAAGTGCAGGACAAATACACGCTCACCGACCACCTGTGGGCATACTTGCAGGCATACGCCGCAAAGCACCGCTCGATGGGAAACGGCTTCGGCTATGGACTTGTCACGCCTGACGACATTGCGCGGACGCTTTCCGCGCGGTATTACAAAGACGGCTCGGAGATTTTGGTCTATCAAGGTGAGGGCAAGAATCCGCGCAGGTTGACCCCGCGCGAGTGCGCAAGGCTCATGGGCTATCCCGACGACTACATCATTCCCGTGTCTGATACAAGGGCATACAGGCAGTTCGGGAATTCCGTTGTCGTTCCGATGTTCCGCGCGGTGGCAGAGTTCATAAAACCGTACATCATTGACGTTCCGCAGGAAAAACAAGCTGGCAAGAAAACGAGACAATCGGCATAGGAGCAAAAGTGGAACGTTTATCATCACTGGCAATCACGGACGCGCTCGAAAGCGAAAAGATTTTCTGCAAGTTCCTCTCTGCGAATGACACGGGCGAGACAGGCGGACACCAAGACGGCATCTACATTCCGAAAAACGCCGTGTCGCTTATGTTTGATGAGCCGGGCGTGAAAGGTCAGAACAAAGAGGAGAACAATGAAATCGTCTGGCAGAATGATTTTACGACGACCGCCTGTTTCAAGTATTACGGACAGGGAACGCGCAACGAGTACCGCATCACGCACTTCGGACGCGGCTTTCCGTTCTTGCAGCCCGAATACACGGGTGCACTGGCTGTCATTCTCAAACTGAAAGACACTTCCTACAAGGCGTATGTGCTGAACCTGGAAGATGACATAAACGCTTTTTTGGACTATTTCGGCCTGAGTTCTACGGAAACGAACCGGCTGGTTGAGCAAAAAACGGTGTCTTTAAGCGGCAAGGAGGAAGCCGCCATCGCAGAATTCATCAGGACGCTTGCCGTCAGTTTTCCGACTTCGGAAGAGATGTCGCGCACCGCGCAGTCAATTCAAAACCAAGTCTACAATCACGTCGAGTACATTCAGACCAATCCCGACAAAAAACTGCTTGAATGGACGGCAGTCGAGTACAATCTGTTCCGTGCCGTCGAGCATGCTCGGTACGGCGAGACGATTGCGAAAGGATTCAAAGATGTTGATGCATTTATTGAAATGGCGAACCAAGTGCTTAATCGCCGGAAAAGCAGGGCTGGGAAAAGTCTGGAGCATCATCTAGCGACGCTTTTTAGCGGCAACAACCTCAAATTCACCGTGCAAGCCGTAACCGAAGGCAACAAACGCCCCGACTTCATCTTTCCGTCGGAGCGGGCATATCACGATATGTCGTTTCCGTCTGACAAACTGATTTCACTCGCCGCAAAGACGACCTGCAAAGACCGCTGGCGGCAAGTCCTCAACGAGGCGGACAGGCTGCGCACAAAGCAAAAATTCCTGTGTACATTGCAGCAGGGCATCTCAAGCCCGCAGCTCAAAGAGATGAAGGCAGAGAACGTCGTGCTTGTCGTGCCGGCGGACTACATCGCGAAATTTCCGCAGCAGTATCAGAGCGAGATTTGGTCGGTGAAGAAATTCATTGACTATGTGAAAGAGTGTGAGGCGTAAATATGTTTTCGTTCCGTTTTTTACAGTCATTTGCAAAAATTCCCTTGACTGAGAGTATACTTTAAGTTTTACGCTTTCATCAAACGGGAAAAATCCTGCTAGAATCATTTTTAGGAGGATTGATGATGAAAAAAGCATTGCTTGCACTGGTTATTGCAGGGGCGATGCAGACCGGCGCGGGGCTGCCAAGCCGGACTCTCATCTCCCCGCACGCCCTATATTTTTCTCCCGTTTTCTGCTACACTGAAAAAAACACTTCCAAGGAGTTTCCCATGAAAACTGTTGCCGTTCTGCTTGCGCCTGGGTTTGAGGAAATCGAGGCGATTACGGTTATTGACTATCTGCGCCGCGCGGGACTCGGCGTGACCACGGTTGCCGTTCCGACCGACGGGTCGGCAGGGACGACGGTCGTCGGCTCGCACGCCGTTCCCGTCATTGCGGACACCACGCTTGACGCATACCGCGCCGCACAGACCATGCCCGACGCAATCTACGCTCCCGGCGGCATGCCCGGCGCGGCGAACATCAGCGCAAACAAGGACGCGCTCGCCCTGATCGCCGCCTGCGCGGACGCGGGAAAACTGGTCGCCGCAATCTGCGCCGCGCCGGTGGTCGTGCTCGCAAAAACCGGGCTGCTCAAGGGGAAACACTTTACCTGCTACCCCGGCATGCAGGAATCGCTTGCCGAATGGTGCGGCGGCGAGGCACAGGCGCAGGAATGCACCGCCGGCGCGACGCTCGTCCCGGACGTGCCGTTCGTGCATGACGGCAACGTACTGACGGGGCGCGGACCGGGCACGGCGGAACAGTACGCCATGGCATTCGTGCGCGCGCTCACCGACGAAAACACCCGCGACAAGGTTGCCGCGGGTGCGTGTCAGCGGGGGTATGAAACGCCTACGGCCTGACGATGATGCTCGCCAGTTCCGGCTTCTTGGCAAGGTCTTTCTTCAAGCCCTCTTCGCGCGCCTTGTTCTTGTAGTCGGGACTCTGGAAACTGTAGGTGAAATTGGTGTGCACGTCATACGTGCCGTTCATAATCGCGTAAGCGTCCTCGGTCATCACCAGCTCCTCGTCGGTCGGAATGACGAACACTTTTACCGCGCTGTCGTCCGTGCTGATGCAGGTCTCGCAGTTCGACGAATTGGCGATCGCATTCTTCTTGGGGTCAATCTTGATTCCCATGAATTCCAAGCCCTCAAGCGACTTTGCGCGGATAATCGGCGAATGCTCGCCCACGCCCGCCGTAAAGACAATGGCATCCACCGGACCGATAGCCGCCGTGTACGCGCCAAAGTATTTTTTGAGGCGGTAGCATTCCATATCGAGCGCAAGCTGCGCCTTCTCGTCGCCTTTCTCCGCCGCGCTCGTCACGTCGCGCCGGTCGGTGTACTGCCCCGTAATGCCGAGCAGCCCCGATTTCTTGTTCATCGCGGTGTCCATGTCCGCCGCGCTCATGCCCGTCTCGCGCATGATATAGAACGGCAGCGCGGGATCCATGTCGCCGCTTCTCGTACCCATCACCAAGCCTTCAAGCGGCGTAATGCCCATTGACGTGTCGTAGCAGCAGCCGTTCTTGACCGCGCACATGGACGCGCCGTTGCCCACGTGGGCGATGATCACGTTCGTGTCCTTGGGCGCTTTGTGCAGCAGGACGGACGCGCGCTTTGCGGTGTACAGGAACGACGTGCCGTGAAAACCGTAGCGGCGCGCCGCATATTTCTCATACCATTCGTGCGGAATCGCATACATGAATGAGCTGGGCGGCATGGTCTGGTGCCAGGCGGTGTCCATGACGGCAACGTGTGGAACGTCCGGGAGGACTTTCTGCGCCGCCTCAATGCCCATGATGTTCGCGGGCATGTGGAGCGGTCCCAGCCCGATGACCGAACGGAACGTGTCCAGAACTTCCGGCGTAACCTTGACGCTCTTGGTAAATTTGTCGCCGCCGTGCAGCACCCGGTGACCGACCGCGCCGATCACGCTCATGTCAGCGATCACGCCGTGCTCTTTGTGCGTAATCGCGTTCAGGATCAGCTCAATCGCCTCTTTGTGCGTGGGACACGGGCTTTCCAGCTCGAACGTATCCTTCCCCTTGGGCTTGTGCGTAATCACCGAACCGTCCTGCGTAACGCGCTCAACAACGCCCGTCGCCAGAACATCCTTGTTATCCCAGTCATAGACCTGATATTTTGCGGAAGACGACCCGCAGTTCAACGTAAGAATAACCATAAAAACGACCTCTGAAAAAAGTTGTTCCATAATTATACACCGAAAGCGCAATTTATGGAAGTCTGCAAAACCGGCTTGCCCGCGCGCCCAAAAGATGCTCCCGCGGGAAGTCTTGACAGCGACCGACGGGCGTTATAATATAGTATGAATCTCTTTATCCAGTAGGTTTTTACGAAATGGCTGTTGATGAAAAACTTCAGATGATGCGGCATTCTTGCGCGCACGTTATGGCGGAAGCTGTCCTGCACTTGTTCCCGGGAACGAAAATCGCAATCGGTCCTGCCATTGAAAACGGTTTTTATTACGACTTTGACTTTCCCGCCGACCACAAGGCGAGCGAGGCAGATTTTCCCGCCATCGAAAAAGAAATGCGCCGGATTTTGGCGACGGGCGCGCCGTTCGTGCGCACGGAAGTGACCAAGGAAGACGCGCTCGCGCAGTTTGCCGACCAGCCCTACAAGCTTGAGCTGATACGCGACCTTCCGGCGGGCGAGGTCATTTCCACCTACACGCAGGAAGATTTTACCGACCTGTGCCGCGGTCCGCACGTGGCGACGACCAAAGACATCAACGCGCAGGCGTTCAAGCTGATGAGCGTGGCGGGCGCGTACTGGCGCGGTGACTCCAACCGTCCCATGCTCACGCGCATTTACGCCGTCGCGTTCGCAAAGCCGAACGACCTGAAAGACTACCTGCACCGGCTTGAGGAGGCCGAAAAGCGCGACCACCGCAAGCTGGGCGTGCAGATGGACTTGTTCCACCTTGACAGCGAAGACCCCGGTCAGATTTTCTGGCATCCGAACGGCTGGCAGATGTACGTGACCTTGCAGGACTATATGCGGCAGAAAATCATTGCCGACGGCTACAAAGAAGTGAACACGCCGGCAATCATGCCGCGCAGCCTGTGGGAACGCTCCGGGCACTGGGGGCATTATCAGCAGAACATGTTCATCACCGAAAGCGAAAAGCGCATTTTTGCCGTCAAGCCGATGAACTGCCCCGGCGCGCTCGAAATCTTCAAGAGCCGTCTGCGCTCATATAAAGACCTGCCGCTGCGGCTGGCGGAATTCGGGCACTGTGTGCGCAACGAGCCGAGCGGAACGCTCCACGGCATCATGCGCGTACGCGGTTTTGTGCAGGACGACGCGCATATCATCTGCACGGAAGAGCAGATCGAAGCGGAAGTCGCGAAATTCTGCCGCCTGCTGCTCGACGTGTACAAGGATTTCGGCTTTGACAAGCATGTCGCCGTCAGGCTCAGCACGATGCCCGAAGACCACGTGGGCGACGAGGCGACCTGGCAACACGCGGAAGCCGCGCTGGGAGCGGCCTGCAAGTCGGCGGGGCTGGACTATGAAATTCAGCCCGGCGAAGGCGCGTTCTACGGACCGAAGCTCGAATTCAAACTGTACGACACGATTGGGCGCGAATGGCAGTGCGGCACGATTCAGCTGGACTACCAACTGCCGAGCGCAGAACGCCTGGACGCGACCTATATCGGCTCGGACAACCAGAAGCACCACCCGGTCATGCTGCACCGCGCCGTGCTCGGATCGCTTGAACGATTTATCGGCATTTTAATAGAAAACTTTGCCGGTGCCATGCCCGCATGGTTCGCGTTTGAGCAGGTCGCCGTCGTTCCGGTGGGCGATGATTTTGCGTCCTATGCCCAAAAAGTCGCCGACGACCTGTGCGCCGCCGGATTCCGCGCGAACGCCTATCTTGACAACAGCAACATGAAAAGCAAAATCAAGGTGATTACGAGCGAGCACAAAACGCCGTACATTCTGGTGGTGGGCGCAAAAGAGCGGGACGAAAACACCGTGTGCGTCCGATTCCGCGCCGACAGCGGCAAGCCGCAGCAGACCATGCCGTTCGCGGAATTCAAGGATTACCTTGCGGACAACGTGCGGGCGCATTCGCTCGCGCTGTAGGCAGAACGCGGAAAGGGGGGGGGCGTTGCG
>CAMWTK010000073.1 GCA_947177175.1 uncultured Treponema sp.
GTGTGCTCCTGAGTGCGCGGACGCTTCAAATACGATTTGAACCCACTTCCCGAACCGCGGGAACACTTCAAATGCGATTTGAACTCACTTCCCGGACTGCGGGAACACTTCAAATACGATTTGATGCCTCTCCCCGAACCGCGGGAACACCTCAAATGCGATTTGATCCCACTTCCCGAACCGCGGGAACACTTCAAATGCGATTTGATGCCTCTCCCCGAACCGCAGGAACACTTCAAATGCGATTTGACCCTACTTCCCGAACCGCGGGAACACTTCAAATCCGATTTGATCCCACTTCCCGAACCGCGGGAACACTTCAAATCCGATTTGATCCCACTTCCCGAACCGCGGGAACACCTCAAATGCGATTTGATCCCACTTCCCGCACGGCGGGAACGCTTCAAATGCGATTTGAAGCCGCATCCCAATCCGTGCGCTCGCGCGGGAAACGGCTAGAGCTTGAACAAATCGCGGATATTCTTGTCCACCAACTTGCTGAGCTGGGCAGGCGTTCTGTTCCGGCGCGCCGCGATGAATTCGTAGGTGTACGAAATGTTCACGGGATTGTTCGGCGTGCCGCGCAGGGGAACGGGCGCAAGATACGGCGCGTCCGTCTCCAGCAGGATGCGGTCGTCGGGGACGTAGGCGAGCAGCTCGGTCATCGCGTCCATCCTCGCCTTTTTAGTATAGGTGACCGCGCCGCCGAACGCCAGATACCAGCCCCGGTCAAGGAACGCCTTTGCCTCCGCCAGCCCGTAGGAAAAGCAATGGATTACGCCGCAGTCGTAGCCCACGTTGCGGATGCAGTCCATCGTGTCCGCAAACGCGTCGCGGCTGTGCACGACGAACGGCAGCCGCAGGTCGCGGGCAAGCTCCAGCTGCATCTCAAACAGCTCGCGCTCGCCGTCATACAGCGCCTGATCAAAATCGTCCTGATTGCGCCCGTCCGCCCCGGCAGGATTCCAGTGGTGGTCAATGCCGCCCTCACCGATGGCGACCAGTTTCTTGGCGAACGCGCCGCCGTCCGCCCGGAACGACTCAATCGTCTCGCGCAGCGTCTCCATGCACCCGTAGCGATCGCGGATTTCGTCGGGGTCGGGCCAGATGCCCGCCGTAAAACAGACCATGCGCTGCGCCTTTGCGTGCGTGTTGTGGTCGCCGATTTCGTCAAGGCTTTCCTGCACGGCCTGCACCCGCGCCGGCAGGTCGTCGCACCGCGTGCCGACATCAAGGCCGAACAGCGCGTCGTTCCTCGTCATCTGCGTGAGCAGCTCCGCGCCGAATGCCGCACCGCCGGGATGGTCGTCCGTGATATGCTTGAAATGAAAATGCGTGTCGGAAAACATGCCCCATTGTAACGGATTGCGCCGCCTTTGCAAAGGGCGAAAAAAAATCCCCCGCACAACGCAGGGGATGCCAGAAACCGGAATCGAACCGGCACGGCAGGTTCACTTGCCGAGGGATTTTCTTGCCACTATAGCTTTCGCTACCAACCGACGTTGTTTGTGGTCTGGAGCACGTCTTTGCCCTAGGCTGCCGCCCGTAGGCATGAGGTGTATGCTCTCTACGCATTTACAGGACACACGCCCTGACTTAGTTCGGCGTTGGCACGTTCAGCGTTCGCCGAGTTAGCCTCAATCGCAGCAGGGGGTTTCCCGCCCTGTGCCTCAACTGTTCCCCGCGCGTCCGGCGACCGGCACGGCTGAGAACGATATAAGTCCCTTGTGTCTACCTATTCCACCATTCTGGCAATGGAGCGATTATACCACGAACACCGCGGAACTGCAAGGGATGCCGCCGCGCCTATTTTACCTTGCTGTACAGCCCCGCCACTTCGTCGCGCCATGCGGCGCGTTCGCCGTCGCGTTTTTCCCATTCGATTTCTTTGACGATAGAAAAATGACGCATGTCGTGGATATTCTCAAAGTGCAGCACGGCGAATTTTCCGTTCCCGATGTAGGTCAGGCGGTCTTTGTCGCGCAGCTGCTCCCGCTCGGCCAGCATTTTGACGATGCAGTCAAAATGCACGGGATTGCCGCTGTCCTTGTGCGTCATCGCGCTCGCTACATCCGCAATCGGCTGCCCGCACAGCTCGCAGACAGGCGCGTGCGCCTTGAACTCGCGGATGGCGGCTTCGGTCTCCGCCATGTCCTTCCGCATCTGCTGCTGAATCTCAAAGCTGACCGGCGGGCGTTTCGGCTCATGCCGCTGTCCGTGCTGCCTGCCGCCGCGCTCTTTCTGCGACGCATTCTTTTTCTGACTGCTGTTTCCGTTGTTGTGCCCGCGTCTGCGGTCATTCCGTCCCATATTCGCTCCAAAAAAATCGTTCTTTTACTGCGCGGCGACCGTCTCGTATTCCGCCCGCGCAAAAACCTGGTCGTCGCCCTCCACCAGCCTGCGGCTCAGCACCTGCGCAATGCGCTGCACGGCAAAATCGACCCACTCCTCGTCGTGGATTTTCTGGCGCAACTCCATTACGCGGGGGGAAAAAGTCGTCGTGGCGGCATCACGGTTCGCAATCATACAGGCTCCGAAAAAGCATCTTCAATATGGTACACTTCGCTCCAATCCGGCATATCTACAACCAAAACATCAAACCGAATGGCGGTGTACTTATATTTTCGATGATTTGCAAGGAACAATTGAGCAGTTTCTACAATTCTTTTCTGCTTTCTCCTGTCAAGCTCATGCGCGAGCGTCTCCAGCTCCCCGCTCGGAAGCGTCTTGACTTCCGCAAAGACCAGCACCCCGTCTTTTTGCGCGATGATGTCGATTTCACCGCGCCGACTGCGCCAGTTCCGCGCGACAATCTCATAGCCACGCGAGCGCAGCCAGAGACATGCCTTGTCCTCGCCCGCATTCCCGACCGCCCGCGTCGATATTTTCGCCACGGCCATCAGCTGCCACGGGACAACGCACGGACAGCGGGCGCGTTTTCCCTAAACGACATCTCCCCGCTCCATTTTTGCGATGAACGCAAACACCTTTGCCAGCACCTCGTAGGTCTCCCCGGGAATCAAGGCGCCCACGCGCTGGACGGCAAGCACGTTCGCAAGCGCATCGTCCTGCACGACCGGCACACCGTTTTCCCGCGCAATGGCGATGACCCGATCCGCCAGTCGCCCCTGCGCAATCGCGCTGATATACGGCGCGTCGGCATCGTCCGGATACGCGAGCACGACGGCTTTTTTCATCAGATTTCGCCTCCCACCATGCCGATTTCCTTGTCCTGCGTGCAAAAGCCGTCCAGCCCCGCCACGTAATCCACCGACTTAAGCGACGCGCACGACGGACGCAACATCGATTCGAGCCGGGCAGAACATGCCGCCGCCGCTGCCGAATCAAGTTCCGGCGCGCACGAAAAACGCACGGACGAAACCGTACCCTGCGGGCAGTATACCACAAAATGCCACTGCGTGTCCGCTTTTTTTGCGTTGACGACGATTTCGCGCAGGTTTTGCCCGCCGTCGGTCAGAAGCCGGATGTCGCCGCGATACCCGAGCGTCCACTCAAACGGCAGGATAATCCACCGCGCCGCATCGCTTGCCGCCGCCCCGCCCCGCAACGTGTTGAACATCGTGAGCATACCCGCGCGGTTGCGCACCGCCGCGTCGTCAACGGAAGCAAAATACGAATCCAGCAGCGCACGTTCGTCGGCAGGCTGCTCCCGCTCCGCCGAATGCCCCGTCTCGCCGACGGAATCCGAACGCTCCTCAGCCGAATCCTCGTCGTCCTGCGGATCATGTTCCTGTCCGCCGCTATCCCGCCGCCGAGAACCGCTTCCCCTGCCGTCAGAAAGCAACCGAACCGCTTCTACGCTTGCACCTTTTTCGTCCAATGCCAACGCCAGTTGCGCAGACTCCTCGCCGCCACCTGCCGTTTTTGCCGCCGCCACTGCCCGGCGCAACTGCCGCATGTCAATCTTCATGCCCATGCTTTCGGCAAACTGCAAAAGCCGGAAACTCTCCGCAGTGGCAGGCAGACCGAGCGACGCGAGCAATGAGGCCAGCGAGTGTTCCCCGTCCGCCTGGAGCGGAAATGCCGAAAACTGGCTCACGAGCGGCTTCGGCGCTCCCGGCGCACCGACCGGCGAAAAAAACACCTGCCCGTCGCGCACGGAAATAGTCGCGCTGAACACCGCGCCCGCCTGCAAAGACACCTGCGACCGCACGGAAACCTGCTGCCCCGCAACCGAGACGACATACTGCCCCACGCCCGTCTGCCGCAACACGCGCACGGTCACCACGCTGCCCGCCTGCAAAGCCGGACGTGCACCCGCCTGAGAAGATTGGGGTGTCTGAGAGACGATACGCACGGAAGCCATACGGATACTATAGCATATCCGCCACAAAAAATAACCCCCGACGCGGTATGCATCGGAGGTCATATTCATGCCAACAGGATTGTACTGATTATTGCCGCCTGACGGCACACCCGGACGGCTACGCTTTTATTTTGCCGCGGCTTCGTTCTGCTCTGCCGATTCTGATGCAGCCTTGCGCGCCTGTTCGGCGGCAATCTTTGCCTGCGTAGCGGCGCGGGAACGCTCCAGATACGCGGTCGCCTGTGCGCCCAGCAGTTCCTTCACCTTCGCCGCCTTGCCGACCTTATCGCGGATATAGTACAGCTTTGAGCGGCGCACCTTGCCGACGCGCACCACGTCAACGCGCACCACGCGCGGGCTGTACACCGGGAACACGCGCTCCACGCCCACGCCGTAAGAAATCTTGCGGACGGTAAACGTCTTGCGCACGCCCGTGTTCTTGATGGCAATGACAACGCCCTCATACACCTGAATGCGCTTCGTCTTGCCTTCGATAATCTCAAAGTGCACTTTCACCGTATCACCAACGCTGAAATTCAGCGCGCCTTCTGTTTTCTGCTGCTCTTCTATGGTCTTAATCAAGTCCATCATGTTCTCCTTGAACCGCCCGCGCACGTGCGCGGCGGCGTTTCTTTCGGTCCAGATGCTTCTCAAAGCACTGTTCCGTCAGTTCCTCAATCATTTTTTCGGCTTCCGAACCGAGCGTTCCGTGCAGACGAGCCGCGGCAACCAGATCAGGTCTGTTCGCCAACGTCTTCTGCAACCGCTTTTTCAGCCGCCACTTCCGGATATGCTCATGGTTTCCGTTGGTCAGCACCTCGGGAACTACCATGCCCCGGTACACAGCCGGACGAGTGTACTGCGGGTATTCCAAAAGTCCGTCAGCATAGCTTTCTTCGTCCAACGATTCGTGCGTGATAACGTCGTCCACCAAGCGATACACCGCATCGATGATGACCGTCGCCGCCACCTCTCCGCTGGACAACACATAATCCCCCACGGAGATTTCGTCGTCCACGTACAAATCGATAATCCGCTGGTCGATGCCTTCGTACCGACCGCAAACAAGGACGATCTCGTCTTTCTGACTCAATTCCTGCGCCTTGCGCTGCGTGAACGGCTTGCCAGATGGCGTGACGTAAATCACGTGTTTCTTGTAAGCCTGCACGCTGTCAAGCGCACGTCCGAGCGGCTCGGGCAACAGCAGTTGTCCTGCCCCGCCGCCATACGGTTTGTCGTCACACGTCTTGTGCTTATCAAAGGCAAAATCCCTGATATGCACCAAATCGTAGGCAATAATTCCCCGCTCAACCGCCTTCGCCATGATTGAGGCTTCAAAAAAGGCGCGCGGAATTTCGGGAAATAAGGTCAGCACGGTAAATTTCATGGAATTACTCCAGAATCCAGAGGTGCATCAACTGTATCTGCCTGCGCGCAATGTCAACTTCACCGACAAACGCATCCTTGAACGGCACCAATACCGTGCGCGTCTTTCCGTCTGCGGTGAACCTCACGTGCTCCGCAAGCAGCGTACAGTCCTCGGCAAGTTTAATCTGCAAGAGATTTCCTGTACCGCCTTCCAATACGTCTGTGACCGTTCCCACTGTAACCAATGCAGCAAGAGAAGTCGTTGCTTCCAACCCGTCTTTGCCCCAGCCATCTTTCGGATAGACAAGAGCACACTGTTTCAGATCTTCTACGTACCAGCTGTTCTCATCCAGCGGACACGCAAACTCGCGCGGAACGATTATCTCACACCCGTTGATTTTCTTAACTGCTTCGGGCGTGTCAATTCCTGCAAGTTTCATCAGCAAGGTCTGACCGCTGACCGTCACGCGCTCTATTTTATGGAGCGATTCGATACCAGTCCTGCCATTCCTCAAAGTCACCTCGGTCATCCGCGCAAAATGCCCGAATTCGCCGGAAGTGCTCTCCACTTTACAATTACCCGTCACCCCATGCGAGCCACGGATAATGCCGACCACAAACCGTTCGTTCATCAGAACACTGAAAGCCGATCAGTCAAGGATGTCAAGGCTGTAGTGCTTGCCTTCCCTGCTTGCCGAAGCTGACAGAACGGTGCGCAACGCTTTCGCAATACGGCCATATTTGCCGATAACCTTACCAATATCACCCTGGGCAACACGCAGTTCCAGTACCGGACCGCGTTCGCCTTCGGTTTCGTTCACCGAGACTGCACTGGGATCATCGACCAATGATTTCGCAATGTATTCAATCAGGTCTTTTTCCATTCCCCGCTACTCCCGCAACTTATTTGGTAAGACCTTTTTTGCCGAAAAGCTTCTTTACGGTGTCGGTCGGCTGCGCGCCGACGCTCATCCAATACTTTGCGCGTTCCTCGTTAAAAGAAACCTGCTGCCCTTCCGCAGAAATAGGAGCATACGTCCCGATTTCTTCGATGGTCGTGCCATCGCGCGGTTTGCGGACATCCTGAACGACGATACGATAGAAAGGTCGCTTCTTCGTACCGAATTTCTTGAGTCTGATTTTGACCACGATATTCCTCCATAGGACAAAGCCTAAAATATGTAAACGTGCATAGTGCTACCAGTGTAGACTAGGAGACTATCATAAACTATTCAAGGATTTTGGTCAAGGTGAGAAGCCCGCAAGTTCCCGGAGAAACCCGCAGGCCGGCGTTATGCCAGGAATGTGACGTCTTTTTTGAGCAGCACGGTAATCAGATCGACCAGCCACAGAATGCCGAACAGATTGAACGTAACAATCTGGACGATGCCGACGATGATTCCCACGACATTGCCGCTCGTCAGACGACGAAGAATGCCGTAGATGTCATAGATGATTACCAGAATAATCTTGACAATCCAGTCCAAGCCTTTCAGCCCTTTTGCCATAAGGTTCCTCCTTGTTTTCAGGTTGCAGTCAGTGTAGCATACATTCCGCGCTTCCGCAACGTATTGTTTTCCGCCGCATCATGAGGTACGTCTGCAACAGCCGAATGCAAACCACTGCTCACACATCGAAGCCGTCGGGCAACGGGGCGGTTATGGAAATCGGCTCGTGCGTCACGGGATGCGGGAACGATAGCGTCTGCGCGTGCAGCATGACGCGCGTGTGCGGTTGCCCGCCGTACAGCACGTCGCCCAGAATCGGCGCGCCAAGGCTTGCCAAATGCACCCGGATTTGGTGCGTCCTGCCCGTGTGCGGGCGGCATTCCACGAACGCGACGGGCTTTCCGCCGCATTCGCCGTGCGCCACAACCGAAATATCCGTCCGCGCGTACACGCCGCCGTCCCGCTCCGCAACCGCGCCCCATTTTGCCGGCTGCGACTTGGGGCTGATTCTGCCCATGAACATCTCCACCGAACAGCGCATGCGGCGCGGCACCGGACTCACCACGGCACGGTACGTCTTCTGCGCGACGCGCTCCTCGAACAATGCGTGGCAGGCGGCGTTGACTTCCCGCGTCTTGGTAAACAGAATGACCCCGCTCGTCCCGTGGTCAAGGCGGTGCATGATGCCCGCGTAAGGCGGATTGCGCAGGTTCGGGTGCGAACGGCGCGCGTTCGCAAACAAATAACGCACGACCGCCGTATGCAGGTTGTCGCGGCTGGCGACCATACCGGCCTCCGTGGGAAAGCACGCGGGCTTGTTCACCACGATGAGGAACTCGTCCTCATACAGCACGTCACGCGCCGTCAGCTCAAAGGCGATGTCATTGGCCGGCTTCTCATAAAACAGCTTGCCGACATCGACCCGCACGGAAACGGACGCACCCGCGCGCACCGGCGCGGACGGATTGCGGCACGGTACGCCATTCAAGCGCACCGCGCCCGCCATGATGAGCCGCCGTATCTTGCCGTTTGAAACGTCCCGGCACAGGCGGGCAGGAATCTCCGCGCGCAGCACGTCGTTCAGCGTGCCCGGCGCGGCAGCGTTCATGCTGATGACCCTCAGTTCCCGCAGATTTTCCGCTCGCATTCCGCATAAATCTCGGCGGTCTTCGCCACCACGTCCGCCGGAATGCCCGTGATGTTCGGGTCACCGGCAAGCCCGTTCGCCTTGAGCCAGTCGCGCACGAACTGCTTGTCGTAGCTGGCAGGGCTCGTCCCCACCGCATACGTCTCCCGGTTCCAGAAGCGGCTCGAATCGGGGGTCAGCACCTCGTCCGCAAGCACGAGCGCGCCGTCATCGTCCAGCCCGAACTCGAATTTGGTGTCCGCAATGATAATGCCGTTTTTGTACGCATGATCGTACGCCTTGCCGTACAGGGCGAGCGCGGCCCGCTCAATCTGCCCCGCCAAATCCGCGCCGATGTCATCCCGCATATACGCGAGCGACACGTTCACGTCATGCCCCTCCTGCGCCTTCGTCGAAGGCGTGACAATCGGCGCGTCAAGCCGCTCGGCAAGGTCATAGTCGCGGTCAAAACGAACGCCGTCGGGCAGGTTGCCGCTCTTGAGCGCGTCGTACATACTGCCGAACATATAGCCGCGCACGATCACCTCATACGGAATCATCTTGAGCTTCTTGACCAAAACCGTGCGCCCCTCATATTCGGGCTTTTGGAATTCGGCAGGCATGTCGCGCAAGTCCGACGAAATCAAGTGATTCCCCACGATGTCCTTGGTATAGTCGAACCAGAATGCCGAAAGCGCGTTCAGCACCTTGCCCTTGCCCGGAATCATCGTCGGCAGGATCACGTCGAACGCCGAAATACGGTCGGTCGTCACGATCACCATGCGCCCGTCCTCCAGATCAAACACCTCGCGGACTTTCCCGCTGATACTCTTTTTCATCGCACACCTCGCCGTTCCAGTAAAGCGCATTTCCGCGTTTTTTTCAATTGGATAAACGCAGCCGCCCGCCAGATTATCGGTAATCCACCGGGAATATTGT
>CAMWTK010000074.1 GCA_947177175.1 uncultured Treponema sp.
TGCTTCCCCAACACGAAAGCAAGCAACAAACAAAAATTTGCTGCTCCCCCAACGCGAAAGTGAACAAAAAATAAAAATTTGTTGTCCGCCCAACGCAAAAGTAAGCAACAAACAAAAGTTTTTTGCTTCCCTAACGCGAAAACGAGCAACAAACAAAAATTTGTCGCTTCCCCAATGCAAGAGCGAGCAAAAAACGAAGCGGGTTCTTAGGGCGGTCAGCCCTAAGCCGTGCTGGGAAAGGGTGAGGGTTTGGGAGAGGGGAAACCCCGCTTCGGAAGTAGAGGGGTTCCCCTCTCCCAAGAACGTTCCCATCGCTTTCAAGCGATAAAAAACACGGGGTTTTAGGGGCAGCGCCCCTAGGAGAGGGGGTAGCGGACAAGGCTTGCCTTGGGAGCGAGGGGGAGACTTCCCCCGCCACTGTTCCAACGCTGCGTTTTCTGTTATACTGACCGCAGAGGAACGAAGCAGTATGTTCAAACCGCAGTTACTGGTCAGTCTGAAGTCGTATTCAGCGAGGACGTTTGCCGGGGACGTGATTGCCGGCATTATCGTGGGAATCGTGGCGTTGCCGCTCGCCATTGCGTTTGCCATTGCCAGCGGCGTGAAGCCGGAGGCGGGGCTGTTCACGGCGATTGTCGCGGGGTTCTGTATCAGCGCGTTCGGCGGCAGCACGGTGCAGATTGGCGGGCCGACGGGGGCGTTCGCGGTGATTGTCTACGGGGTGGTCGCCGAATTCGGCATTGCGGGGCTTGCCACGGCCACGGTCATGGCGGGCATCCTGCTGATCCTGCTCGGCGCGTTCAAGATGGGCGGGCTGGTCAAATTCATTCCGTACACGATCGTGACGGGCTTTACGGCGGGCATTGCGGTGACGATTGCGGCGGGGCAGGTGGGCGACTTCCTGGGGCTGGCGATTACGCAGTTCCCCGACGGGTTCGACAAGATGCCGGGCGACTTTTTGGGGAAAATCCATACGTATGCGCTCAATATCGGCGCGGTCAATCCGTATTCGCTGGCGGTGGCGGCGGTGAGCTTGGTCGTCCTGTTCGTCTGGCCCAAAATCAGCCAGCGCATTCCGGGGTCGCTGATTGTCATCGTGCTGGCGACGGTGGCGACGGTGGTCCTGCGGCAGGCGTTCGGGTGGGAGACTGACACGATCGGCAGCCGCTACGGCGCGATTCCGTCGTCGCTGCCCGCGCCCAAACTGCCCGACTTCCGCCTTTCCACGATCCGCGCGCTTTTTCCGACGGCGGTTTCGATTGCGGTGCTGGCGGCGATTGAGTCGCTGCTGAGCGCGGTGGTGGCGGACGGCATGACGGGCGACAAGCACGATTCCGACACGGAGCTGATCGGGCAGGGCATTGCGAACATCGTGTCGCCGCTGTTCGGCGGCATTCCTGCCACGGGCGCGATTGCCCGCACGGCGACGAACATCAAGAACGGCGGCCGCACTCCCGTTGCCGGCATTGTCCACGCGCTCATGCTGCTGCTTATCCTGCTGTTTTTGGGTCGGTTTGCGGTCTACATTCCCATGGCGGCGTTGGCGGCGGTGCTGATTCACGTGGCGTGGAACATGGCGGGCTTCCGGGCGATCCGCGCGCTCGCGCACGGCGAGCTGACGGACATCTGCGTGCTGACGGTCACGTTCCTGATCACGGTGTTCATCGACCTGACGGTGGCGATTGAGGTTGGCCTGGGCGTGGCGGCGTTCTTCTTCATCAAGAAGATGTGCGACCTGAGCGAGGTGCAGGCAAAGCGCGAGAACCTGACCGACGGCGTGGGCATCAACCGGGTGGACGGCGACTATGAGAACAGCGAGAAGCTGGACGTTCCGGCGGGCGTGATGGTCTATGAGATTGACGGCCCGCTCTTCTTCGGCACGGTGCGCAAATTCGAGGTGGCGGTGACGCAGGCGAACCTCGCGTACAAGGTGCTCGTGCTCCGTATGCGCAACACGATGTACCTTGACGCGGGCGGCATCCGTGCGCTGGAGCAGGCAAAGGCGAGCTGCGACAAGAAGGGCGTGCAGATTGTGCTGTCGGGCATCCACACGCAGCCGTACCTGCTGTGCGAGAAAATGGGGCTGCTCGACAAGCTCGGCCGCGAGAATGTCTGCGCCCACATTGACCTTGCCATGGCGCGGGCGCGGGAGATTCTGGCGGGGCGCGCGTAAATGGCGCGGCCGTGTCTCCTGTCCGTTCTGCCGCTGCTCGCGTGCGCCGTGTCATGCTACCGTGCGCCCGAGATGACGCTTTCCGAGATTGAGGCGGCGCGTGCGTCGCTGTCCAACGAGCTGATCGAAAAGACGGTGCGTCGTCCCAACACGGACAACCATTTTGTGCCGGGCGTTCCGGGCGGCACGTACCACGAGTTCTGCCTGGCAGATCCCAAGAGCTTCAACCTGCTGATTGCCGAAAAGGACGCGGCGACCATGAGCGTGCTTTCGCCGCTGCACCAGTACCTTGCCGACTACGACATCGTTGCCCGCGCTTGGAAGCCGCACATCGCGTCGTTCGTCATCGACATTGACGAGGCGAACGACACGCTGGACGTTATCTATACGATCCGTGACGATGCTTGGTGGTCATTCGCTGACGGGCGGCCGCGCGTGAAGGTGACGAGCGACGACGTGGTGTTCTGGTACGACGAGATTTGCGGCGACGAGGCATGCGGTTCGTCGGCGTACAACGCGCAGTTCATGCCGCTTGAGGACGGCACGGAGGCGCGTATCACGATCGAAAAAATCGACGACGCGCGGTTCGTCTTTCATTTCCCGCGCATCGTCGCCGAGCCGATTCTGAGCACGAACATGGACTTTGGCCCGGCGTTCCTGTACCGGCCGGCAAAGGAGCGCGGCGGCGCGGATGCCGTCAAGAAGCTGTTCACCGTTGCCGCCGACCCGCGCGACATTCCCAGCTGCGGCCCGTATTTTCTGGTATCGTACACGCCCAGCCAGCGGCTGGTGTACCGGCGCAATCCCGATTTCTGGGACAAGGACGCGAACGGCGAGAGCCATTATTACCCCGAAGAGCGCGTCTGCCAGATCGTGGGCGACACGAACACGGGCTATCTGCTGTTCAAGCAGGGAAAAATCGAGGATTTCAGCCCCAGTCCCGAACAGCTGGAGGACGCGGTGGCGGGCGCGCGCAACGCGCTCACGGCGGACGGCGAGCCGGTTGCGGACGCGGGCGTGGACGGCTACACGGTGTTCAACGCGGACGGCGCGATGAGCGCGTCGTTCTGGTCGTTCAATCAGAATCCGCAGAACAGGGACGAGCCGTACTATGCCTGGTTTACCACAAAGGAATTCCGGCAGGCGATGAGCTGCCTGCTGAACCGCGAGCGCATTATCCAGCAGACGTACCGGGGGCTGGGCGAGCCGACCTACACGTTCTTTCCCGCGGCGAACAAATACTACGACGAGAATATCATCCTGCAGTACCGCTACAGCCACGCGCAGGCACGGCGGCTGCTCGCGCAGGCGGGATTCGTCCGGCGCGACGACGGCTTTCTGTACGACGGGAGCGGCAACCGGGTTTCGTTCGACCTCACGTTCTCTTCGGGCGGCGGGGCGGTGCTGAGCGACATCGCGCAGATTATTGTGGACGAGTGCCGGAAAGAGGGCATCACGGTCACGCCGCGCCCCACGGACTTCCAGAAACTCGTGGAGCAGCTGATGGGCAGCTACGACTGGCAGTCAATCATCATCGGGTTTTCCGGCGGGTCGGTGTTCCCCACGCAGGGGAGCAACGTGTGGGTGAGCGACGGGAACCTGCACCTGTGGTATCCGCTCCAGCCGTCGCCCGCCACCGACTGGGAGGCGCGCATCGACTACCTCTACCACGAGGCGAGCTGCATCGTGGAGTATGACAGGGCAAAGCCGTACTGGGACGAGTACCAGCAGATTATCCTTGAGCAGTGCCCGGTCATCTACCTGGTGCGCGGCCGCAGTTTCTTCGCGTTGCAGAACCGCTGGGACATGACCAACGTCTACTTTGACAACCGCAACGGCGCAGAGACGGCGTATTTGTATTTGCGGTAGGGGCATAACCGACAAGAGGTGAAAAACTTTTCCACTAGGGTGTTCTGCATCGCGCGGACTAAAAGCATCATACAAAAAATATTTGTTAATGAACGCGGACTCTCTTTTTTTCGTGTGGGCTTTTTCTCACTTGAAATTGGAACTGCTTGCCTTGGAAACGTGCGGGAAGCCCCCGCTTATTACTCCCGCGTCCCCTCACTGCAACCCGACAAACAGGCGTTGCAAATCCGTGTTGAACGCCTCTATCTGCGGCTTCAGCTCCTGCAAGAAATCGTTGTGTTCGATTGAGCCGACAACGGCCTCCTGCTCCGCCTTGTTCCGGAACGTGATTGAGCGGAAATAGTCGTCGTAGTCTTTTTCCCGTGACGCGAGCGCGGACGCATACATCTCGTCGTTGATTGCCGTCACGTCCGCAAGGATGTCCTCGTAAATCTCCGCGGTGAACGCCGAAAGCGGGCGGGAATAGAGCTGCTCCAGCAGGTAGAGCGCGTAGGTCGTCTTGTACGTGGGATACAGGCAGCTGCTCTCCTCATAGAACGCATGCGCCTGCTCCCATGTGTAAATCGCCCCCGACCTGATATGCTCCAGCAGCTCGTCCACCTGCGCCTCGCTCATAATCTGCCCGCCCACGTTCAGCCATGCCGTGTACAGCGGCAGCGCGCGGATTCGCTCCAGCTCCGCCTGCGTGAGCACGGGGATATGGCGCAGCGCGCAGTATTCGACGAGCGTGGCGGCGGCAAAATACTTGAGGATCTTGCGGTAGGCGCGGTAGCCGCGCACGGGCTTGTAGATGAGCGCGCCGTATTTTTTCTGGCAGCGCGCGTCCTCCAGCACGAACTGCGCGTCGGGATTCTGGTGCAGGAAATCCTTTGCCGCCTGGAACAGCGCGTCGTCCGTGACGGCGGCGAGCGCGGTTTTGTCCCCCTGCGCCTTGAGGTAGCGTCCCGTCAGCTCGACGATGCGCTGAATGGCGGCAAGCACTTCCTGCATCGTGTCGGGCGCGAACGGGTCGGTCTCAATGCGCTGCACTTTCACCGCGCGCTTGTCGCGCTTCTGGAACTTTGACTTGTTCCGCGCGATGGCGTACATATTGTACATGAACCAGTAGCCCGGAATAATGCTGACCGGGCGGTTCACGCCGTTGGTGGCGACGAGCGAAAACGGGTACTCCACGTTCAGCTCATGCTGATAACTGCCCTTGGCGACAA
Organism: uncultured Treponema sp.; assembly: GCA_947177175.1. Taxonomy (GTDB): domain Bacteria; phylum Spirochaetota; class Spirochaetia; order Treponematales; family Treponemataceae; genus Treponema_D. The sequence goes on from CAMWTK010000074.1 coordinate 5,251, forward strand.
GCACGAAACTGGCGAAACGGCTGTTGTACTTGAAATCCGAGCACAGCCCCGGCCAGAATCCGCGCCCCGCGATCATCTCGCCGTCGGGCGAGCGCGAGTTGTGGTTTGAGCCGATAGTCGCGTTGCTGGCAATGTTGCTCTGCCCGCCAATCGTGCTCGCAATGAGGAACGACGAGTTGTGGTGCTGCTCGTGGAACGGGAAGATGAGGTTGTTCAGAATCTCGCAGCACGACACGGTGGAGTTGTCGCCCAGCACCGAGTTGAGCAGCCGCGCGCCGTACTTGAGCTGGCAGTTCCTGCCGATGACGAATCGCACCGCCACCGCTTGGTAGAAGACGCGGCTCCCGTAGCCCACAATGCCGTTCACCAGCTCCACGCCCTCGCCGATCTGGCTCACCTCGTCGGGAGAAGAAAGGATCGTGATGTTCTTCAGTTTGAACGCGCCCTTGATATAGGCGTTCCGCCCGATTTTCGCGTCCTTGAGCAGCGTGCTGTTCTTGATCACCGCGTCGTCGTCCACCATGCCGTAGGTGTCGAGCGTCTTGCCCTGCCCGTATTCCGTCATCGCCACGAAGCGGGAAAGCAGCAGCGGATCATCGCGGTAGCGCGACCACAGGAACGCATCGGCGGGAATCATCTGCTCGAACGGCAGCACCGCGCGCGCGTCGTTCTCGTTCCCCACGCCGATCCAAATGCGGCTGCTCTCGCTCTCGCCCGCTTTCAGAATGCCGTTGCCGAATTTCGCGTGGTTGGTGCAGCTCATCTCCTGCACGTTGAACAGCATGACGCGGTTCGCCAGCCGGTAGTTGGAAAGATACGCCACGTTGCGCACCACCACGTCGTCGCCGGTCACCACGTCCTCAAGGTAGGAATGATACAAGCCTGTCTCAAGCACGAGGTCGTGGAACTGCACCGTCGCCGAAACGAGCCGCCCGACGACCAGAAAGCCGCGGATCTCGCAGCCGACAATCCGCCGCGCGTCGAACGCGCCCTCACCGGCGCGCACCCACACGTTCTGCCAGGTGTCGTCCGCGTTGCGGTTGCCGTTCGAGCGCAGAATCCCGATCTCATCGTCCGTCAGGTGCCGGTGACCCGCCGTCACTTCCTGCGGGGCGCGCCGAGTTTCCGCAGACGCAGCCGAAAACGTCACGCTTGCCATACAATTATACCCCCCCCGTTCCGCGCCGCACCCGCGCACGGCTTCAGGCAATTCACGCACTAGCATCGCACCGTCCTTTCCTACACGATGACCGCAGCACCGCCGGACGAAAAGCCCCGCACCGCGACAAGGATAATCGCGAACGCCGTCAGCAGGCGCAGACCCACGCCCGTAATGAAGCCGAGGAACGACCACAGCGCGACCGAAAGCGCATGACCCACGCGCCGGTCGTCATGAATCAGCTCGCCGATGAACGCGCCCAGAAATGCGCCGAGGAACACGCCCACGCCCAGACCGAGCAGCCCGACGAACGTGCCGATGATTGATCCCCAGGACGCTTCCTTTGACCCGCCCGCCCGCCGCGCGAACATGGCGGGAATGATATTGTTCACGATTTCCACGGCCGCCGTGACGACTGCCAGTATGACAAGCACCGTCCATGACACCGTGCAGACCGTCGTGAACGACACGCACAGCAGCGCGCCCCAGCACAGCGGCGTACCCGGCAAGCTCGGAATAATGCAGCCCACCACGCCGATAAAAAACAGCAGCCCCGCCACGATGAACAGGATAATATCCGTCGATGCATAAGGCAATGCCATGCTATCTCCTCCCGAACGCTTCCAGATTGGCAAGCCCGCGCTTGAACTGCGCAATCCGCGCACATGCCGTCGTATCCCAGCCGCTGCGGTCGCCGCGCCGCAGCAGATGATACGCCACGCCCGCAATCATCGCGCCGTTGTCGCCGCACAATGACAGCAGCGGGAACACGCAGCGGATGTCCGTCCGCTCCGCCAGCAGCGCGCGCAGCCGCGAATTCGCCGCCACGCCGCCGCCCGCCACCACCGTCTTCAGCCCCGTGTCGTCCACCGCACGGAACAGGCGGCTCGTCAGCGTGCGGCAGGCAGTCTCCTGGAACGAGGCGCAGATGTTCTCCGCCGTCCGCTCATAGCCCGCGTTCAAAAACTGATCCGCCTGATGAATGACCGCCGTCTTCAGCCCGCTGAACGACACATCGTAGCGGTGCCCGTCGCGCTTGTCCAGCTTGGGCACGGGGAATGAGAACGCGCGCGCGTCGCCGTTCTTTGCCAGCCTATCGATGACCGCTCCGCCGGGATAGCCCAGCCCGTAGTATTTCGCCACCTTGTCGAACGCCTCGCCCACGCTGTCGTCCACCGTCGTGCCGAGGATCTCCCAGTCGTCAAAGCCGTCCACGCGGGCGATAATCGAATGCCCGCCGCTCACGAGCAGCCCCACATACGGATAGGGAATGTCGTCCTGCAAATGCGCCGCATACAGATGCCCGAGCATGTGGTTCACGGCGACGAACGGCTTGCCCGCCGCCCAAGCGAGCGTCTTGGCGAACGTCAGCCCCACCAAAAGGCTTCCCATCAGGCCGGGACGGTTCGTCGCGGCAACCGCATCCACATCGTCCATGGTCAGCCGCGCCTCTGCCAGCGCCTGCCGCACCACGGGCAGAATCCATTCCGCATGCTTCCTGCTCGCAATCTCCGGCACGACGCCCTGATACACCTGATGGAACGGAATCTGCGTGGCGACCACGTTGCTGAGTATTTTCTTCCCGTCCTCAACGACAGCACACGCCGTCTCGTCGCAGGACGACTCAATGCCAAGCACCCTCATACGGAGCAGTATACCATATCCCGCCGAAAGACGCTACCGAAACCGGGTCATTTCCCCCGCAGTCCCGCGCTTATACTCACGCATATTCTAAAAACCGTGCGTAAATTACTCACGACAAAAAAAGAACGACATACTACAATGCCGATGATGCCGCCGAACGTGAGCAGGTAGCCCACGCCCTCACGGACGAGCCGC
>CAMWTK010000075.1 GCA_947177175.1 uncultured Treponema sp.
ATCCCGCACCGCCTGATTCACCGCAGTGATTTTTGTTCCCATCATGCTGCCCGAACAGTCAACGATAAAAAACAAAACCATCTGCCTTTTTACAATTCCTTCCACATCATCGAACATTCCCATTTTTTTGCCTCCATGATTTTATTTTTACAACACAATCTTGGCATCTACGCCGTTGAAATGTATTTCCATATCGGTCGCAATCGGCAGGACCGAATTCTTCCCGACGGTTTTTGCCTCGCCGCCCGCAATGAACGTCCATACGACATCGCCCAAATTTTTTATTCCCCACAATGCGGGATTGTTTTTGTTCATAATCACCTCGCCTTCGATTTTTTGAAAGTCGTCGCTTTTTTCCACAATATGGCAGGCGCGGATTTTTTGCCCGGGGAACAGCGCGATTTCATAGCCCTTGCTTTTCAAAGTCCGCGGATAGCTGAAACTGTGCCCGCAGCCGAATTTCATTTCATTGCCTTTTTCAAATTTGTAAATCATGTGCTCGCTTCCACAAATCGGGCAGAGCATCATTTCGTCAAGAAAGCGCACCAACTTTTTTTGCCATTCGTTGTCGGGCAGTCGCTCGTTGGAATCTTTGACTCCGTCAACAAACGACTTTACAAAAGCGTCGCGGATATACTGCGGAAGCCTCGGCCACAGTTTGAGCGGATTCGGATGGACTCCCGGAACAGGACGGTTCGAATCATCGTTCGGGTTAAAAATGAAAACGGGATTCGTGCCGTACAATTCCATTTCGCGCCGCTCCGTAATGCAGACGCTTTTCACAAACGCGCCGCCCATCATCGGATCGTGCCGGCAGAACAGTTTGAACAAAATCACGGCGAGCGAATAGTTGTCCGTCAGAACGCCGGGAAACGCAGCGCCCCGGAAAACTTCGGGTGCCATGTAGCCAGGCTTTCCGCCGACATTACCAGGATTTTTCATTCCGCCCGGAGTAACATTATCGTTGTCGCAAATCAAGACTTCGCCGTTTTTGACGTTCACAAAAAAATTCCCGTCGTTCAAATCTTGGTAGCTCAAGCCTTTTCGATGCAATTCGCGAAATGCATTCGTTATGTTGAGCGCGGCAAGGATGCTTTTTTCGGTTGAAGTGAATCTGATTTTATTGTTCAGGATGTCGGAAAAATCAGAAAATTCTTTCGGGCGCAAATCCATCACATATCCGAACGAGCCGTCCCGTTCTTCCGTAAGGAATTTCGGCCACAGGAATTTTTCGTCGGGCGCACCGCAATCAATGTTCGACTTCAAATTGCTGCGGAATTTTTTCGGATTCTTGAACCGACACGTATACCATTTCAGCGCATACGGTTTTCCGTCGGCTTCCACTTTATAAACAATGCCCTGCCCGCCTTCGCCGAGTTTTTCTTTTACCACGGCGACTTTTCCGCCCTCAAGTTTTACCCGTTCGCCCTTCTTGAATTCCATCACATTTCTCCGCTTTGAATTTCAAATGTCTCCGCAGTCTGATACACGCTGATTTTTGCGCACCACGGACATTTCATTTCGAGTTGCTTTTGGTTTGCAGAAATTTCGTTTCCGAAGCAAAACATTTTTCCACACGCCCCGCATTGTGCCAGCGAAAATCCGCCGCAAAACGGGCAGCCGTTGTAGCCCTGCGCGGCATTCATCGAGCTGGCAATTTTTTGCGAATGCCAGCCTTCATTCTTTGCCTTTCGTTCGCTGATTTTAAAGCTCCACGTCCTGTACCAAATTGTGCCGCGCTCTTCAATTCTTGTTCCAAAAAGATTGTCGTCGCCCGCCTTTTTTGCGCAGCGACACAAAATGACTTTCGCAAGGAGTTTCTGTTTTTCTCTGTCCGGCTCAACCACGCCTACCGGCACTCTATGCCGTGTCATCTTCTTTCCGTCAACGCTCACTCAATTTAATTGATAAACATGATTATATTGCCAATTAAATATTATTTCAATGGTAAAAAGTGCACTTTATACTGATAAAATATGGATAAATATCAGAGAGACTTTGTAACAAACGTAAAGTATCTTCGCCATAAAAAAGGCTTTTCCCAGGCGCAGTTTGCGGAAGCATGCAACGTCGCGACCGGCACGATCGGCAACATTGAGTGCGGCATCGCAAAGCCATCGTTCGACCTGATTATCACCATGGCAACCGTTCTTTCTGTAGAGCCAGCCGCCTTTTTTGCCTCGACCGAAACGCAGAATGCACCAGAAGAAAAAAACAATATCATCGAAGAACACAAAATACTCGCCAAGATGTACGCAACGCTGAAAGCGTATTTTGAAAAATAGCCGCCAAAATGAACTGAACACCCCGCCCGCGCAAAAAAACAGCCGCCTGCTTTCACAGGCGGCTGTTTTTTCGTCTACTGCATGATCAGCATGCTCTTGTCGTAGTCCGCCGGGGGGACGTAGCCCATCAGCTGCATGAGCGTTGCCGGCCAGCTGGAGATGCCCAGCCCGTCATTGAGTTTCGTGCGGTCGTACTCGCCTTTATATTCGGGGTCGTAGATGATGCCCGGCACGGGGTTCAGGCTGTGGCTCGTCTTTGCCTTCGGCTCGCCGGTCGCCTTGTCCGTCTTGACGCTGCCGTCCTTGGCGTGCTCGTACATATCATCGCTGTTGCCGTGGTCGGCGGTGAGGCACAGGATGCCGCCCGCCTCGTCAATCGCCGCCTTGAGCCGACCGAGCTGCAAGTCCATGCCCTCCATCGAACAGACGACCGCGTTGAACACGCCCGTATGCCCCACCATGTCACCGTTCGGGAAATTCAGGCGGATATGGTCGTACTTGCCGGATTTAATCGCCTCAATCACCTTGTCCGTGATTTCCGCGCACTGCATCCAGGGACGCTGCTCAAACGGCACGACATCGCTCGGCACTTCGATGTAGTCCTCCAGTTTCTCGTCAAACTTGCCCTGCCGGTTGCCGTTGAAGAAATAGGTCACGTGCCCGTATTTCTGCGTCTCGGAGATCGCGAGCAGGCGCACGCCGCTTTTGGTGAGGTACTCGCCCATCGTGCGGTCAATGCTCGGCGGGTTCACGAGGTACTGCGCGGGAACGTGCGCGTCGCCGTCGTACTCCATCATGCCCGCGTACTCCACCGCCGGAACGCGCCCGCGCTCAAACGGCAGGTCGCCGCCCGCCGGGGTCTCGAACGCCCGGGTCATCTCAAGCGCGCGGTCGCCGCGGAAATTGAAATAAATCACGCTGTCGCCGTCGTCAATCGTGCCGACCGGCTTGCCGCCCTCCGCGATGACGAATTCGTGCATGTCCTGGTCGAGCAGCCCCGGCACTTCCGCGCGGTACGTCTCGATCGCCTCCGTCGCGCTCGCGAACTGCCGCCCCTCGCCCAAAACGTGCGCCTTCCAGCCGCGCTCCACCATGCTCCAGTCCGCGTTGTAGCGGTCCATCGTCAGGTACATGCGCCCGCCGCCGGACGCAATCCGGTAGTCGCATCCGGAGAATCCCGCGAGGAACTGCTCAAGCGGCGTGATGTAGTCGAGCGCGGACGTGGGGTCAACGTCGCGGCCGTCAAGCAGCGCGTGGACGCGCACTTTCTTCACGCCGTCCTTTGCCGCCCGCGCGACCATCGCCTTCAGGTGGTCGATATGCGAGTGGACGTTGCCGTCGGACACCAAGCCGATGAAGTGCAGCGTCGCGCCCTTTGCGTTCACGTTCGCCACGAGCTTCTGCCAGGTTGCGCCCTCGAACATCGCGCCGCTTTCGATCGACTGCCCCACGAGCTTCGCCCCCTGCGCAAAGACGCGCCCGCAGCCCATGGCATTGTGTCCCACCTCGGAGTTGCCCATGTCGTCGTCGCTCGGCAGCCCCACCGCCGTCCCGTGCGCCTTGAGCTGCGTGTGCGGACAGTTCGCCGTGAACCAGTCCAGGTACTTCATGCGGGATGCCTTTACCGCGTCCCCTTCCTCAAACTTGCCGTAGCCTACCCCGTCCATGATGACGAGGACGACCGGCCCGCGCCGGCCGTTCCAAGCCGGATTCTTCTCCAATACGCGCATTGTGTCTGCCATAAAAACTCCTGTAGCACGGCAGGGAACGAGCGGTCATTCCCGTGCCATATCATAACTATACCGCATGATACACGTTTTCCGCCGCTTTTTCAACGCCCGCGCCTAACGGGAACGCCGGCACGGGGTGCAATTCGTCCGCAACAATCGGCGGGAACGAATGTGGTGCGAAAAATTCCTTCACGGCAATTGACGCAGACTCAGCAACAGGCTGAAATTCGTCCGCAGCATTCGGCAGGAACGAATTTGGTGCGCAAGATTCGTTCCCAAAATCGCGCTTTGACACCCCGCCGCCGCCCGTGCTATCATACCGCAGAACGGACGGCAACAAGGAGCAATAGTATGACCATGAAAAAGAAAACCATCATCGCCATTTCTGCACTCGCATTATGCGCGACGTGCGCGCTGGCTGTTTCGTGCAAGAAAGCGGATATAAGAGAAGTTGTTGAAGCGGTGGAAAGCAATGACGCAAAAAAAATGAGGCGACTCATAAAGTCCGGCACGGACGTAAACACAAGGACCAATTCCACCATGACGATACTGATGCATGCGGCGCAAAAAAATGCGGAAGATGTTGCAAGGTTGCTCATAGAGGCTGGAGCGGACGTGAACGCAAAGAACCATAATGATTGGACCGCACTCATGTTTGCCGCGCGGAACAACTCGGCAGATGTCGCCAAACTGCTCATAAAGTACGGCGCGGACGTGAACGCAAAGAACGATAACGGCTTAACGGCATTGATGTTTGCAACGCGAGAAAACGCAACGGACGTCGCAGCACTGCTCATCGAAGCAAGCGACTACATAGACACAGGGAACGATTACGGCGAGACCGCGCTGATGCTCGCGGCACAAGAGAATGCGGAAAACGTTGCCAAACTGCTCATAGAGGCAGGCGCGGACGTGAACGCAAAAAACCATAGGTTCAAGACCGCACTCATATATGCAATTCAAAACAATGCGCCGGACGTTGCAAAAATTCTCATAGAAAAAGGCGCGAATGTAAACGCACGAGGCGAGCAAGGAATGACGGCTCTCATGTTCACGGCGCAACAAAATGATGTCGATGTAGCCCAAAGGCTCATAGAGGCCGGCGCAGACGTGAACGAAAAAGACAACAACGACAACACCGCACTCATATTCGCGGCGCAAAACAAATCGGCGGATATTGCAAGGATGCTCATAGAGGCAGGAGCGGACATTAACGCAAAGAACTATAATGATTGGACTGCGCTCATGATTGCAGAAGAACATGAAGCAGATGGTGTGATAGCACTGATAAAAAACAAGTCGGACATGTTGGATGCGTTTCTAGATGCAGCACGAAACAATGATGTCGAAGAAGTTAAACGGTTTATTGAGGACGGCACGGACGTAAACACAAAAAACGAAATCGGCAAAACGGCGTTGATGGTCGCGGCGGAGGCAAACGCAACAGACGTTGCAGAACTGCTCATTGCCGCCGGCGCGGACGTAAACGCACAGAACGAAGACGGCATGACCGCGCTCATGTATGAGGCGGTGGAAGCATCCTTGTATGCGAGCATTGCGCGACTGCTCATCGAAGCGGGCGCAGACGTGAACGCAACGAACGATTACGGCATGACCGCGCTACTGTATGCGACATCAAATGAAACAAAACACGTTGCCGAACTGCTCATAGAGGCTGGCGCGGACGTAAATGCACGGGATAAAAGCATCGGCAGGACTGCGCTCATACGCGCTGCAAGCTGGAACGATTCAAATATCACAAAGCTACTCATCGAAGCGGGCGCGGACGTGAACGCGCAGGACAATGACGGCATGACCGCGCTGATGCTCGCGGCAGTAAATAAAATAAAAGACGTTGCCGAACTGCTCATAGAGGCTGGCGTGGATGTGAACGCACGAGATAAAATAATCGGCAGAACAGCGTTGATGTATTTGGTGATAAAGGTACCCAGGTCAAATTGGTATGCGGCAGACATTGCACGTCTGCTCATCGAAGCGGGCGCAAACGTGAACGCTCAGGACGATAAAGGCAAAACCGCGCTCATGCTTGCAAAAGAACACGACGCGGCGGACGTGGCAGAACTGCTCAAAGCCGCTGGCGCGAAAGAATAACTTGGAAGGAAATCATTAACATGAAAAAGAAAGCAATCATCGCCATCGCCGCGCTCGCGCTGTGCGCGGTGGCAACATCGTGCCTGAGCATGAAAAAGGACAAGACATACGCCCTCAAAGCGGCGGCAAGGGACAACAACGCCGAGGAAGTGGCGCGGCTCATTGCCGACGGCGCAAACGTGAACGCAAAAGACAAGTGGGGCGAAACCGCACTCATGGAGGCGGCAAGTCACCACGCGGATGACGCGGCGAACGTGCTGATAGAAGCGGGTGCAAACGTGAACGCAACGGACGGCAATGGCGAGACCGCCCTTATGATCGCGGCACAGTTCAATATAACGGACATCGCACGGCTACTCATAGAAGCGGGCGCGGATGTACATGCAACGGACGATGAGGGCAACACCGCGCTCATGCTCGCGGCACCTCGTAAAAACGGGACGGACGTGGCAGAACTGCTCATAACAGCGGGCGCAGACGTGAACGCAAAGGACAGCAAGGGCAACACCGCACTCATGTTCGCGGCAGAGTGCAATACAACGGACTTCGTATGGCTGCTGATAGGGACAGGCGCGGACTTGGACGCGACGAACAACAAGGGCAACACCGCGCTCATGCTTACGGCATGGGAAAATGCGGCGGACGCGGCGGAAATGCTCATCGAGGCTGGCGCGGACGTAAACGCAACAAACAATGACGGCTGGACCGCGCTGATATTTGCGGCGGATTACAAGGCAACGGACGTGGCGAGGCTGCTCATCAAGGCGCGCGCGGACATACACGCACGGGACAACGAGGGCAAGTTCGTGTACACGCATGCAGAAGAACATGGTGCGAAGACTATAATGCAACTGCTCGAAGCAGAACGATGATACCCCCGATGTGCGGCGACGGGAACACAGCACCCGGCTGAAATTGTCGCAAATACTAGCGCGACAAGGCTTTGGAACGAATGTGGTGTGCGACATTCGTTCCCGACAAACTGCGGCAACGAATGTGGCGCGCAAGATTCCTTCACGGCGATTCAAAAGTACCCAGCCGAGGTCTCCGACGCGTCCGCGCAAGTCGGGAATACGCTGTCCGAGGTCTCCGACGCGTCCACGCAGTCCGGGAAAGTGCTATCCGAGACCTCCGACGGCTTCGCGCAGTCCGGAAATATGCCCTCCGAGACCTCCGATGCCTTCGCGCACTTCGGGAATATGCCGTCCGAGACCTCCGATACGTCCGCGCAAGCCGGGAAAGTGCCATCCGAGGCCTCCGATGGCTTCGCGCAGTCCGGGAATATGCTATCCGAGGCCTCCGACGCGTCCGCGCAGGTCGGGGAAATGCAATCCGAGACCTCCGATAATCTCACAACAAACGGCGGGGACGAATGCGGCGCGCAAGATTCGTTCCCGTGACCGCGTTTTGACACCCCGTCGCCGCCCATGCTATCATGGGCATATATGAAAAACTTGCTTTCGGCAATTTTTCACATATACCGACGAGTTCAAAGTCGCTATAATAGCGCGACTTTGAACATCGCATTTTCAGAGTTACCTCTAAAAGCTGAAGCTTTTAGAGGTTTCCTAATATCGCAGAAAGAACGGCAATAAGGAGCAAACCATGACCATGAAACAGAAAACCATTATCGCCGCGCTCGCATTGTGCGCGCTGGCAGTGCTGACGGCGAGTTTAAGCGCGTATCAGAAAAAAGCGTATGCGGATGAAG
>CAMWTK010000076.1 GCA_947177175.1 uncultured Treponema sp.
GTCAAGATTTTTTTCATAAAAATCCTCCTCTGTCTGTTGGGGCATTTAAACCGACAATGTGGATGACGAGGACACGAACGCAATGTGGAATATGCTCTCCACCTCATACAAGGCGGGGGACAATATCCGCTTCATTGCCACCGTGCAGAACACCGTCAAGCAGTTTGATGCGGAATTCCCCAAAGCAAATGTGTTCGCGATTACGCCCTCATGCGAGATCTCTGCGGGCGACCATGCGACGGTCACTGCGGGATTCGACATCCGCTGGGACGGCGTGACGCCGTGGCGTGGTACGGGTGACATCAGTCTCCCCGTGTATGTTTCGTTCTCGCTCTAATGTAACACGCAACGAAAAAAACGCATTTTTGAAGCGATAACTGCCCCATAAAAAAAATCACTCTATGTGCAAGGTGCTTACACATAGAGTTCTCCTTTCTTACTCCAGCATCACGAGTTCGGGTCTGGACAGCGTTGTCGTGCTTGATTTGGTCAAAAAGGCTGGCGTAAGATACGACGCGCACCATAACCTCACCGGCATTGAGCCTCCCGAATTGATATATTTCATGCGTGAGCATTATGCGGACGTAATAACCGAAAGCCCGAAGAATACGATATGGCGACTTATCGAACAGAAAGGAGTTCCGCCGACACGCCTTATGCGATATTGCTGTGCGGAGCTGAAAGAACACGGCGGAGAGGGTCGGTTCAAGATAACGGGAATCCGGCACGAGGAGAGCGTCAAAAGAAGCAAAAGAAAATACTTCGAGCCGTGCATGCGGAACAGCGGGACGCGCTTCCTCAATCCCATAATTGATTGGAAAGATGAGGATGCTTGGGAGTACATCCGGACAAACAACTTGCCATACTGCAAGTTGTACGATGACGGCTGGCGGCGGATAGGCTGCCTGTTCTGCCCGATGAGCACGATACGGGAGAAGCAGAGGCAGTGCCGTGAATATCCGAAGTACAAGGAAGCGTTCGTCCGGGCGTTCGACAGAATGATCGCGGGACGAAGGGCAGACGGAAAACAGACGACGTGGAAAAACGGCGAAGAATGTTTCGAGTGGTGGGTGAACGAACAGAAACCGAAAGATAAAAATGACGGATTCACGCAAATCGATTTTTTATGAAGAGAGGACAAGAAATGCTGATATTTCCTTTGAAAAAAGAATGGTACGAGAAAATCCGCTCCGGCGAAAAGACGGTCGAGTACCGCGAGGTCAAGCCGTACTGGAATAACAGAATTCTTGTGTACACTGGTGTCCCCATGCCTTTTTTCAGGAACATTGAATTTTTTCGCTCCCGTAGACCTAGATGCATCCTGCGCCTCGGCTACACGAAGCGGCAGATGACGGCGGACATCACCAAGATTGGGGTCGTGGACGGCAAGGACACCGACCTGCGCGTGGACAAGCCCGTCTACGCGATACATCTTGCGAACGTGAGGGATGCGGAATGAAATATGAGCATATAGCGGTCGCATTGGCGATATTCGTGATGAGCCTGCTCTATGGCTTATTTTTCGGTGTCGCAATCGCAAAGGATGTGTCCATGTGCGGCGCACAACAGCGCAACGTCGAGCTTCAGAACCAACTACAAAGGGAGGCGGAAGATGTGGATTTCCAGGAAAGAGTATAAGAGTTTGGTTGAGCAGGTATACACCGCCAACGTCATATTGCAATCGTACAAACAGATGGAAGAGCAAGCAAAGAAACTCGACGAGGAATGTGAACAGCAGAGACGAGAAGCTATCTACTATAAATCAAAGTATGTACAGCAGGAACAGCAGAACCGACTGCTCTGCGAAGAAATAGACCGTCTCAAGGCTCGGATAGGGCAGTTGGAAAACACACACTAGTCAAGGAAGCCGCAATAAATGATTTTATCATATTAAAGTGGACAGACGACATGACAGAATCCTGCGAATTTTTCGAAAGCAAAAAAAATAAAATTGAGGAAAACAATGGAGATTAAGGGCAAAGTCCACTGTTTCTTCGAGCAGAGCGGGACGTTCAAGAACGAATTCCGCAAGCTCGGCTACGAGGCGTTCGACTACGACATACAGGACGAATTCGGCGAGATGGATTACGTCACCGACCTGTTCCGCGAGATTGACAGCGGCTTTGCCGGTCAGAAAAGCCTGTTCGACGAAATATCCGTGAACGACCTTATCATCGCGTTCTTCCCGTGCATCTATTTTGAAACTATGTCGCAGCTCGACTTTTCGCTCGTGCGCAACGGAACGCAGGACAAACCGCTGGCACGGAGAATCGAGTACGCGCTCGAACGGCTCAGAAAAAGAACGGTTTTTCACGGCTTGCTTTACAAACTCGTCGCCGTCTGCGACGAAAGGAAACTAAGGCTGATAATCGAGAACCCCGCGAAAGCACCGAACTATCTGATAACGGGACATAATTTTCCGCCGCCGACGCTCATCGACAAGAACCGCATGGAGCGCGGCGACTGGTTCATGAAGCCGACCGCCAAAAAAAGGCAGGGAAAGGCTGACGTGTTGCCTTTCATACCTGGGAATGTGATGACCATAATGCTTCCTTTGACAAAACCCGGCGGGAGAATCCGCCCGCCCAATGAACCGATTCCTTCCCGCCGGACTTTGAGAATGACTGGGAAAATAAAAAGGGCGGCCTGCAGGAAACGGGAAATTTCACAGGCCGCCCTTTTTAAGCCGCTCTTCAGGGCAAAGAGACGCGGACGAATATCGCGACATTCTTTGCTGTAATGACGAATATATACCAAGTCATTGATAGGAGAATTCGGCTCGGTTGACGTGTTCGGTGCGGTAAAGTATACTTTTTGGGCGATGCCACGTTCTGCAATTCCCGGACAGCCGCTTTTTTCTCGCGAATATTTGGTCAGGCTGATTCTGCCGTTGGTGGCGGAGCAGTTTTTGGCGATGACGATTGGCGCGTGCGATACGCTCATGGTCTCGTCGATTGGCGAGGCGGGGGTGAGCGGCGTTTCGTTGGTCGATCAGTTCAGCCAGCTGATGATTCAGCTGTTTGCGGCGTTCGCCACGGGCGGGGCGGTGGTTTCGAGCCAGTACCTGGGTCACAAGGACGCGCGGGATGCGTGCGTGGCGGCAAAGCAGCTGCTGAACCTTGCGGTGATTGCGGGGCTGCTGATTATCGCGCTGTGCGTGCCGTTCCGTGCGCAGATTCTGACGAAAATGTACGGGAAGAGCGAAGCCGACGTGTTGCAGAGTGCCATAACCTACTTTTTTTGGGTGGGGCTTTCGTTTCCGTTCCTTGCCGTGTACAATTCGTGCGCCGCGCTGTTCCGTTCGATGGGAAACAGCAAGCTGAGCCTGAAAGTGAGCATTCTGATGAACCTGACCAACATCGGCGGGAATGCCGCGCTCATTTACGGGGCGAAAATCGGCGTTGCGGGGGCGGGCATTGCCACGCTTGCGAGCCGCCTGGTTGCGGCGGTGGTGATGGTGGTGCTGCTGTGCGACAAGGATAAGAATATCATCTATTTTGACCACATTTTCCGTCCAGAGTGGAACGGGATGATGGTGCGCCGAATCCTGCGCGTGGGCATTCCGAGCGGCATTGAGAACAGCGTGTTCCACATCGGCAAGCTGGCGGTGCAGGTGTTCATGTCGGGATTCGGGACGGCGGCGATTGCGGCGAACGCGATTTGCAACACGGTGGCGAGTTTTGCCAACATTCCCGGCAGTGCGATCGGGCTTGCCTCGGTGACGGTGGTGGGGCAGTGCATTGGCGCGGACGAAAAGGCGCAGGCAAAACGCTACGCCCGTGTCCTGCTGCGCGTGACGTATGCCGCCATGATTGCGCTCGCGCTCGTTATCCTGCTTTTTGCGCCGCAGATCGTGTCGGTGTTCAATATTTCTGCCGAAGCGAAACGGCTTGCCGCCGGCGTTATCCGCACCTGCATGGTAGGAAACGCGCTCATTTGGCCGCTCGCGTTCACGCTCCCCAACAGCCTCCGCGCCGCCGGAGACGCAAAATTCACGATGATTGTCAGCAACGTCAGCATGTGGCTGTTCCGCGTCCTGTTCAGCTACGTGATTGCCAGTGCCCTGCTGCGCCGTTTCCCCGAAAACACGGGCCTTGCGCTCTACGGCGTGTGGTTCGGCATGTACATCGACTGGATATTCCGCTCAGTCTGCTTCGTGGTGCGCTTCCGCCACGGCCGCTGGCTAGAGAAACGGGTGATTTGAGGGGGCGGGGGGCAAGGTTCTTATACGAACAGCGCATTTTGAGATTTTTTTCTGCAACGACATCTGGTGTCGCAGGTGGTGCGGTATCATAGAACTATAATTTGTTGTTGCGGAGGTTCGGTATGAATGAGCGGGATGCGCTTGCCTTGATGAAACGGCAGCTCGCCGATATGAAGCGGAATCCAGAGGCGTTTGTGGATGCCCTCTCCGGCGGATTTGTCTGCGCGGGATTCGGAGGAGACCTGAACGGCATCGACGTCCCCGAAACGCTGCTCACGGGAAAGCTTCCCGCCGGAGTCGGCGCAGACGAGGCGTTCTCGCAGGTCGTCCGCTTTATGGAGCAGACAATTCGCGAGGCGGAGCGTTCCCAAGGACGTGAGAGAATCAGCGGGGATGCCGAATGATCGCGCGCTACTGGGGATACAATGCGGACAAGAACAAATTCGAGCCGCTGCGGCAGGAGCCGCTCTCCCTCTTCCCGACGGTAATCGAGCCGAAAAAGCGCGCGGTGTTCTGCCGCCGGTGCCACCGCTGGGAATATATCCGCCTTGCCGGGCGGAAGAGGCTGATGTCGCAGTGCGGCAAGGTCTATGCCCGGCCGTTCGTCACGGAAAACAGGCTCGTTGACTACGGGTATGACATCCAGAAGCGGGACAACGCCTATTCCATAAAGGTAAAATTCCAGCTTGCCTCGAATGAGAACAGGCGGCTCATGGAGACATCGTATTTTCTGGACTTGAAGCGCAAAGTCCTGTACAGGAACGGTGTCGCGGTCTTTGACAGCCGCAGCATAGGAAACCGGCTGCCGAAAGAGATAACGGACACGTTCCTTGCCAAAATGGGGGCGCAGTACAAGGAGCGGTTCGGAATCCGCCCGACCGTCTCCTCCGCCCTGGATGGATTCAGCGTCATCATCGGGTATATGCTTGCCCCGTTCAATGTCAACTTCTACAAGATCGCGCAGCACTGGGGGCTGAATCCGTATGACAGGGATTTCGCAAGCCTTTCCTCCGGGGACACGCCCACCGCCGAAAACGAAATGTTCGAGAGCCTCGGCATAAAGCCGACCAGGCGGATCAGGAAGCTCTATCAGGAATTCCCGCAGGCAGTCGTCTGCTATGCCGCGGCACAGGACCTCGGCTTTACCGACGTCAACATCCTGCAAAAGACGGCGGGCGCGCACTTCTATTCGTTCCTGCAATTCTACATGATTTCATTTACGGGCGGGCAGATTTCTTATCCGTTGCGGGAGCCACTGCGGGAATTTGTCAGGGACATGCTCCGGATTGCGGGTCAGAAGACCGTCTGGAATTCCTTTGAGCGTACGCTGAGACATTTCTTTGCCACTCCAAGGCATATCATCACCGACGGGATCAACACCTACTATCATGTCCGCGAGGTTCTCACCGACGGCGAAAAAAAGGAGATCCTGAAAGAGGGCTTCAGCCAGTACACGCACGATTTCCTGGTGCACCGGGCAAACGCCATCGCCCAGCAGGAAGAAGAAGCCGCCCGAAACGAACGGCGCAGGCAGGAGGAGGAATTCAGAAGAAACAACCCGCAGCTCTTTGAGGATGACGGGGATGCCCGCATGACAACGGATGTTGTCGCTGAGGATGAAAATGCTGAATTCGACATTGACGAGAAATTCCTCAAGCTGGAGTACAAGACGGGCGAATCATTCAAACGGGTGTATAATCCGAAAACGGAACAGGAGGAGGTCGTGCGGGTTCCTGACGAGGAACGTTTCTGCTTTTATGTCGCAAGAGACCAGCGTACGCTGAGAGAAATCGGAGAGGCTATGAAGAACTGCGTGGGCTGGTGCTACATCAGTCGCATTCAGAAAAAGATCTCTGTCATCATCTATGCAAAATTTAATAATAAGTACAGGATTTGCATTGAGCTTCTTCCCAGTTTCACCGTAAGACAGGCTCTCGGACCGTGCAACAATCCTTTGGAAGAGGATGCGCTTGAGGCATATCATGAATGGTGCGATGCAAATCGCATTCGGTTTATAAAAGCATTCAAACCTCGTGCGGGGGATATGCCGTAAAGCGAAATGTTTTTTCATAAAAAAGCCGCAGGATATTTTCAGGTTTTTTGAGCACATCTAGGGTGGTTGGGAATAGATGAACTCGACCTGAAAGAATCCTGCGGCGAGGAGATTACATGGAAAGATGATGTTTGAACATCAATGCTAAGTTTTAAAAGAATTTGCAAGCCAAAACTTTACTTGTTTTAGAACTTACAAGTTCCCCTGTATCATTCTATCAAAATTATTGAGAATAAACTCTTGTTTAATTTGATTGATGAAATAATAATCGTTAATAAACCTATATAATGTTACAAGCAGTCCTCCAATATCTAGTTTTTTTATACTTTTTTGTACTAATTTTTGATTTTTTGTTGCCAAACCTATCCCTGAAGCAATGGTGACTGCAATAATATTGCTTGCCGAAGCAATTATATTTGAATATGTAATTATTTTATGAGTTCGAACTTCATGTAATTTTTTGTTTTCGCCACTTTCTTGGGAAAAAGTCATTCTGTGAATCATTGCAATTATCATATTTATCGCCGATGCTACCACAGCTTGTTTTCCGATAGTTAGAATATTAGCCATATCAATTCCATAGTCAGCAAGAGAAGAGGCTATTTTGGGATCAAATACTGAAACTATAGGAAAGGGAAGGCTGTTTGCCGTATTTATATCAGAAGCCAAATGCACCCCTTCTTTTACCAACGATGTAGCCACGATAAGTTTTCCTTTTATCCCTTGTTTGATAAGTTTGTCAAAAGTATTAGCGAAAACCTTTGCTGTATTTGCCTTCTTGTCTAGAAAATCCCCACCGCCTTTCCCTAAACAAGAAGAAACATGGAATGACTGCATATTCCAGCCTGTTAAAGTACTCGTGGCAATATTCGCTGTGCCAAAAATCCACCCCAAAATAGGATCATGTCCTATTGTAGCGGCCCTATGAGCTAACTTTCCAGTGCCAGGAAAAGGATTCAGCTCTTCAAATTTTTGACCTCCTTTTGTTGTGTCAAACGGAACTGGATGTAAAATAATTTCTTCCAATGTTGGATTATATAACTTATGATGCCGTATTTCAAAACCAGCAGCTTTTCTTTTTTTTAGGCTATGTGGGTCAAACACTTTTTTTCCTCGAGTCGTATTTGCCGCCTTCTTATCATCAAGCCTTGTTTTGAAATCAGTAAGAAAATACTGCCGACAACATTGCAATGCCGTTGCAAAAAACATAAAAGCAATGTCTTTTTTTGAAAGCTTAGTTTGGGATTCAAATTCTTTTTCAAGATCCTTTATAACAATATTTGCATTTTTCGCAACTTCAGCAACCCTGTAGCCCTCTTGTATAATTTCTTGCATTTTTTGAGAATTGCTATTTTGAATTTCGTTTGATGCAATCTTACGATTTATCAAATCATCTATATTTGTCATTTTATCCCCCGATTTCCTAATC
>CAMWTK010000077.1 GCA_947177175.1 uncultured Treponema sp.
TCGCGTCCTGCTACCGCTCCTGCCTGGAACTTGCCCGGCAGCACGGCATAAAAAGCATCGCGTTCTGCTGCATATCCACCGGGGAATTCCATTTTCCGCACGAACTGGCGGCAGAAACCGCCGTGCGGACGGTGCGGCAGTACCGGGGCGACTGCAAGGTGATTTTCAATGTCTTCAAGGATGTCGATTATGAAATCTACCGGAACCTGCTCGGCAGGCATTGAGCGGCTGCGCGAAGCCCTGTCTACAGCAGAAGCCGTCCTGATTGGCGCGGGCGCGGGGCTTTCGGCATCGGCAGGATTTACCTACGCGGGCGAACGATTCCGCCGGTATTTCTCGGACTTTGCGGAAAAATACGGCTTCCACGACATGTATGCGGGCGGATTCTGCCGGTACGAAACGCCGGAAGCCTACTGGGCATACTGGAGCCGCTTCGTCATGGTCAACCGCTATATGGACGCGCCCAAGCCCGTCTACGCGGATTTATACGAGCTGGTCAAGGACAAAAACTATTTCGTGATCACCACGAACGTCGATCACTGCTTCCAGAAAGCGGGATTCGACAAAGCGCGACTGTTCTACACGCAGGGCGACTACGGCTTGTTCCAGTGCAGCGAGCCGTGCCGGCAGGAGACCTTTGACAACGTGGACACAATCCGGCAAATGGCGGCGCGGCAGAAAGACATGCGCGTCCCCGCCGAACTGCTGCCCACCTGCCCGCACTGCGGCAAGCCCCTGACGATGAACCTCCGCGCGGACGACCGCTTTGTGGAGGACGAAGGCTGGCATGCCGCCGCCCGCCGCTACGGGGATTTCCTGCGCGCATACGCCCCGCGACGGACGCTGTTCCTTGAGCTGGGCGTCGGCGGCAACACGCCGGGCATCATCAAATACCCGTTCTGGCAGATGACCGCGCAGAACCCGGCCGCGACCTATGCGTGCATCAACAACGGCGAGGCAGTCTGTCCCACGGACATCGCGCGTCAGGCAATCTGCATCAACGCCGACATCGGGCAAGTCCTGTCGGCACTGCGGAAAGACAGCGGGAATTAAGACAATAAAAAAAGGGCGGTGGTGGACCGTCCTTTTTTATCTTGTTGGGTATGAATTACATGGTATAGCCGTTTTCTTTTTCGGCGGCTGCGGCTTCTACGGAGGCTTCATACATAGCATCAACTATTAGGTTGCGATAACTGCAATGATTACTGTGATTTAAAACACTGTCATTGCGATCATGCATGGCTTCTAAGGAATATGTGGTTAAAGCCAGGTTAATGATTTTTTGTAAATCGGTGGCGTGGATTTCACCCAAGCCTTTGGCGGTCATGTTGTCCGCGGCATATCCAGTTAACTCATCGAGTAAGCGGGTAATTTTTCCAAAATCATTGCTGCCGTATTCACTGCTTAAACTAATGTTATTTAACAAGGTGTTGTTGCCACCCCATTTTGCGGTAATTTTGTTCTTTTCTGCGGTATATTTATCCATCATGAAATTAGAACCATTTTTCTCATCAAAACGATTACCTAAACCATATTTATATGCTTCGTTCGCCAAGACGCGGTAGGAATAATAAAATGCGCCACGTTGATTGTTACCATTCAAATTTTTCATGATGTCGGCAAAAATCGGTTCCAAGGGCATGGTGTTGTTGGAAATGGTCATATCAAGTCCTTGTCCAGGGTCGAATTCATATTCATGGTAGTTATTATTGTCTTGGTAATTATTGATTAAGTTGCTGAAATATGCTTGTGCGGATGGACGGCGTTTGAATGATTCGTCATTGCCGAATTCATCGACCAAGCCTTTGGTGTAGGTTTCGGCTTTGCCTAAATAGTAGTTAAGGCTGTCTGCATCCCAGCGTGTTCCAAAATCGTCATATGAAAGATAATTGTGCAAAGAGTAATTCTGATTACCAATTTTACGGGTGGTTGGTTCATCGTAAGTGGGGTCTTCGTCCGTCGTCCCGCTCTCGCACGCCGCGCAGAGCAGTATGCACATCACGCAAAACAGTCTCGCCATCATATTCATCTTCCGTTCCTCATACAAAAAAAGATATTATATCTTACCCCCCCCCAGTTCATTTTGTCAAGCCTTTTTGCCGGTTTTTTCCTAATTTTTTCCCGCAGTGTCCCGGCAACCCGTGCCCCTGCAATAATTTTTGTGCTATAACGGTTGTTATCATAAACTAACAAATACTTGTATTGCACAAAACTACTTGCATTATTGCGCGTTGTGTGGTATTTTTAATCATATTCTATTGCTAGAGAGGTACGACTATGGCCTACAGAATCGATGCGAGCGCGTGCGTGAACTGCGGAACGTGCGAACCTGACTGTCCTGTCAGCGCGATCAGCGAAAACGACGGACACCGCCAGATTGACGAAAGCGCGTGCGTGAGCTGCGGCACTTGTGCGTCAGTTTGCCCTGCATCCGCTATTGCGCAGGCATAACCCGACAGAAAGGCTTCCGGCAATGACGGAAGCCTTTTTTGTGGCGGCCGGCCACCTGCCGCCTTGACCCTCACCCCTTTTTTCTATACGATTTTTCTATGATACGGAATATTGCGCGCAACTTCAGGACATTGTTCGGTACGGCGGCAAAAGTGCTGCTGCTGCTGCTCGCCTGTACGGCACTCGGCGTGGCGACGGTCTATCCGCTGTGGTATTTTGCCACGTCCGCGCCAGTCGCGTACACGGTCGCCATGCTCGTCATCATCGCGGCGGCGGTGCTGTTCATTGCCGGGCGGCGCATTCGGGCGGCGGGGCTTATGGCGACGCTCAACGTCATGCTGCGGATTGCCGTGGTCGCCGCGGGCATCGTCTCCTGCGTCGCGCTCGTCATGCACGGCAGACGGCTGCTCGCGCTTCCCGTCGTCCTTGCGGCAATCGTCCTGTACGGAGTCCTCTCGTTCGGGCGGGACAAGCGGTGAGACAAACGCCGCTCCCCCCGCGCACAGCAATTCTCTGCTTTTTCTTGTATGGTCTCCTTTTTGCCGCCGCATACGCGCAGGACAACACAGCCGTGCCCGTCCGCACGGAATTCCTGCCCGAAATCACCAGCCTAAGCGCGCGCATTCCCGGCCCTGACGGCAGGACGACGCTGAACGCCCTGCTCCAGGCGTACAATCAAGACGTTCAGGCGGCATACCGCGCGATTGCGGCGGGAAATCCCGTGACCGTGCAATACTACCGCTACACGGCGCAGAAGGACGACACGATCCTCACGCTCGCCGCCCGTTTTTCCATTCCGCAGGAAACGCTCGCGACGGCGAACGCGCTTGAGAGCGCCGACACAAATCTTGCCGGAAGAGAGCTGGTCATACCGGCTTCCCCCGGACTGTTCGTCGCCAAAAATCCCGTCTCCCCGCTGGAAATTATCGTGGCGCAGGAAAACGCCGCGCTCCTTGCCGAAGGCCGAGCGCTGCCGACCTACGCGATCGGCGCGCGGGAATTCGTGTTCGTGCAGGGGGCGCACATTTCCGCCACGGCGCGCGCGTTCTTTTTGGACACCGCCATGCGCATCCCGCTCAAGGACTACGTGCTGACCTCCCCGTTCGGCTACCGGGTCAGCCCCATTTCGGGCACGTGGAAGAACCATGCGGGCGTTGACCTTGCCGCCCCGGTGGGAACGCCCGTCCGCGCCTGCAAGCGCGGCACGGTGGCATACGTGTTCGCGAACGACAAGATATTCGGCAACTATGTCATCGTGCGGCACGCGAACGACATGACGAGCGTGTACGCGCACCTCGCGGAAGTCTCCGTGCGGCAGGGGCAGGAAGTCTCCACGGGAACGAACATCGGCACGGTAGGAATGACGGGCGCGACGACCGGTCCGCACCTGCATTTTGAGGTGCGGCAGAACGGCAGGCCGACCAATCCGCTCAAACACTGACCGCCGCCCGCAGACGCGCCACAAAAAATATGCCAATCTGCCCGCCCGTTCCCTATTCAGACTATTTTAAATATGCTATACTGACTATGCCTCTTGCGTGACTTTATGCGGAAAAAACTATGACCATCGCACCAAAGTTATTTTGTGGTATCGTTTTCTCATGCCTGCTGACGGCAACGGCGGAGACATTCCGTGTGCGCGCGACCGTTCCCCTCACGCTGAACGACATAACGGACGATGCGCAGGCGACGGCGACCATGAACGACGCGCTGCTCATCACGCTGCCCGCCGACATGACCTACGTGAGCGGCGTGGAGCTGAAATTCAAGATTCCCGAAGCCGTCGCGGCGTGGCGCGACACCATCGCCTATTCGCTGTACGATAACATACGGCCGCGACCGTCGGCGCAGACGGTCGATTACGAGGGCACGCGCATTTCGGTCGGCACGTTCCCCGGCAAGCTCTCGCACATCGTCTTTATTCCGCTCGCCGAAAACACCGCCCCCAAGCACAGCCCCTACCAGGACATCATCGCCGCCCGCCCGGACACCACAGACGGCTCCGTGTTCTTCCGCATGCAGCTGGCGATGAAAGGCGCGCCCGAAAGCCTTGAGAATGCCGTGTTCGCCGTGACGGCAAAGCCGGTGCTGCTCAACAAAGGCACGTTGCGGCTGCTCGTCACCGAGCCGGACGGCACGCACAAGCCCTACGCCGTCATGATCGACGAAAAGGCGGTCACGCCGCAAGGCGGTATGCTGCTCGACACGGGCGAGCACCACCTCTCAATCACGAGCGACGAATACCGCAACGAAGTCCGCACGTTCCGTATCGAACAGGCAAAGACGACCGAGCTGACCGTCGCCATGCGGGGCATCGAGCCGCTCCTGAAAATCATCAGCCCGAACGACGCGCGGATTTTCCTTGACGACGAGCCGCTGGCAAACACGCAAGAGCCGCTCACCGTCACGCCGGGCGACCATACCGTCCGCTTCATGATCGGCGACTACGAAGTGGTGCGCACGGTGAGCGCGGCAAACGGACGCTCGTACACGGTGCACCTCTCGGTCGATGCGGCGGTCACCGAAGACGACGAGGCGCAGTAACAGCCGGCAATCGCAAAAAATTGCGCAAAAACGCTAAAGGTTTTGCGGGGTCAAGACGATATTATAATAGCAGGGCGCAATTGTTCCCTCCCACCCATTGTCGCCCTGCTGCCTGATGGGCATAGGCCGGCGCAAGCCGGTCTTTTTTTGTACACAGCAAGAGCCGTCCCCGCACGGGGACGGCTCTTTTTTTCGGGACAAGACCGCTCAAACGAAATATGCCGATTTCCGTCACATTACCATGTACGGCTTGCTCGCTCTCAGCAAATGGTAGATGTCGGCAAGGTAGCCGTTCAAGCCGCGTGCGCTGCGCGGCATGCGCTCGCCGCAGGATATGTCCTTAAAGAGAACGCCGCTCTCGTCCACCGCCATGCCCATGAGGTACAAAAGCCGCGCGGTGTTCGCCTCGCGGCTGGTAAAGTCGCGGCACACGCGCCGTTTGCCGATGAAGGGCGAGCGGGCGCACAGGTCAAGCTGATAGTAGAACTGTGCCAAAAGCCGCCGCTGGTAGTGCAGACACAGGTCGGGGGATTTTTCGCAGATTTCTGCGGGATTGCGCCCTTTCAATTTTTCCCTCACAGTTTCAAGACTGAACGTACCATGCAAATCTGAATCCAAATCCAAGTCATAAACATCCCTGACAAACCGCCGCTCGTATGCCCCTTTTATGTTCTTCACGTCGGACTTGCAGTCAACCGCAAAGAACTCAACGATTCCCTGCACGGCGATCCCGAAGTCGTAGCTGCGGTAGTCCGACATGAGCGAGGAATAGGTCTGCTCCCACATGATACGCTTGGGAATGAACCAGGCAAGCACACAGGCAACGACGGAAAGCGCGATTTGGATTATGCCAATCATTTGTTCACAGTCCATAATCACAATTCCGCCAGCGTGTCACAGAATTTTTTGATGAGGTCTTTGTCTATTACAAGTTTCTCATTCACCGCATTGTCCTGCGAATTGCAATCTTTCGGACATTCAAGCCCCGCCGCAATATTGATGACTTCTCCAAGAAATGCCATCTTCGCATACGGCTTTAATGCTTTTACGGTAAAAATGAGCGTTACGACGATTGCTGCCAAAACAAGCGCAACACGTATAACAATCTCAACTTTTGACTCGCCACCAAACCAACACTGGCAACCTATTGTTGCAATTCCTACCAAAATTGAAATCACGAATATGGCTATAATAATTTTGATGCAGGGAAACTTTATTTCTGAGCATACAGGCTTGTCCATTTTCACCGTATATTTATTGTTTCCCTCGCTAATGACTTCTAAATTTATCGTTGTTTTACTGCTCATCTCGATAAACCTCGACAGGAAGCGCGGAAACTCCGCGCTATCCCTATCTCACTTACTCCTTAAAATTGTTCTCTAACAAAACACTCTCCGAACACCACGCAAAGCGACGCGTGTACTTTCCGCGCCGTTTCAAACGGATTAGTCAACATACACGCTCCTGTAGCCGTGCTCGCGGGCAAAGCGCGCCACGCCGGAGTTCTCCTTGCAGATGAAGGTCAGGTGTTCGGCCTCATTCGCAAAGGGGTTGCCGGTAAAGTCTATCGTGTCGCAGAGGGCGACCACGGTGCGCAACGACCCGCAGGCGCAGAACGCGTCATTTTCTATGACGAGCTTATGCTTGCCTTTTACTTCAGGCAGGACGAGCGTCGCAAGCTTCGTGCAGTCCTTGAATGCGTCTGCTTGGATAACGTAATCGCCGGTGGCGGCAGCAAGTTTCAGGTTCTTTAGGACACTCCGTTCAATCGTTTCGTCTGTTCCCGGTTCGCCAAAAATAACCGTAACGAGCGATTCGCAGCCCTCAAACGCCTTTTCGCCGATGTCCGGGGCACAGTTTTTGAACAGAAGCATATCGGTATCGGAATATGCGAACGCGGATTCCGATATTGAAGTGGTATTGTCAACCACACCAAACCTGTCTTCGTCAAAGAAGCTGATAAAATGCTCCATGCTGTTGTTCTTCTCAAGATATATGTTTTCCATTTGTTATCTCCTATTGCGTTTTACATCCGCACGATGATTGTTTGTTTGTGCGAGTTTTCGACGAAAACTCGTTAAGCAGCGCAACGTGCTGCGACCAACGCGCTGCGCTTGTTGCCTGTTACGATAAGACGGCGTTTTCCCGCGCCGTTTTTGGTTTTGGCACGGGAATACCGCCTGTTTGCTCCTTGTTATTTGGCAAATACTATGTTTTTATCTGCCAAACCGCTCATACTGATTCCTTGTATCTTTTCCCATTCCTCCTTCGTGCCGTCGTAGTGAACGGTATCAAGTTTGTCGCACCTATTGAATGCGCCGTACTCGATGGTCGTCACTCCGCAGTCCACGTAAGACCGTCTTTTCCGGTTATCGTTTTGCCTGATAAGCCGGATCTGCTGTCTATAGCTATTTTTTCCCATTCCTCCTTCGTGCCGTCGTAGTGCACGGTATCAAGTTTGTCGCACCCATTGAACGCATAGTTCCCGATGCTCGTCACGCTGCCGGGAATCGTCATGTCCGTGAGACCCGTACACTTTCTGAACGCATAGTTCCCGATGCTCGTCACGCCGTCGGAAATCGTCACGCTCATGAGTCCCGTACAGTCACTGAACGCGTTGTTCCCGATGCTCGTCACGCTGCCGGGTATCGTCACGCTCGTGAG
>CAMWTK010000078.1 GCA_947177175.1 uncultured Treponema sp.
GCACGATGGGCACGCTCGCGGGCATGGTGATGGGATTCGCGTTCCGCTCGAGTTATGTCGGCTACATCGATTTGAAGGAGCAGGAACTTGACCGCAACGTGGAGCTGCTCAGGGCAAAGAGCGAGGCGAAATCGTCGATTATTGCGAACATGAGCAAAGAAATCCGCGCGCCGATTACCACCGTGCTCGACCTGAACGAGCAGATTCTGCGCGAGAGTACCGAACGCAACGTGCTTGCCTATGCCGTTGACATAAAATCGGCGGGCAAGACGCTCGTCGCCCTTGTCAATGATATGCTTACCGTGTCGGGCGGCGGGGCGGAAAAATTGACGATCGCATCGTCGGAATATCGCTCGGAAAACGGCGGGATTGGTGATTGCGTTCCCGGTTCGGCACAGGCGGCGGATGGCGGTGCGGGCGACCTGCCCGTTGCCGCCGAACGAGGTGTGTCCGGCGGGGCGTTTCAGGCACCTGCCGCGCGTATTTTGGTCGTTGACGACCTGAAAATCAACTTGGATGTCATTTCGGCCTTGCTCAAACGGATGCGCGTGCAGGTTGATACGGCGCTGAGCGGGCAGAAAGCCCTTGCGCTGGTGGGCAAGCGTTCCTATCATCTGATTTTCCTTGACCATTGTATGCCCGGCATGGACGGCATCGAGACGTTGCGCGCGATGAAATCGCTTGCGGGCAACCAGAGCGCGGCGGCTCCGTGCATTGCGCTGACGGCAAACGACTCGGCGGGCGCGCGTGACCAGTATCTTGCCGAAGGCTTTGCCGATTACCTTGCCAAGCCCGTGGATTATGGCGCGCTGGAATCGCTGCTCGCTGCGTATCTGCCCAAGGACGTGCTGAAATGCGCCGACGGCAATGAGTATGACGGCGGTGCGGCAGCGCCGGGCGGGGACGACCCGTTCCTGCGCGCGTATGGCAGCGTCGCGGGAATCAATGTTGCTGCCGCGCTTGATTTTTGTGGCGACCGGGACGTGCTCGAAGGCGCGGTACACGATTTTTTTGACGCGATTGCTCGGCAGGCGGACGCAATCGAAGGCTACTGCCGCCAAAAAGATATCGATAACTACCGGATTTTGGTGCACGGGCTGAAAAGTTCGGCGCGGCTGGTCGGGGCGGAACGCCTTTCCCAGGACGCGGCGTTTTTGGAGCAGTGCGCGAAAGACGGCAATCTGGAAGAAATCGACGCGCGGACTCCCGCCCTGCTCGCCGCGTTCCGCGGCCTGAAAGCACCGCTGTCGCAGGTGCTGACGTCCGCGGGCAATCCGTCTGCGGCTGCCGGGACGGAGCAGACGGCGGCCGACGCGCAGCCGATGGATGCCGGGCAGTTTGCCGACGCGCTGTCCGCGCTTGCCGAATGCGTCGAGGCGGACGATTTCAGCGCGGCGCAGGACATCGCGCGCATGGTGGACGCATACCGTCTGCCGCCGGATTTGGACGGGCGGTACGCGGACATACGGCGGGCAATTTTTGCCGCGGACAAGGCTGCCGCCTTGCAATTGCTTCGGTAATGCGGTAGGATAGGAATAATGGACACCAACAAGAGCATTCTTTTTATTGCGGAGAACGACCGGAATTTTCTCATCCGGGCAATGCTGAAAAGTCTTTCTGACGCGGGCTATCACGTGCAGGTTGTCCCGCCGGAAGTGTATCAGGTGACGATGATCGAGCATCACGCTGATTTCCCGCAGCTGTTCATTATCTATCTGGAAGGCTCGGAAAACAAATACGAACGCTTTTATTCGTATATAAAGCAGCTTATCAGCGAGCCGGGGAAAGGTCGCCACCTGTTTTTGATTGGCAATCCGGCAGAAATCACGACGGCGTACAAGATTATTCCGGCGGATTGCGTCACGCAGGCGTTCCAGCGTCCCGTGAACACCGAGGATTTGCTGCGCGGGCTGCGCAGCGTTTCGGTGGAGTATCGCTTGGAAGAAGAAAAACGGAACGAATTCATCGATATTGACCCCGGTCGCAAGACCATTCTGTTGGTAGACGATGATATTGTGCAGCTGCGGGCGATGCAGCGGTGGTTTTCCAAGCGGTTCAATGCGTTTGCCGTCACTTCCGGCATGGAAATGGTCGCGTTCCTCAAAAAAACGCCCGTCGATTTGGTTCTGCTGGACTATGAGATGCCCGTGCTGAGCGGGCTGGACGCATTCCAGATGATAAAGAGCGAGCCTGCCACGGCGAACATTCCGGTCGTGTTCCTGACGGCGGTGGACGACAAAAAGACCGTCATGTCGATTATCGCGGCGAATCCCGCGGGCTTCTTCCTCAAGACGATGCCGCCGGTCATTCTGGTGCAGAAAGTGGTCGATTTTTTTGAGCACCCCGGGGATCGTCTCGCGGACCTGCACAAAAAACATTCGCTCGCGCCGTATGATCCCAACTATGTGGAAGAGCTGGGTGGTGCCGACGACGAGCCGGAGGAATTGTATTCGTCCGGGAAAGGCGCGCGGTAACGTGCGGAAAAAGGAAAGTCGTGATGTACAATATCGTTGAGCAGATTGAAAACCGCTATATCGCCGAATTTCGGAGCGATGCGGTTCGTGCGTGTTACGCGCTCATTCCCCGCCGTCTGCGGCAGGATATCCTTATCCGCAAGCTCAACTGCAAGCCGCAGGGCAACCGCAAGACGATGATTCGCTGGGGCTCTCCCGAACAGAAATCGCTCTGCTTCGTGTCCATGAGCAATATCACGGCCGATTCGGTCGAGCTGACCGTGCTTCCGACTCCCGACCCGTCGGGCGCTGACGCGCAGTGGTATACCGAGGCGGGATTGCGCGGCGTGATTGCCGATGACGGCATCATGAAAAAGCTGGTGTTCTATAAAAAAGCGGACGGGTCGCGCGTCCGCCTGCGTTTCAAGCACCTGATATGGGACGAGGCGGCGCGGATTATGCAGCCGGTCGTCATGTGGTCCCGCAAAAACCAGAATATGACGCGGGCACAGCCGCTTGCGAACGGTGTCGGGCTGAGAGAATACGAAATGATCGCGCTCATTCTGAAAACGGCGGGCGGAACTGCCCGGTTGGACGACATCTGTGCGGCGTATGCGAATTTGTTCGGCTTCGCGCTCACGCCGGAGCTTGCGGACGGCGTAAAAGTCGTGCTTTTGCAGCATTCGTCGGATTCCGATCAGTTTATCGGCGACAAGGATGTGTTCAGGAAAGCGGGCGGCGACGCATGGGCACTGCGCTGATTCCTATTGAAATTTCCCGCAAAAAGGGATAGGATTACATCGTTATCGGCAATGTCACGGTGATAGGAGTATACAATGAAAGCATTGGCAATCGAAAAGATTATCGGGCGCGAAATCATCGATTCTCGCGGAAATCCGACGGTGGAAGTGGACGTCATCCTTGAGAACGGCGTGCTCGGTCGCGCGGCTGTCCCGTCCGGGGCATCAACGGGCGAGAACGAGGCGCTGGAGCTTCGCGACGGCGACAAAAAACGCTACGGCGGCAAAGGCGTCCTGAAAGCGGTGGAGAACGTGAACAAAATCATCGCTCCCGCCCTCAAAGGCGACAACGTGTTTGATCAGCGCGCGGTTGACCTGAAAATGCTTGAGCTTGACGGCACGCCGACCAAGAGCAAGCTCGGCGCGAACGCGATTCTGGGCGTTTCTCTGGCGACGGCGCAGGCTGCGGCGAAAGCGCTCGGCATTCCGCTGTACCGCTATATCGGCGGCGCGAATGCCCACGTGCTTCCCGTGCCGATGATGAACATCATCAACGGCGGCGCGCATTCTGACGCTCCGATTGCGTTCCAGGAATTCATGATTCGCCCGGTCGGCGCAAAGACCGAGCACGAGGCGATCCGCATGGGCGCGGAAGTGTTCCACGCGCTGGCAAAACTGCTCAAGGCGCGCGGGCTTTCTACGGCCGTTGGCGACGAAGGCGGTTTCGCGCCCAACTTCAACGGCATCAACGATGCGCTGGACGCGATTGTGCAGGCAATCAAGGATGCCGGTTACAAGCCGGGCGACGACGTGAAAATCGCGATGGACTGCGCGGCATCAGAATTCAGCGTGGAGAAAAACGGCAAATTCTACTATAACTACAAGCAGTTGTCGAACGGCACTCCCAAAGATCCCAACGGCAAGGAGCTTTCTGACGACGAGCAGATTGCCTACCTCGAGTCGCTCATCAACGCATATCCGATTGATTCAATCGAGGACGGCCTGGACGAGAACGACTGGGAAGGCTGGAAGAAGCTCACTGCAAAAATCGGCGACCGCTGCCAGCTTGTCGGCGACGACTTGTTCGTGACCAACGTCAAATTCCTTGAGAAAGGCATCAAAGAAGGCGCGGGCAACTCAATCCTCATCAAGGTAAACCAGATCGGCTCCTTGACCGAGACGCTGGAGGCAATCGAAATGGCGCATCGTCACGGTTACACGACCGTCACGTCGCACCGCTCCGGCGAGACCGAGGACACCACGATTGCGGACATCGCCGTGGCGACCAACAGCGGGCAGATTAAGACCGGCTCAATGAGCCGCACGGACCGCATGGCAAAATACAACCAGCTGATTCGCATTGAGGAAGAGCTGGGCGATACCGCCGTGTACGGCTACAAAAAACTGCGCTAGTTGGCAGGCTGACTTATAAAAAGGATGTGCGGGCATTCCGCGCATCCTTTTTTGTGGTGTCGCGTTTGCGGCTTGACTTTTCCGTCGATTTTCGGAATTATATCGGTAATAAGAAAAGCGGATTTATGGAAACAGAAAATTTGTCCCGGTCATATCTTGAATCGCTGTCTTCGGCGGATTTGATTCGTTTGGCGGACGACTACGGCATTGATGTGCCGGATGATTTGAACAGGCGCTTCATTATCGGCGAGCTTTTGGAAATCGCGGCGGAATTGCAGCGGGAAACAGGCGATGAGATTGACATCGTGGGCGGCGAGGCGGTTCCTGTTCCCCATCAGCTTCCTGAATCATTCAATGAGACGCACATCGACGTGGTGCTGCGCAACCCGGTGTGGGCGTTCGTCTACTGGGACATCAAAGAATCCGACCTTGCCCGTTTGCATGACGATATTGATTTTTCTGCCTTGCTGTTGCGCGTGGCGTTTTTTGCCGACGGGCAGGACGGCACTCCCGAAGAATCTTTTGACGTGCAGGTTTCGTTTTCGGACCGTGAGCAGTATGTGCTGCTTCCCGCGGAGAAACGCTTTTTTAGGATCGACCTCATGGCGCAGTTCAGCGGAAAGCCGGAGGAGCATTTGGCGGTTTCGCGCAAGGTGGCGATTCCTGTCGGCTCGGACGTGCTGAACGGGGTCGTTCCCGGCCGGCACGTCGCGCTTCCCGCCTTGGTGGCGTTGTCTTCCATGGAAGACTTGTTGCGGATGCACTATGAACAGCATCGGCATTCGTTTTCTGCATAGGAACTGCGTATGGCTGGAAAGAATCTGGTTTTAGTGCTTGTCGCGCATCAAGGCTATATCCGCCACCCGGAGAACGAAGACGATTACGTCGCGGAAAACAATCTGCTGTTCAGCGCGATTTCGCAGACGTATCTGCCGCTGCTTGCCATGCTGCGCCGCCTGGAGGCGGACGGCGTTCCTTTTACGTTGTCGCTGGTGCTTTCCCCGCCGCTGTGCGCGCTTTTGGATGATCCCGTCATTCAGCGGCAGTATATCGACTGGCTGGACGCGCGCATTGCCCTGGGCGAAAAAGAATGTGCGCGGTGCAAGGATGACGCGGCGATGCTCGGGACGGCAGAAACGACGATCGCGCAGTACCGGCAGCAGAAAATCGATTTTACCGAGACCTACGCACAGAATTTGCTCCAGCAATTCGCGGAATTCGCGCGAAAAGGCTACTTGGAGCTGCTGGCGACGGCAGGTTCTTATGCGTTTTTCCCGCATTATGCCGACATGACCGAAGTGCTGAACGCGCAGGTTGAGGCGGGGCTGTATGCCCACCGGCAGTATTTCGGCAGGCTGAGCGAAGGGTTTTGGCTGCCATACATGGGCTATGCCGACGGCGTGGAGAAAATCCTGCGCTCCTACGGCATCAATTACACGATCTTGGACACGGCGGCGCTGCTGTTCAGTCAGGATATGCCGGAGACAGGCGTATTCGCGCCGGTCCGTTCGCCGCATTCGCTCGTGCTGTTCGGGCGGGATTATGCCACGCCGCATGATATTAAGGGCGAAAACGGCTGTATGCACAACGGCGTGTACAAAAATCTGAACAAAGACATCGGGTTCGATTTGGACGCGGGCGCGCTCGGCGACGTGTTTGCGTCCGGCACGGCAAGGGTGGCGACCGGCTACCGCTACTGGGCGAAATCGGGCGAAGCCTACGATGCGGACAAAGCCTGCGCGCAGGCGGAACAGGATGCCGCGCAGTTTGTCGCCGCCAAAAAGGCAAAACTGGAACAGGCAAGTGCCTTGCTCGGCGACAAGGACGCGTCGCTTTTCTGCGTGTTTGATGCCGCGCTGTTCGGGCAGGAATGGGCAGAGGGTTTGGACTTTTTGGAATCCGTGCTGCGTCATGCGGACGGCATAACATTTGTCGGCGGCGCACAATTGACCGAACGGCAGTTTTCGCTCCCTAAAATGACGCCGTATCCGAGTGCCGCATGCGGGGCGGGCTATGGCGAAAACCTGCTTGACAGCACGAACGGCTGGATGCTCCGGTATACGCGCAAGATGTGCGAGCGCATGGTCGATTTGGCAGGACGTTTTCCCGACGACACGGGATTGAAAGCCCGCCTGCTCAACCTCGGCGCAAAAGAACTGATGATTGCGCAGGGCGGCGAATGGGCGGTGATGCTGCATGACGGCCGTTTCCCCGAATACGTAAAAGAACGTTTCCGCCGTAGCATTGCGGCGTTCATTGCCGTGTTCGATTCGCTCGGCTCGAACACCGTGAGCACGGAATGGCTGACGCAGGTCGAGCGCGAGGACACGCTGTTCCCCTGGATGAACTATCGCATTTTCTCAAAGAAAAAGTAATCCTCCGCGGTTTTTTATTGCGCAATTTTCGATTTGGAATTATCATGGAGAGCGAGAGATTATATTTTGGGGGTGACTTATGGCATTTTCAGACGATTTGAAAAAATATGTGGACATCGCCGTCGATAAAACACGTGACGCATTCGGCAAGGGCAAGAAAGCCGTCTCCAAATTCGGTGACGACAGCGCGACCCGCATCGAAAAACTGCACTATGAAAAAAAAGTGCGCCAGGAAATCGCGACGTTGGGTATGCTCGTGTTCAAGGCTTTTTCAGAAGAGAAAAAAGAGTCTGTCTCCATAAACGACGAACTTATCGCCGCGAGTCTGCGCACGATTGAAGAACTGAACGCGGAAATCGCCCGCCGGGCAGAATTGCTCAAAAAAGAGGATGCAGAAACTGAAAATTCTGAAAAAAAGTGAAAAAAAGTTTGTTTTTGGTGTTGACAAGAGGGGTCGGGTGGTGATATAGTCATTCTTACCCGCCGCCGGGAGGCGGACGGGCAGGTCTTTGAGACGAGACGAGGGAAGGGGAAGAGGATCGGGGGGCGGAAGCCCTCCGGGAAGCACGGACGGCAGCGAGAGAAGAAGAAAATACTGTGTCCCTCGGGGCGCAGGAAGGATCATGGAGAGTTTGATCCTGGCTCAGAACGAACGC
>CAMWTK010000079.1 GCA_947177175.1 uncultured Treponema sp.
CCGCCGCGCGCGGCGGTCGGGCTATCCATGCTTTCGCTTTCGCTCCATTCCCGCTGCGCGGGAACGCCTGCGGCGGCATTCCTATCCCTAACGCATTGTTTCTGCGATAGCAGTGTCGTAAAATCGCCGCGGGTGCGTCATGGCTCAAGCGCGAGGTCTGCCACGTGCGCGGACGTGGCGCGTACCAAGTCCGCCGGGGCGAGCGCGATCTGCTCGCCGCGTGTTCCGGCGCTCACGAATATTTTTTCGTGGTCGAGCGCGCGCTGGTCGATGAACGTGCGGAATTTTCGTTTCATGCCGAGCGGGCTGCATCCGCCGCGGACGTAGCCGGTGAGCGCGGGCAGTTCGTCGCTTTTGACGGGCGACACTTCTTTTGCACCGCATGCCGCGCGCGCTTTTTTGAGGTTTATCTCATGGCGCGCGTCCTGGCAGAACACGACGGTCTCTTTTTTGTCCGTGCGCATGACGATGGTCTTGAACACCGCGCCCGCGTCAATGCCGAGCGTCGCCGCCGTCCGTTCCGCCGCGCCGCGCGAAAGTTCGTGCTCGCCGTCGTCGTCATAGGACAGCGTTTCGTACGGAATCTTCAGCCCGTCCAGAATCCGCATTGCGTTGGTCTTTTTCACGGTGCGCTCCGTGCGGTGTCGTCGGATTGGACGGTCACGGCGGCGCGGTGCAGGCGCATGTAGTCGTACAGCGTCCTGATTTCCCGGTTTCTGCCGTACAGAAAATAGGTCGCCGGTTCCCAGAGCGCGACCCAGCCGATGATGCTGAATCCTTCGCTCAAGATGCCGAAAAACGGATGCCCCGCCGCGTTGGCGCGGAACACGTGCGCGAGGAACAGGAAGAGCGCGAGCGCCAGTATGCTGCTGATTAGCGTGACTAGCCAGTGGTTGCGCGACTTGCGGTTTTTGATCAGCTGCTCTTCCGCGCGGATTTTAAAATGGTTCTCAAACGCCTTGCGCATCAGCTCCGCCGTGTACAGCGACACGCCGCCTACGACGAACGTCACGCCAATCCGCGCATGGGAAGAAATGTGCGCCAGCTTGTTGAAAAGGTAGGTCTCCACGTCGTCGCTCAGGGCGCGCTCGTGTTCCGGGGCGGGGTCGAGGCGGTTGTAGAAATCGTCGGGATCGCGCAGGCGGATAAAAATCGTGTCGCGGTGGTAGAGTTCTGCCAGCTCGCCCATGAGGTGCGCGCGACGCTCGCGTTTTTCCAGGTCGCGCGTGTCTTTTATGTCGATTGTCATGCCCAAACTATAGCCGATTTTGCGAAAATGTACTATATTAAAAGAGACGGAAAGGCAGGGGCAGACCATCTTACGCCGTGCTGGAGCGGTTGCGGTCGCGGTTGCGTAGCAAGCGCCGGACACCGAGGGTTACCGAGCCGCGCAAGGACGGTCTGCCGACTGATTTTTCGCGGCGGGCGATGCATATCGTCCTAAAAAAAGACAAAAATCGAGGTATGATAATGGCGAAGCAAGTGACTCCGATGACGCTGCTGTGCGGGTATTTGGGTGCGGGAAAGACGACGCTTTTGAATCGGGTGCTGAACAACCAGCAGGGCTACAAGGTTGCGGTCATCGTGAATGACATTGGCGAAGTGAACGTGGACGAAAAGCTGATTGCGGACGGCGCGAAGATTACCGACACGTCGAGCATTGTGCCGCTCACGAACGGCTGCATCTGCTGCACGCTCAAAAGCGAGCTTGCCAAGAACATTGAGAACCTGATCAAGACGGGAAAGTACGACTACATTATGATTGAGGCGAGCGGCGTGTGCGAGCCGATGCCGATTGCGCAGGAGCTGGAGCTTATCAAGAACGGCAAGCTTGACAACGTGGTCGGCGTGG
This sequence comes from uncultured Treponema sp., assembly GCA_947177175.1. GTDB lineage: Bacteria > Spirochaetota > Spirochaetia > Treponematales > Treponemataceae > Treponema_D. The sequence goes on from CAMWTK010000079.1 coordinate 1,853, forward strand.
TGGACGCGGCGCGGCTCGTGGACGAATTCGGCGGCGGCGACGCGCTGTTGCGCAAGGATTCGATGGGCGAGGAGGACATTGCGTCGCTGCTTGTGCAGCAGATTGAATTCTGCTCGACGCTCGTCATCAACAAGAAGGATTTGGTCAGCGAGGACGACTTTAAGAAAGTGCGCGCGGTGATTGACGCGCTGCATCCCGGCGTGAAAATCATTGAGACTGACCACGGCAACGTTTCGGTGGGCGACGTGCTTGCGACGGGAAGCTTTGACTTTGAGGCGGTCTACGCGAGTGCGGGCTGGTGCAAGCATTTGGAAGAGGATGAGGTCGAGGCGGACGACGACGATGATGAGGACGAACACGAGCATCATCACGACGGGGAACACCACCATGATGAGCACGGGCATCACCATGAAGAGCATCACCACGAAGAGGGGCACGGACATCATCACCATGAGCACCGGCATGAGGGCGAAAGCGAGGACGAGTACGGTATCGGCACGTTCATTTACTATCGCCGCGTTCCGTTTGACCGCAAGAAGCTGGACGACTATGCCAACGTGTGGCCGCGCGGCATTATCCGCTGTAAGGGGCTTTTGTGGTTCAGCGACGAAGAGGAAATGGCGTACGTGTTTGAGACGAGCGGCCGGCAAATTCAGGCGGGCTACAGCGGACAGTGGGTGGCGGCTGCCCCTGCCGCGGAGCAGAAAAAGATCCTTGACGCGAATCCGCAGATAAAGGCCGAATGGGACGAAAAGGTGGGCGACCGCATGATCAAGCTTTGTATCATCGGGCAGCATCTGGACAAGAAAAAGATTTCCGCCGAGCTGGACGCGTGCCTGGCACGATGACCGCCGTCGGCTAAGACGAAGCATCCCCGCGCGACAGCGTGGGGATTTTTTGTGCGGCTGGGTTGGAAGTGTCCGCCGTACACGGCGAAAACCGCCCATTATTCAGACAAAACTACAATACTGTCCATTTTATCAGCCTTCCGTAGCATAGAATAATGGACATGAAATGGAAAAATTTGCTCTGTTTTGCCGCGGCCGCGCTTGCTTCGTATGCGTTCGGCGCGGAAATCACGTCGGTGCGGTTCTCCGGGCTGAAGCGGACACGGGAATCATATATGCAGAAAGTGCTCGCGCAGTTTGTGGGCGCGGATTCGGACGCGCTCGACTTGGGCGAGGTGGAAACAGTCCTGCGTTCGGAAGGGCTTTTCAGCGAGATTGCCGTGAGCTTTTCCGAAGACGGCGCGACGATTCATGTCGCCGTGACGGAAAAATGGTCGTTCATTCCGCTGCCATTCTGCTCGTACACTAACGACGGCTTTATGGGCGGGCTGATTCTGATGGACAACAATGCCTTCGGGCAGAAAAACACGCTCATGGTCGGCGGCGTGTTTTCGTCTTCCTACCTGACCGCCATGCTCCGCCTGCAACGCCCTTCGATTTACCAAAAGCAGATTGGCTATTCGTCATTCTTGAGCTACAACAAGAAGACCGTGAAACTGGACGACCTCGACGAGCATACGTTTGCGGAAATCAAGAGCCATAAACTGAACGCGGAATTCGCGCTTGAAAAAAAGCTGTCGCCCTTTTTCACCGTGTCGCTTGGCACGAAATACGCGGGATTTGTCATTCCTGACGGCGGCTCATTTTCGTCCGTGCATCAGTGGACGGCGAATCCTGCCATAAAATACGCGGAAGTCGATTGGAACGGCTGGTTTCTTTCGGAAAAATATGTGGAGGCGAAGGCCGAGGCGGGCGGCTCAACGGAAAAGACCTTTGTCATGGGCATCCTGCTCCATGGATTCTTTCAGCAGCCGATCGTGCCGCGCGTCCGTTTGTGCCTTGACGCGTCGCTTTCGCTTGAATCGCACAAGAACATACTTTTGCAGCAGACCCGGCAGAATGTCTCCAACACGCTCATTCCGAGCAATTTCCATTCGCCCGCAATGGCTGCGGCGGACTGCACGGTCGAGGCGGCAATCCTGAAGGCGAAAATCCTGATTCTTTCGTTTTATGCAGGGTATCAGGCAATTGTGGCAGACGACTGCGACGGCGGAATCGATTTCAGCCACGGTCCGGGCGGCGGCCTGAAACTGTATCTGCAAAAAATCAACTTTCCCGCGTGCAGCCTTGGCGTGTACTACAATGTGCCGCATGCATATATACAGTTCGGCGCGTCAATCGGCGTGAGTTTCTAAGTTCCCAATTTGCGCACGACAATCCGCGCCACCGTCTCCTCGCTTTCCGCGCAGTCCTTGTTGAGCCATGTCTGCACGATTGCGCAAAAACTTGCATGGCGCGAGGCGAATTCGTAGCGAATTTCGCTTTCCGTGAAATGCTCCGTGTCGTATGTCCGGCTGGCGATGAGATGCTCGTCCACTCGGTCAAGGCAGACGGCATAGCGTTCGCGAGTGGCTGGGTCTGCAAGGTAGGCGCGGCAGAGAACGCGGTTCTTGCGCACAATGCCCAAAATCCGCACGATGTGCGCGGAAAGCTGCTTTTCAAAGTCAGCGTTCGAGGCAAATTTCATCGAGCGCGATATTGGCTCGTTCAATTTTGCGAAACGCTCAGTCAGCACGTTCTCCGCGAAAGGCACGATGCCCGAAAAATGCGCGTAGAACGTGCTTTTGTGCACATCCGCCGTGTCGCACAGTTCGCGCACGGTGATGTCGCTCAACCGTTTCGTGCCGTCCGTCAAAATTGCGACCAGCGCGGCGCACAGTCTCTCCTGCGTTTTGCGGGTGCGGGCGTTTCCGTAGGTGTTCATTATGAAACCGTACCGCTCATTTCACCACGATGTTTACCAGTTTGTCTGGCACGACGATCACTTTGACGATTTCCTTGCCGTCCGTGTATTTCTGCGCGTCCTTGTTCTGGCGGGCGAGCGTTTCCAGCGTGTCTTTGTCCGTTCCGGCGGCAACGTCGAACCGGGCGCGCACTTTGCCGTTGACGCTCACGACGATGGTCTTGGTGTCTTCCGCGGCGTAGCGTTCGTCAAAGGTCGGCCACGGCTCGTAGGCGCACGAGTCCGTGTTGCCGAGTTTCTGCCACAGTTCTTCGCCGAGGTGCGGCGCGTAGGCCGAAAGCATCAGCACGAATCCCGACCACATCGCCTTGGGCAGCGCGGCGACTTTGCTTGCCTCGTTGATGAAAATCATCATCTGGCTGATTGCCACGTTGAAGTCGAGGTTGCCCGTATCCTGGGTCACTTTTTTGACGGTCTTGGCGTAGGTCTTGCGTAGCGCAGCGAGTTCGTTGTCCAGCTTCCCGGTGATGTCGGTGTCGGTCATCGGCTTTTCGCTGATTGCCCAGATTTTGTCGAGGAAGCGGTTCACGCCGATCAGCCCCTGCGTGTTCCACGGCTTGGAGACGGTGAGCGGTCCCATGAACATCTCGTACATGCGCACGGAATCCGCGCCGTATTTCTGTATCATCTCGTCGGGGTTCACCACGTTCTTGAGCGACTTTGACATCTTGGCGATGATGCGCTCCAGCGGCTCGTGCGTGTCCTTGTCCTCAAACACGCCGGGCGCGAGCTCCACGGCCTGGTCGGTGGGGACGAGCGACTTTGCCTTGTTCTGGAACGCAAAGCTCGTGATCATGCCCTGGTTGATCAGCCGCTTGAACGGCTCGTTCGTGCTTACGATGCCGAGGTCGTACAGCACTTTGTGCCAGAAACGGCTGTAGAGCAGGTGCAGCACGGCATGTTCCGCGCCGCCCACGTACAGGTTGACGGGCATCCAGTATCTTTCGATGTCGCGGTTAACCAGTGCCGTGTCGTTGTGCGGGTCGAGGTAGCGCAGGTAATACCAGCACGAGCCGGCCCATTGCGGCATGGTGTTCGTCTCGCGGCGGGCGTTGCCGCCGCACTGCGGGCACGTGCAGTTCACCCAGTCGGTGATACCAGCGAGCGGGCTTTCTCCCGTGCCGGTCGGCTGGTAAGTCTTGACGTTCGGCAGCTCAAGCGGCAGCTCGTTTTCGGGGACGGGAACGGTGCCGCATTTGGGGCAGTGTACGAGCGGAATCGGCTCGCCCCAGTACCGCTGGCGGCTGAACACCCAGTCGCGCAGCTTGTAGTTGACGGCTTTCCGGCCGATGCCCTTTTCCGTGAGGAAACCGAGCATCTTCGCGATCGCGTCCTGTTTGTTCAGCCCGTCCAAAAATCCCGAATGCACGTGGATGCCGTCCTCAGTCCATGCCTGCTGCTGCACGTCGCACCCGCTCTTGAGGACTTCGACAATCGGCAGTCCGAACTTCTTGGCGAATTCCCAGTCGCGCGTGTCGTGCGCGGGCACTGCCATAATCGCGCCCGTCCCGTAGGAGACAAGCACGTAGTCCGCAATCCACACGGGAATGCGCGCGCCGTTGACGGGATTGATCGCATAGCTCCCGCTGAACACGCCGGTCTTGTCCTTTGCAAGGTCGGTGCGCTCAAGGTCGGATTTTTTTGCGGCCTCGTCCACGTATGCGCGCACGGCGGCGTACTGTTCTGGCGTGGTGAGCGCGTCAACGAGCGGATGTTCGGGGGAGACGACCATGTAGGTCGCGCCGAACAGCGTGTCGCAGCGCGTGGTGTAGACGGTCAGCTTGTTGTCGGTGGCGTTCCCGTCGCTGCCGGCGATGAAGAAATCGACCTCCGCGCCCTCCGAGCGGCCGATCCAGTTTTTCTGCATCAGCTTGACGCTCTCCGGCCAGTCAAGCCCGTCCAAATCCTCAAGCAGCCGGTCCGCGTAGGCGGTGATTTTCAGAATCCACTGGCGGATCGTCTTGTGCGTCACTTCCGCGCCGCAGCGGTCACAGTGTCCTTCCTTGACCTCCTCGTTCGCAAGCCCGGTGAGGCAGGACGGACACCAGTTGATCGGTGTCTCCGCCTCGTAGGCAAGCCCTTGCTTGTACAGCTGCAAGAAAATCCACTGCGACCATTTGTAATAGTCGGGCGTGCAGGTGCGCACTTCGCGGTCCCAGTCGTAAGAAAAGCCGAGTGCCTTGATCTGCTCGGTAAAATGCGCGATGTTCTTGAGCGTGGTCTCGGCAGGATGCGTGCCCGTCTTGATCGCATAGTTCTCGGCGGGCAGCCCGAACGCATCGTAGCCCATCGGGTGCAGCACGTTGTAGCCGTTCATGCGCAGGTAGCGGCAGTAGATGTCCGTGGCCGTGTAGCCCTCCGGATGCCCCACGTGCAGTCCCGCCCCGCTCGGATACGGGAACATGTCGAGCACGTAGGCGCGCCTGTCCTTGGGAAACCGCGGATCTTCGGTGACGCGGAACGTCTTGTGCTCCGCCCAGTATGCCTGCCATTTTGGCTCAATGTGCTGAAAAGGATACGCCATAATGGCACGAGTATAGCATTTTTCTGCGGTTATAGGAAGATGCGGCAGGAAAAGACCGCCCGGAAATGCGCCTGCGTCGCCGCCACTTGCGACAGCGGGTTCTTAGGGCGGTAGCCCTAAGCGGTGCTGGGGAAGGTGGGTGGT
>CAMWTK010000080.1 GCA_947177175.1 uncultured Treponema sp.
GAATATTGTTATCTGAAAAATCTCGTTGCCGTCGGAATCAGCATAATTGAGGATAAACCAAACCTTTAGGTCGGAAAGCCCGGCGGCACCTACCGCCGCGCGCAAAGTTTGTATGGACGCTTCCTTTATGCTTTCCACGTCTAGGCTTTCCAAGTCTATGCCACAAACAGTATAGTTCAGATATATCTTAAACCAGCGCGACGACACGGAGTCAAGCCGTGTCCATTCGTCAAGCTGCTTCGGGCAATCCGCGTTGGCAGAACGCGCAAAATCAGAAGCAAATTTTACGTATGACCATTCTTTTCTCAAGAAAGGACCGAAGGCAACAATGACCAGCAAACAAACTTTTGCAATTTTTGCAATGCCATACCCCATGCCCACCGCCTCTTTTTCTGTGCCCGCGCCGCTCGCCGCCTCTTCAGAAGCCGGCAAACCGGGATGCTCATCGTAAATGATTTTCGCCGCGCCTTCTATAACCTCGCCGATTTTTTTCCACGAATACGGCCAAACGTATTCGCGGAACGTAAAGGTAGCGGCGTTTCCGACGATTTCGACGTTCGCCTTAAAAGGCTTTTCTGAAAACTTCTGCAAAGCCTCGCGTGCAGTCTCTGAAAATTCAGCCGGAGCAGTTATGGAAAGGATTTTGCAGTTGAGTCCGTCGCAAAGGCGGATGCTGCTGTTCCTGACCACGCCCCGGACAAAAAGGCTGTCGTCCGTTAAATTAAATTTGTCCCTGATTTTCTTTATTCCCGGAAATATCATCGTGTCTCCTCTATAAAAAAGTTTGATTTTCTTTGCACACGGCTACGCCACGTGTTCGTCACAGCGCAATGCGCTGCTTACCATTAGTTTCTCGTGCGCCCAATCCGTCCTTCCCGAACTACGTGAAGCCGTCGGAGACCTCGGATAGCACTTCCCCGAACTGCGCGAAGCAATCGGAGACCTCGGACGGCATGTTCCCGGAGTGCGGGAAAGGATTTCCGTGCGCATGGGCGCGCCGCGCGGCATGGATCGTTCGTGCTGTGTGATTTTCGGGGGTTATGCGTCCGTGCGGGCGGACATTCCCGACCGCAGGTCGGTGCGGACAACTGGGGGGGTGTTCTCTACAGGGATAGATTTCGTTGCCGCTGTCATGTCGGTATGATACCACAACGCCGTGCCGTTTGCAAGGCGCGGGTGCGGGGCGTTCGTTTCCCGCGTCGCCCCCTCACACCTTGAGCGACTGCACGTATGCCTTGCGCCCGTCGCTCACGCGGAAGCTCTCGCGGGCTTTCTGAATCGCCTTGTTGTGCGTCCAGGGGTCGAATTTTTTCTGCTCAAGGTAGGGGATCGTCGCGTCGTACTGCTTGGCGAGCGCGGTGGCGACGAACCATGCCTGCATCATGCGGACGTAATATTCGTCGGAGCGGACGGCGGCCACCCAATCCAGGCAGCCGGGGAAAAACTCGTCGTCCAAAAACCATTTCATCAGCATGCCGATGCCGAACCGCACGGTGTACGGGTGCGCCGAGGCGAGCCACGACGGGATTTTCTCGCGCAGCGCCGCCTTGTGCCGGCCGAATACCCGCGGGGAAAGGGTGTCGCAGGTCGCCCAGTTGTCGATGAACGACAGGAACTGCTCCGTGCGCGCCATGCAGTCGCCAAAATCACGCATGCCCTCAAGCAACGCGGTGTGTACGCCGTTCTCCTCAAAATACCGGTGCGGGAGCGCGTCAAGGAACGGCGCGACATCCTTTTTCTCTGCGGCGAGCCGTTTTGCCAGCGCGCGGACGTGCGGCACGCGCACGCCGATGACCGTCGCCTTGTCCACCGTGGGAATAAGCCGCGCGTTAAAGTCGCGGTATGCCGGATCCTGCAACGCGAACAGCGCATCCCGAATCTCCTGTTCAATGCCGACCATACAGTCCTCCTTAATAAGCGAGTTTGCAACGCAAACTCGGCGTTAAACTGGGCGGCGGTATCTTCGACGCTCAGTTTAAACGCCCTCTCAAACTACGCCCGCCAGCAGCGGACTTTGTGCCCGTCAGCGATTTTGTTCCAGGCGGGAATCTCGTCCTTGCAGCGGGCATCCGCATACGGGCAGCGGTGCGCGAACGAGCAGCCGCGAACCGTCTCCAGCGCAGTCCGTGCCTCGCCCGCACGACGCTCAGCCATGCCGGTGCTGTCCGCAAAGAGCAGTTTAGTGTACGGATGCGCGGCAGTCTGGTACAGGTCGGCGGCGGGGGCTTCTTCCATGAGCATACCCCGGTACATCACGCCGATCGTGTCGCAAAAATAGCACGACACGCGCAGGTCGTGTGCAATAAACAGGAACGAAATGCCGCGCGACTCGCGGATGTCCTGCAACAGGTTCAGGATCTGGCTCTGCACGGAAACGTCGAGCGCGCTCACCACCTCGTCGCAGAACAGCACTTGCGGCCGCATGATAAGCGCGCGCGCAATGGAGATGCGCTGCCGCTGCCCGCCGCTGAACTCGCCCGGCCGCCGCTCAAGGTCGGCGGGATCAAGCCCCACCTCTTCCATGATCTGCGCCGCCTGCTCCCGCGCGGTCTGTTTGCCGGGCCAGCGCGCCGAATAGCGGTAGCCCGCCGTCAGAATGCCGAGCACCGTCATGCGCGGGTTGAGCGACCGGGACGGATCCTGGAACACGTACTTGATGTCCTCGCGGTAGCGGCGCAGGTCAGCGCGCCCGTAGTCAAGGATATTCTCCGCCCCGCCCGCGCCGTCCGGCGGTGCATACAGGATTTTCCCGCCGTCCGCCGGGTACATGCGGACAAGCAGCCGCGCCGTGGTCGTCTTGCCGCAGCCGCTCTCGCCCACCAGCCCGTACGTCCTGCCCCGCGCAATGCCGAACGAAACGTCGTTCACCGCATACACAAAGCGGTCGCCCCGCGCGAAAAACCCCGCGTCCAGCGCGAACCGTTTGGTCAGATGCTCCGCCGCAATGATGAAGTCGCTCATGGGAAAAGTATACCACAGTTCGCGCGCCTTGGGCAAATACGCACGGGCGACGGCCTCCCGGCAGGGCAATCCCGCCCCAAAATGCGGGCGAACTGGTCGGAAAACTACAAAAAAAAAACAGTATATTCTCCACGGTGTATAGTATGATGTAATCATCACAATATTTCATCTGGAGGTAAATCATGATGAAGAAAATAACACGGATTGCCGCGCTGCTCGCGGCGACGGCAATGCTCTTCGGGGCAATCGGGTGCTACAGTGGCACTAGCGGAGAGTGGAACAGAGACAGCAACAACGGCGCAGGACAGCCTAGCGGTGGTAACGCAGGGGAAACCGGCGGCGAGCACTCAACTGGCTCATGGGACTTCGAAAAGCGAAGTGCTGCACCTGCCGGAGCAAATGCTTGGGATGCCTCTATTGCGCTTACCTCGGACGTTGAATTGACGGCAGACAGCGGCACTGGAAAGTTTGTGGTTCTTACTGGCGTAAAAGCAAAATACAACAACGGACTGCAATTTTCAAACGGAAGTTCCGCAAAAAACCTTTTCAATATCACCGGCGAAGGCTCTGTTTCTATAACATATAACGCCCCAGCTGATGCGACAGACGCAAAACCTTTTTTCCTGTACGCTGATGGAGATGAAACGCATAAAGTCACTGCCTCTTCAGGAAAGCCAACTGGAACATATACAGTAACAATTTCGGGCGAAACGAAATTTTACAGCAATGACTGTCGAATCCTTACGGTGAAATTCAACTAGCCAAGAAAATTCGCACTATTTGCAAATGGTCGCCGTTACTACGGCGACTGACACTCCCCGCCGCGCGGGAGCAACGGCGCGGCAAAACTTCGCACGGCTGCTCTCAGATGAAAGCCGTTTTGAAAATAAAAAATATTGAGGTATAAACATGTTTACAGACACATTTAATCCTTTTCTAACAAAAAGCATCACATTTTGCTATAGCTGCGTAAAGTGTGGAACTGAAATAGAGGAAATGACAACAGGCATTCCGAAACCAAAAATGGATGCAGAGAAAGATACGCATAACGCAACAGTAGATATGGATATTTTTGAAATTGTTTGTCCAAAATGCGAAGAAATCTATAATGCTCAACTCAGCTCAAGTATCCTTGCAGGAGAGCTTTACTGTGACAATTTGCCAGATGATACAGAAGTCAAAAAAGTAGAATACTGACCAAGCAAACAAAGCCCGCAGTTTTTGAAAGTTTCTGCGGGCTTCCCCGCCCCGCTTCGGCGCGGGCGGGTTTTCTTTACGGACGCACGGCAAACAAAAATTTTTTGTCCGCCCAACGCGAAAGCGAGGAACAAACAAATGTTTTTTGTCCGTCCAAGCGCAAAAACGGCGACCGAACAAATGTTTTTCCGCTCCCCAACGCGAAAATGAGGAACAAACAGAAATTCGTTCTTTGTCCTGACGCAAAAACAGGCAGAAAACAAAAACGGCGGGCTTCCGCCGGAGGAGACGACTGTGAAAAAAGTGAGACAGAACATCCGCATCACCGACGCGGACACCATATCGGACGCGCTCGTGCGCATCTACAAGGAAGCCGCCAAGGACGGCGCGGTCGCGAAGGATGCCGCGCTCGCGGCAATCATGGGCGAGGTTGAGACGCTCTCCGCCAAAATCACCACGGCTATAAAGGCGGACAAGGTGTCCCGGTCGCTCGAGGACGCGGACGCAAAGCGCGACGAGGCAATCCGCTCGCTCGGCACGCTGCTCGCAGGCTATGCGGCAATCCCCGTCGCCGCAAAGAAAGCCGCCGCCGAAAAACTGCTCGCCACCTACGACAAGTACGGCAAGTCGATCGCGGGCGAGACCTACGCGAGGGAATCATCGCTCATCGAGTCGATGCTGGAGGACTTCACCGCGGAAAGCCTTGCCGACGCAATCAAGTCGCTCGACGGCGTGGCCGATTTAATCGCATCGCTCCGCACCGCGCAGGACGACTTCAACGCCGCCAACGACACCGCGACCGCCGCGCTCACCGCCAAAGGCGAGTCCGCCTACGCCGTCAAGAAGCCCCTCCTCGCCGCAATCAACGACAAACTCGTGCCCTACCTCACGGCCATGGCCGCGGTGAACGCGGAGTACGCAGACTTCGCCGCAAAAGCCGACGTGGAAATCGCCAAGGCAAACGCGAGCGTGACGAAGAAATAGCACACTAGAAGCGGGGTCTTGGGGTGCAACCCCAAGCCGTGCTGGGAAAGGGTGAGTACGAGTTTTGTAAAGCAAAACTCGTTAAGCAAGGCAACGCCTTGCGACGGTTTGGAGGGAGGAAACCCCCGCTTCGGCAGTAGAGGGCTGAAAACTGTCGCTCAAATAGCGCGGCAGTTTTCAGCTGACAGTTTCTGACGAAACTGTCTTATTCACGTGTCCGCTCGCGCGGACGAATGCGCCGTCCTCGGAAGTTAAAACTTCCTGCGGCGGCGCATTGCAAGGAAGTTTTCCTCCTCCCCAAGACGTTCCCCCGCTTCCAAGCGGGAAAAACCTACCGCACCTTATAGCACCCCGCGCCCGCACGGGCGCATTCCTCCCGCGCAAAGGCGCACCGCGGCGCGAACGGGCAGCCCGGCTCGGGGTGCGCGGGGTCGGTCACGCGGCCGGGAATGGCGACGAGCCGCTCCGTGCGGTAATGTGTGCCGAAGCGCGGGCTTGAGGCGAGCAGTGCCTGCGTGTACGGATGCCGGGCATGGTGCAGGATGTCGTCGCTCGTGCCGCGCTCCATGATCAGCCCGCCGTACATGACGATGATGGTGTCGCACAGGTCCGCCACGAGGTCAATGTTGTGGCTGATGAAGATGATGGACAGACCGCGCGTACGGCGCAGGTGCGCGAGGAGCGCGACAATCTGCGCCTGAATCGTCACGTCGAGCGCGGTGGTCGGCTCGTCAGCAATGAGCAGCTCGCAGCCCTGCGCAAGTGCGAGCGCAATGCCGATCCGTTGCAGCTGCCCGCCGCTGAACTGGTGCGGGTAATTCTTGAGTCGGCTGCGCGGGTCGGGAAGCCCGACTTCCTCAAGGAGCGCGGCGGCTTTTTCGGCGGCGGCGGCGCGGGAAATCTGCGGGTCGGCGTTGCGGAGCGTCTCAAAGAACACTGAGCCGATGTTCTGGAGCGGGTCAAACGAGCGTCCCGGCTCCTGAAAGATCATGCCGATTTTTCGGCCGCGCCAGGCGCGCATTTCTTTTGGGGTGAGCGCGGTCAGTTCCGTGCCGTCAAGGAAAATGCGCCCCTCGACCGTGGCGTTGGACGGGTGCAGCGCGGGGATTGCCGCCGTGGTGACGGACTTTCCGCTGCCGCTTTCGCCGACGATGCCTAGGATTTCGCCGCGGGACAGGGAGAACGACACGCCGCGCACGCTCTGAATGACGCGCCGTTCCGTGCCGCGCAGGACGGCGAACGACACGCGCAAATCCTGCACGGAGAGCCAAGCCGGAGACACTGCGTTAGGGGGTGGAGGGGCGGCGCAAGCCGTTGCCGCAGGCAATGGAGCGCGGTTAGCGCGGAACCCCGGAACACCCGACCGCGCCAGCGGGAACGCCCGGCTTTTCTTGCGCCATTTCCATGCCGGAAAGACCGTGTGGTAGGGGTCGAAATAGTCGCGGAGCGCGTCGCCCAGAAAATTGAACGCGAGCGTGACCGCCAGCAGAAGCCACACGGGATTGAGCAGCCAGGGGAAATTCTTGAGGTTCGACAGCGTGGAGATGTTGCGGTTGATGAGGCTGCCCCAGCTGACGGACGGGTCGTTGATGCCCAGGTTCAGGTAGGAAAGCGAGGTCTCGCTCATGATGAAGCCGGGGACGGCGAGCGTGGTGCTGACGATGAGCAGGCTCGCCATCTGCGGAATGATGTGGCGGAAGATGATGACGGCGGACGGAATGCCTTCGAGCGCGGCATTCAGGACGAATTCCTCGCGCTTGATGGCGTGGATCATGCCGCGCAACGTGCGCGCGCTCCCCGGCCAGCTGATGAGCGACAAAATCGCCGTGATAATCATGTAGGACGTGCCGCTGTTCATCTTGCTGTTCAGCAGCGAGCGCAGGAACAGGATCAGGTACAGCCCCGGAATGAGCATGAGGAATTCGGCAAGGCGCATGACCGTCCAATCGCCCGCGCCGCCGTAATAGCCCGCAATGCCGCCGAGCAGCATGGCGAGCAGCAGGCTGACCGCGCTCGCCACAAATCCGATCGTGAGCGAAATGCGGCTGCCGTACACCATGCGGCTGAACATGTCGCGCCCCAAATTGTCCGCGCCGAACAGGAACACCGGGTAGGATTCGCCCGTAAGCGCGTC
>CAMWTK010000081.1 GCA_947177175.1 uncultured Treponema sp.
TTTGTTTGAGGAGATTTTTATGAACACATTTTTCAGGCTGCGAAAGGCGGCGATGGTTGTCGTTGCGGGGCTTGCGGCAGTTTTTATGGTCGCGGGGTGCAAGGGCGACGACGGAGACGGAGTGGGGGGGGTAATAACTCTTCCTCATCGTCCGTTACCAAAGTCACAATCAGCGGCAGCCAGTCGGTTGCGGTTGGTAGCTCGGTCACGCTCACGGCAACGCCGAATGCCACACCGTCAGGCGCGTACAAATGGACGATTACAGAGGGGGATGGCTATGTGACGCTCGGCTCAAGCACGACGAACAAAGAGACGGTGACGGGAAAGGCTGCGGGAACGGCGAAAATCACGGCGAGTGTTGACGGCGTGACAAGCGCGCCATATACGGTGACGGTGGGAGATCCTTCTGCGGCCGGTGCAGACCTCGTAGTAACACCGGGTGCTAAAGTGACGACGAACGGTTGGGCGGACTTGGCGAACAATGGAGTGGGGATGAGCTATCCCAATACGGCAAACATCATATATATTGGCGATGACGGTTATAAAGTCGGAAGCGGCAGCCTGACCGCTTACACATCAACGACGACAAAACGAAAGGTGTTTACGAATGCGATTGCGTCGGGAAGCACGTCAAACAGTTCCGCGAATGAGACGGCGGCGATTATCGTTTTGAGCGGAATGGTTGACTTGAGCGACGGCAAGGTAAGCGATGACGACCATTCTTACTTTGATGAGTTTGGGACTTCAACAGATAAGAATGGCAATACCATATATCCACGGAAACACGAGGACATTGTGTACGAAATCGGCTCGAACAAAGCGATTATTGGCGTGAACAGCGCGAAAGTGGCGTTCGGCGGCTTGCAGATTTATGCGAACAAATGCGAGCGCGGCAACATCATCATTCAGAACATTGATTTTTGGGACGCGCACGGCTCAACGGAAGAGGACACTAAGCATAACGCTGACAGCAAGGCCTCTGCGGACAGTTTGATTCTTGAGTCTAACAGTAGCAGTACGACCACAGATTCTAATGGGCATATTACATACAATTATGTGCCGAAGAACATTTGGATTGACCACTGCAAATTCAGCGACGGCACTTGTGATGATTTGAAGCGAAACTTCAATCACGACGGCTCGCTCGACATGAAGGCAGGACAATATGTGACGGTCTCTTACTGCGAGTTCACGAACCATGACAAGGTGACGCTGCTTGCTCCAAGTGAAAAATATGTAGCCCCGCAGCAACGGCAGATTACGTTCCACCACAACTATTACCACGGCGCAATTCAGCGGATGCCCCGCTCGCGCGGCTGTCAGGTGCATATTTACAACAATTATTACAATGACATTGGTGTCAGCGGAAACGGGGGCTACAGCCTCGGACCGGGAATCGGCTCTCAGTTTATCGTTGAGAACAATTATTTTGGCAGGCATCAGACCAGTACGATTCTCAAATATTTTGATAACTCTGGGGACGACCCATCTGCGGCTACATTCTCACGGCTGTATTATAACGGAAACAATGACACCTTCAGTAGCACTAATATGGCAAAGGACAAGCTCGAAAAAGCTTCTGATGTCACTGCCCATTTAACTGACACCAAGCCATGGACAATCAGTTACACATACGAGCCAGAACTCAACAGTGGATTGCCTACGCTTATTCCCACTGCTGCGGGTACGGACAAGCTGGATTACACGCAAACTGTTGAAGTGGATGGCGTTTTGTACTAAACGGTGTTTCGCCTTATAGGGCGGCGCACCGCGCTATTTCCGACTGCGATGGCCGCCGTATGCTCCCGCCAGTATTCGCATGGTGCTCCTTACGATAGACAAAGTGTGCTATCGTAAGGAGCACATTTCGTGCGACAGCCATAGCACGAGTGTGCGATAGCAAGAGACGTTTTGTGCGATTGCCAAGCGCACATAGTTTGCTATTGTAAGTAGCACAGTTTGTGCGCTCGGCAATAGCACATACTTTGCTACCGTAAGTAGCACACTTCGTGCGCTCGGCAATAGCACAGTTCGTGCGCCAAGCCCCGCCCCGCGCGCCCCTACCTCTTGCGGCAATCGGGCGTTTTCGGTATAGTAAGCATATTGGCGAAGATGCCTGACGTGAGGTGCGAGTGGTCGCGCGTTGCGTCAGGCATTTTTGTTTGGGGGACGCTATGCAGACAGAGCAGACATTGTACGAGCCTTCGTTCGAGCACGATTCGTGTGGCATTGGCTTGGTGGTGAATATTGACGGGTCGCAGTCGCGGCAGATTGTGGACGGCGCGCTTTCTATCGTGGAAAAACTTGAGCACCGCGCGGGAAAGGACGCGACGGGAGAAATCGGCGACGGAGTGGGCATTCTGACGCAGATTCCGCACACGTTTTTTGTGCGGGCGGCGCAGGAGGCGGGTATTACGCTCGGCGGCGAGCGCGACTACGGCGTGGGCATGTTCTTTTTCCCGGACGACGAATTCCTGCGCGCGCAGGCAAAGAAGATGATCGAATTCCTTGCCAAAAAGGAAGGGCTGCCGCTGCTCGGCTGGCGCGACGTTCCCGTGGACGCGGGCGTGCTGAGCGCAAAGGCACGGGAAAGCATGCCGGTCATCGAGCAGTGCTTCGTGGGTCGCCCGGACGACGTGGCGCAGGGGGTGGCGTTCGACCGCAAACTGTATATCCTGCGCCGCCAGTTCGAGCATTCGCAGCTCAAGACCTATATCCCGTCGTTCTCTTCGCGGACAATCGTATACAAGGGCATGTTTTTGGTCAATCAGCTGCGCTCGTTCTACCGCGACTTGCAGTCTCCCGATTACGTGAGCGCGCTTGCCATCGTGCATTCGCGGTTCAGCACGAACACGCAGCCGAGCTGGGAGCGCGCGCACCCCAACCGATTCATCGCGCACAACGGGGAGATAAACACAATCCGCGGCAATGCCGACCGAATGCTGGCGCGTGAGGAGACGCTCGCCTCGCCCGCGATTGCGGCAGATGACATGCGCAAGGTGTTCCCCGCCATAAACACGAACGGCTCGGATTCCGCCATGCTCGACAACACGCTGGAATTCTTGGTGATGAACGGCATGCCGCTGCCGCTCGCGGTCATGGTTTGCATTCCTGAGCCGTGGCGCAACGACGGCACGATGGGCGCGGACAAGCAGGATTTCTATCACTACTGGGCAACGATGATGGAGCCGTGGGACGGACCGGCGGCGATTATTTTCAGCGACGGCGACGTGGTGGGCGCGGTGCTTGACCGCAACGGCCTGCGTCCGAGCCGCTACTACACGACCAAGGACGGCATGCTCATCCTGTCGTCGGAAGTGGGCGTGCTCGACATTGACGAGGAGCAAATCGAACAGAAGTCGCGCCTCATGCCCGGCCGGATTCTGCTCGTCGATACGAAGGCAAAGAAAATCATCTCCGACGGCGAGTGCAAGGATTTTTATGCGCACCAGCATCCCTATGGGGAATGGCTCAGCCAGCACCTGCTGAAACTGCGCGAGCTGGAAATTCCCAACAAGAAGATCCCCGTCTCCACGCAGGCGGAACGCGACCTGCTCTATAAGGCGTTCGGGTGGACGAGCGAGGACGTGCGCGAGCTGATTCTGCCCATGGCGAAAAACGGCGTTGAGCCGACCGTGAGCATGGGCGTGGACACGCCGCTTGCCGTGCTGAGCGAAAAGCATCCGCCGTTGTTCTCGTATTTCAAGCAGCTGTTCGCGCAGGTCACCAACCCGCCGATCGATTCGCTGCGCGAAAAAATCGTGACGGACACCACCGTGTATTTGGGCAGCGACGGCAATATGCTCATTCCCGAAGGCGCGTCGTGCGGCGTGCTCGAAATCAATCACCCGGTGCTGACGGGCGTGGACATCCTCAAAATCAAGCACTTGAACCGGCAGGGGCTGCGCGCGGCGACGGTCAGCCTGCTGTATTATACCAACACGTCGCTCAAGGCCGCGCTCGACGAGCTGTTCGTCTCGATTGACCGCGAGTATCACAACGGCAGCAATATCATCATTTTGAGCGACCGGGGCGTGGACGAAAACCACGTGGCGATTCCGTCGCTCCTTGCCGTGAGTGCGGTGGAGCAGTACCTTATCCGCACCAAAAAGCGCACCGCCATTTCTATCGTGCTGGAAAGCGCGGAAATCCGCGACGTGCATCAGGCGGCAATGGTCCTGGGCTACGGCGCGCGGGCGGTCAACCCGTACCTTGCCCACGAATGCATTGCGGAGCTGATTGACAAAAAAATTCTGGACAAGGACTACCACACGGCAATAGACGACTACAACACGGCAATCCTGAACGGCATCGTCAAGATTGCGGCAAAAATGGGCATCAGCACGATTCAGTCGTACCAGTCGGCGCAGATTTTTGAGGCGGTCGGCATTGCGCGGGATGTCATCGACCAGTATTTTACGAACACGGTCAGCCGGATTGGCGGCATCGGGCTTGCGGAAATCGAGGCGGACATCGCCTATCATCACACCCGCGCGTTCGACCCGCTCGGTCGTCCCGTGGACACGACGCTCGACAACGTGGGAAAGCACCGGTGGCGCAAAGGGCCGGACGCGGAGGATCACCTGTACAATCCCGACACGATTGCGGCATTGCAGGAGGCGACGCAGCAGGGCGATTACGCGCGCTTCAAGGAATACACGGCAATGGTTGATGCGGCGGACAAGCCCCACACGTTGCGCGCGCTCCTTGATTTTGCCGCGGACGAAAGCACGGCGATTCCGCTTGACGAGGTGGAGAGCGTGGATTCTATCGTGCGCCGCTTCAAGACGGGCGCGATGAGCTACGGCTCAATCAGCGAGGAGGCGCACAAATGCCTTGCGCTCGCCATGAACCGCCTGCACGGCAAGTCGAACAGCGGCGAGGGCGGCGAAACCCCGGACCGGCTCGGCACGGAATACAACAGCGCGATCAAGCAGGTGGCGAGCGGACGGTTCGGCGTGACGGAAGCGTACCTGCTCAGCGCGGAGGAAATCCAGATAAAAATGGCGCAGGGCGCAAAGCCGGGCGAAGGCGGGCATCTTCCCGGCAAGAAAGTCTACCCGTGGATTGCCAAGACGCGGTATGCCACGCCGGGCGTGTCGCTCATCTCGCCGCCGCCGCACCATGACATCTATTCGATTGAAGACCTTGCGCAGCTGATTTACGACCTGAAGAACGCCAACCGCAAGGCGCGCATTTCCGTCAAGCTGGTAAGCGAGGCGGGCGTGGGGACGATTGCGGCGGGCGTTGCCAAGGCGGGCGCGCAGGTGATTTTGGTGAGCGGGCATGACGGCGGCACGGGCGCAGCTCCGCTCAGCTCGATTCATCATGCGGGACTGCCCTGGGAACTGGGCGTTGCGGAAACGCACCAGACTTTGTTGCAGAACGGACTGCGCACGCGCGTCGTGATTGAGACGGACGGCAAGTTGATGAGCGGACGCGACGTGGCGATTGCCGCCCTGCTCGGCGCGGAAGAATTCGGCTTTTCCACCGCGCCGCTCGTCGCGCTCGGGTGCAAGATGATGCGCGTCTGCCAGCTGGACACCTGCCCGTTCGGCGTGGCGACCCAGAATGACAAACTCCGCGCCAAATTCCCCGGCAAGCCCGAATACGTGGAGAATTTCATGCGCTTCATCGCCCAGGAACTGCGCGAATACATGGCTGCGCTCGGCATCCGCACCGTGGAGGCAATGGTCGGGCGCACGGATCTGCTCAAGCTCAAGGCGACCATGCCCGCAAGCCGCGCCGGACTGGTGGACATGTCGCGGATTTTGGGGCAGACGGCGCAGAACGTCCATTTTTCCCCCGCCGACGGCTACGATTTTGCGCTCGCCGACACCTTGGACGAGCGCGTCCTCCTGAAAAAGCTGGAGAAAAAAGGCATCGGCGCGTCCGTTTCGGTCGCCATTTCTTCCACCAACCGCACGGTCGGCACGATCCTCGGCTCGGAACTCCAGTCAACTTACGGCGACACGCTTGCCGAAGACAGTTTTGTGGTGCGCTGCACGGGCGGCGGCGGGCAGTCGTTCGGCGCGTTCATTCCCCGCGGGCTGACGTTGCGGCTTGAGGGCGACGCGAACGACTACCTTGGCAAAGGCCTGAGCGGCGGAAAAATCGTTGTCATGCCGCCCAAGAACGCCGGCTACCAGGCGGAAGAGAACATCATCATCGGCAATGTCGCCCTGTACGGCGCGACGGGCGGCGCGGCATTCATCAACGGCATTGCGGGCGAGCGGTTCTGCGTGCGCAACAGCGGCGCGACCGCCGTCGTGGAAGGCTGCGGCGACCACGGACTGGAATACATGACCGGCGGCGTTGTCGTCATTCTCGGCGCGACGGGACGCAACCTTGCGGCGGGCATGAGCGGCGGCACGGCGTTCGTCCTAGACACCAAGCACGACCTGTACAAGAGCCTGAACAAGCAGCTCGTGAGCATGCGTGAAGTGACCGACGACCACGACAGCGCGATCCTGAAATCGCTGATCGAACGCCACGTTGCGGAAACCGGCAGCGCGCTGGGCACGCGGATTCTCGCGGACTTTGCGCACTACCTGCCGCATTTCAAAAAAATCGTCCCCAACGATTACCACGCCATGCTCGTGGAAATCACCCGTGCAGAACAGCGCGGCCTGACCCACGACGAGGCTGTCCTTGAAGCGTTCAAAACGCTGACCGCATAACCCTGACCATTCGCCGTGCGTCGCGCGGCGTCTGCCCCTGCCTGTCCCTTACTACAGGCAGGGGCGTTTTTTTCACAAGACGAACAAAACGCCCCGCGTTTTCACAGAATTTGCGCCGGGACAAGCAAAACGCCCCACGTTTTTGCAGAATTTGCGTCGGGACGACCAAAACGCCCCGCCTTTTCACAGAAAATGCGCCAAGACAAGCAAAACGCCCCGCGTTTTCACAGAATTTGCGTCAAGACAACCAAAACGTCGCGCGTTTTCACGGAATTTGTACCGGGACGACCAAAACGTCGCGCGTTTTCGCGGAATTTACGCCGGGACAACCAAAACGCCGTCGGGTGTTGCTTCCCCAACACAAAAGCG
>CAMWTK010000082.1 GCA_947177175.1 uncultured Treponema sp.
CGCCCTGGGGATTCGTCAGTTTCAAAATGAGCATGTGCTCTGCGAGCCAGCCTTCCTCACGCGCGATGACTGAAGCGATGCGCAGCGCAAAGCATTTCTTGCCGAGGAGCGCGTTTCCGCCGTAGCCTGAGCCGTAAGACCAGATGAGGCGTTCTTCCGGGAAATGTGAAATGTACTTGTGCTCGACATCGGCGCACGGCCAGATGCCCTTGTCGCTTTCGCCGTTGTTGAGCGGCTTTCCGACTGAGTGGAGGCACGGAACGAAGTCGCCGTCAGTGCCGAGGTACTGCCACACCGCCTCGCCTGCGCGGGTCATAATGTCCATGTTGAGGACGACGTATTCGGAGTCGGTCAGCTCAATGCCGTATTTTGCGATCGGAGAGCCGAGCGGTCCCATGCAGAACGGAATCACGTACATCGTGCGTCCGTGCATACAGCCCTTGTACAGGCCGCTCATCGTCGCCTTGAGTTCCTTGGGGTCAATCCAGTGGTTCGTCGGACCGGCATCGTCTTCTTTTACCGAAGAAATGAACGTGCGGTTTTCCACGCGCGCCACGTCGGACGGAAGCGAGCGGAAGAGGAAGCTGTTCGGTTTTTTCGCAAGCGGAGTGGCAAGCCCGGCATCAACGCACTTTTTCATCAGGCGGTCATATTCAGCCGTCGATCCGTCGCACAGATACACGTCGTCTGGCTCGCACATCTTGATACATTCTTCAACCCATGCCAAAATCTTGGCGTGCTTGATTGTCTTGTAATCCATAAAAACTCCTTCATAGATTGTTGTCGGGCCGCGCCGTCCGCCTGCGCGTCGGCACTGAATTCCCGAATGCAATGACCATAATAATAGAAAAGGAGACTTTGTTCAACGGGCTTGCAGAAAAAAGCACCCGCGCCGCCAAGACCGTTTGCAAAGCGCATACATTCATAAGACAGTTTGCTCTGCAAACTGTCAGTTAAAAATGACCGCACTATTGGTGCGGTCATTTTTAAACAAACCTTTTCATAACCACCGCAATCCGCTACAATGTTCCTATGAACGCAATTATTACGGTCGTAGGCAGCGACAAGGTTGGCATTATCGCAAAAGTGAGCGCGCTGCTTGCGGAACACAAGGTGAACATCGCGGACATCACGCAGACCGTCCTTTCGGGCAATTTCGTGATGATGATGATGGTCAACATGGACAGCGCCGACATTTCGATTGACAGCCTGCGCGGCATGCTCGGCGACATCAGCACGGCGATGGGCGTGGAAATCAACGTCATGGCGGAAAAAGTCTTCTCGTCGATGAACCGCATCTAGACGACAGTCATTATGCCGAATCTCAACCGAATTTCGTTTCACCTGCGCGGGCGGATTGCGTCGGCGGGCAGCCCTATTTGCGCGCCACGATGACCATGGTCTTTGCGTTCTCGTTGTAGGGGGCAAAGGCAAAGTCGCCGTACACTTCCGCGCTCGAAAAGCCCACGCCGAGGAGCAGCCGTTTCAGTTCGACCGCAGAATAGAGCCGTTGCACGAATTCGTGCTCGATGCGTCCGCCCGTCTTGTTGTCGATGAGTACCCAGCGCGAGCGCAGCCCTTCCCACGCGCCCTCCACGGTGAATTCCGTCAGCACCGTTTTGCCCGCGCGCTCGAACCATTCGCCCGGCGTAAAATACCGCACGGCAATCTCGCGGCTCGTCATTTCCATGATGAACCAGCCGTCGTCCTTGATTGCGCCGCAAATGTGCCGCAGGATCTGCACGTCCTCTTCCATAGTGTCGCAGTAGCCGAACGACGTGTACAGGTTGACCGCCGCGTCAAACGGCCGGTCGGTGGTGTAGGTGCGCAAATCCGCATTGACGAGCGCGATGTCCACGCCCTCGTCGTCGGCAGTCTCGGCGGCCGCGTCCAGTTCCGCCTGAATGATGTCAACGCCGGTCACGTCCAGCCCGAGCAGCGCAAGCTCCACGCTGATTCTTCCCGGCCCGCAGCCCGCGTCAAGGATGCGCGCGCCTTTCTTCAGCCCCGCGATTTTCTGCACCGCCGCCGCCACGCCCGGAGCCTCTGCCCAGTGCGCGCTGTCGAACATGATCGGCCCGTAGTTCTTCCAGAAATCTTCGTTCTCAAACCAGGACTTTTTCTGGCTTGCCGCGTTCGGCGCGGGCGTGTTCGGCACGAGCGGCTGGAACGTGAACGCGTCGTCGGCCGGCAGTGTGCGCGGGCGGGTCGTCCGTCCGTTCTTCTGCGTGTCCGCCGGTGCGGTCGTTTTCTTCGTCTTCTTTGCCATAGTCGTCTCCTTGCGCGGCGGGGCGTTCTGTCGTCCGTGCGGCTCGACCAGTATACCACAAAATGCATAAAAAAGGGTCGGTTTTGTGGCAGAAATCGGCTTTTTCGGCGGCAAACGGCTTGAAATAAGGCTATTTTTTTTTATACTTGTCGAAATTAAATCCGCTCCGTTTGTACGGGGCGCAGGAGGCAGGGATGAAAATGACAAAGAGAGTGCTGCTCACCGCAGCAGTAATGGCAGCGGCGTCGTTCGGCTTTATGGGCTGTGCGGCGGATGACGATGACGATGACCCGAACAATATGTTTTCGAGCGGAGTGAACAACTTTGACATTGAGTACAACAATACAGAATCTTCGGTCAGTCGTGGCGTGAACGTGACCGCGCAGAATCATAAGGGCGCGTTTATTAAGGCTACGATGGACAAACAGGACGGAAATGGCGGCGTACTCGGCTTTATGTGGGACATTACCGTGGACGGCACGACCGAGGTTGTTGATGCGGGCAATACGAAACCGTGGTCATTCTGGCTTATCGGTCTTAACTATGGAACTGCTAGTAATACTACGACAACAGAACTGAAATACTATGTGTCAAAGTACAAAAACGTTACCGACAAACAGGCGCAGAACTTTGGCGCGACGAGAGCTGCAGATCTTGCGGCTTTCAATAGTGCTACGGGAGTCAGCGAGTATGAGAAAGTCAAGGCTTTTACGTCATTTAGTCCTAACGGTGGCGTGAATGGGGCTGCGACAATAACAAATACCACTGACAAAGCATGGACGGTGTATATTGACATCGCGCAATCACTTGGTAGTGATAACAAGGCAGACGGTGGTTTTACCGTTCGCTTGTACTCTCCGCAGACGGTTGGCAGTGCAAGCAAAGTTGAGGATTCTTGGGCGGATAACTATCTTGCAAAGATTGACATCACTCCCACAGAAACAGGATATACCAGCAGTACCATTAAGCAGAAGCAGTTGGGCGTATATGCAAACGTGTACGGTAACAGCTACGTGAAAGGTTCTTTCAGCTACGCAGATACCTACGCCCAGGCCGAGCTCGCCGAGGCCGATGCGGAATAATTCATCGTGGTAATAGAACATCTTGGCTTCCATGTGTCGGGGTGTTTGAGGCAGGGGCGCAAGTCCCTGCCTTTTTTGTTTGCCGCAGATTTCGTGCTATGGGCAGTCGCACGTTTCGCGCCGCCCGCCGCGCCTACGACGACAGCCGCACAAATTGTGCGGCTGTCGTCGTAGGCGCGTTCGCGCGGGAATGTCAGGCGGGTTTAGTCAATCACGCCGAGTTCCCGGTAGTAGCGGGCTGCGCCGTCGTGGAGCGGAAGCCGGGCGATGTCGCGCACCGCGTCTGCCGGCATCAGTCCCTTGAGGTTGCTCTGCGCCTGCCCCAGTTCGTCGATGTGTTCCCACAGCGTCTTGGTCAGCTGGTAGACCGTCTCGTCGTCAAGGTCGGTGGAGGTGAACATCGTCATCTTGATTGCGGAGGTCTGCACGTCGTTCTCCTGGTTGGGGTACGTTCCGGCGGGAATGGTGTAGCCCGCATACCATGGGTACGATTCCTGCAAGGTGAGGATGATGTCGTCGGGAATGTCGATGAGCGCGCACCCTGCCGACAAGGCCTGTGAGACTGCCGCCGCGGGCGTGCCGCTCATAATCCACGCGCCGTCAATCGTGCCGTTCTGGAGCATGTCCGCCGCGTCGCCAAAGGCGATGTACTCCGCGCGGATGTCGTCGGGATAGTCCAAACCGGCGGCGGTAAAGTGGTTGCGGCACTCGCCCTCAACGCTGCTGCCTGCCGCCGCGACCGCAAAGTGCTTGCCCTTCACGTCTTTCAGCGCGGCAATGCCCGATTTCTTGGTGGCGACCACCTGGTTCGGGTTGAAGTACAGCCCCGCGATGACGCGCAGGTTCTTGTTCGCCCTGCCCTCAAACGTGTCCAGCCCGTAGTAGCTTTGGAAGCAGTTTGAACTGATTGCGATGGAGACCTGCGACTCGCCGTCGGCAATCTGGTTCAGGTTGTCAAGCCCGCCGTTCGATGCCTGGCTTGAGGCGGAGACAAAATCGATGTTCGTGTCCCACAGGTTCGTGATCGCCGCGCCCACTGCATAGAGCGCACCCGAAGCCGTCGCCGTGGGGAATTTAATCACCACGTTTGCATGGCTGCCGTTTCCTTTCTTGGTGCAGCCGGTAAGCGCGACTGCCGCCGCGAGCGCGACGGACAGCACTGCCTTCGTTTTTTTCATACAAAACTCCTTGTTGACCGAAGTCCTTTTAGTATATCACACAATCGTGCGTTCCGGTGAAGATTTCGCCGTTTTTTTCTTGCAAAGCTGCCAGACAATGACGACCGCGAGCGCCGCAAAGCCGATGCCGTCGGTCAGCACGCCCGGATACAGGAACAGCGGGGCGGTCGCAATCAGCAGGACGCGCTGCACCGCGTTCGCCTTGCCGACGAGCCAGCCTTCCAGCCCCGCCACCAGGGCGACCGTGCCGATTGAGGCGGTGAGCGATGCCCACAGGGTCGTGGCGGCGGAATACGCCGCGTCCGCGCCGATGAGCAGGACCGGGTTTCCGAGGAAGAAGAACGGCATCAGAAAGCCGATCAGCCCGAGCCGCACCGCGATCAGCCCCGTCTTGAGCTGGTTTGCGCGCGCAATGCCCGCCGCAACGTAGCAGCTGATGGCGACCGGCGGCGTGATGTTGGACAGGCATGCGTAGATGAGGCAGAACATGTGCGCCGCAACCGGCATGATGCCCACTTTGATCAGCACGGGGACGGCCACCGCCTGCACGATGACGTATGCCGCCACGCCGGGAACGCCCATGCCCAGAATCGTGGACATAATCATCACCAGAAGCCCCGTCAAATAGATGTTGTCCGGGACGACGCGCAGGATCAAGTAGCCCATGTTCAGACCGAGCGACGTGAGCGTGACCGTGCCGATAATCACCCCGATGATCACGCAGGAAATGCCCACGCCGATCGCGCCGCGCGCGCCCTCCACGCATGCCGCAAGGATTTTGTCCGCCGTCATGCGCGTTTCCTTGCGCAGCCAGCTCGCGCCGATCGTCACGAAAATGGCGACGACCGCGGCGAGCAGCGGCGTAAAGCCGAGCAGCATCAGGGCGATGAGCGCGGCGAGCGGCAGCACCAGATGCCCCTGCTTTCTGATGACGGTCAGCGCGTGAGGGATGTTCTCCTTTGACAGGCCGGAAAGCCCCAGCCGCTTCGCCTCAAAATGGACGCTCATCAGAATGCCCAAGTAATAGAGGAATGCGGGCAGAATCGCCGCGACCATGACCTTTGTGTAGCTCAGATTGAGGAATTCCGCCATGACAAAGCCGACCGCGCCCATGATGGGCGGACAGAACTGCCCGCCGGTGGAAGCCGTCGCCTCGACCGCGCCCGCGAATTCGGCCTTGTAGCCCGTCCGCTTCATCAGCGGGATCGTGATTGTGCCCGTGGTGGCGACGTTCGCGACCGCTGAGCCGTTGATCATGCCCATGAGCGCGGACGCGAGCACGGCGACTTTTGCCGGTCCGCCCGGTGTCTGCCCCACCAGCGTCAGCGAAAAGTCGTTGATGAACTGCGAGAAGCCCGAATGCTTGAGGAACGCGCCGAACACGACGAAAAGGAAGATGTACGTCGCCGAAACGCCGACCCCCACGCCCAAAATGCCCTGCGTTCCCCAGAACTGCGTAATCAGCACGCGCTTGAGCGTAAAGCCGTTGTGTCCCAGCTGCCCCGGAATCCACTGACCGAAGCAGTTGTACACGAGGAAAATCGCCGCGAGTATGGCGAGGTTGGGGCTAGTGCGCCGTGCCGCCTCAAATACGACGAGCAGCGCGACCGCCGCCACGACCAGTTGCGCCGTGTTCACGCGCCCGCCGGTGCGCGCAATGCCCGTGTAGGCGGCAACAAAATACCCGAACGCCCCGACCGCAAGCACGATGAGCGCGATGTCGTAGGCGGGCGGAAAGCGGCGGATCCGCCGTTCGCCCTTGTGCGCGGGGTAGAGCAGGAACGTGAAGAGCAGCAGGAACATCGTGTGGAACGCGCGCAGGTTCACCGCGCTCATAATGCCCACCGTCGAAAAATACAGCTGGAACGCCGTCCACACGCAGAGCAGCACGGTCACCGCAACGCCGATCGCTCCCGTGTACGTCCGCGTACGCGAGTCGGTCTCCTCAAGGAGTTTCTGCGCCGTCTGTTCGGCCGTGTCTGTCGCTACGTCGGGGGAATTCATAGGCAACAGCATAAAATAATGCGCGGAAAAAAGCAAGGTTGCGGGGACGGGGCGGAAACGACAGGGCTTGTTTAAAAGAACTTTACTTTTTACCGAAGAACTGCTAATATCATCAGTAACAGGATCTCTCGCACCTCTTAACAATGTGTCCCAGAGAGGACGTTTTTTTTAATGAGACTATACGACTAAATACATTTGGTTAAGGTCGTTCTGTTTCTGCAATAATTTAAATCCGTTGCTTTCGTAGTAGGGAACTAATTTGTCTT
>CAMWTK010000083.1 GCA_947177175.1 uncultured Treponema sp.
GGACAATGACGGCGACACCGCGCTCATGTGGGCAGAAAAAAGTGGCTCGGAAGACTTGATAGCGTTGCTCAAAGCGGCTGGCGCGAAAACGGAAAAATAGGAGAAAACCATGGCGCACTTCCCCTTATGGGTGCTATGTGATATGATGAGGGCACATTCAATTTTTGGAGGCTTACTATGAGTCCTGAGTATGTCGGTTTTTTCGATGCGATTAAACTGTTCTTCCGCAACTACACCAATTTCAAAGGGCGTTCCACGCGGAGCGAGTATTGGTGGTGGGCGCTGGCAGTGTTCATCATTGCTTTGTGCTGACTATATTGCAAGCGTTGACAATGTACAGCAAACTTTCATACCTGTTTTCTGGTATTCAAGTGCTGTGGGGTCTTGCCATAGTCATTCCGAGCATTGCGCTGTCAATCCGGCGGCTGCATGACGTGGGGAGATCCGGCTGGTGGTTTCTGATAAACCTCGTCCCGGTTGTGGGAGGGATTGTCTTTTTGGTGTTCACCCTCATGGCAAGCGACGGCGCGAACAAGTGGGGCGAACCCGCCAAAGCCTAGCGGCGCAGGATGTGTGCGGTGGTTTCGGAACGGTAACCGCCGCACACATTTTTTATTCGCATTGAGGCACGTATGAAACAACGACTGGCATTGCTTATGGCGGGCTTGCTCTGCATCCTGACAGCATGCACGGACGCAAAGACGAGCGCGCTCTTTAAGGCGGCAAGGACCAACAACAACGCCGAAGCGCGGCGGCTCATAGCGGACGGCGCGGACGTGGACGCACAGACGTATTTCGGCGTTACGGTGCTCATGGTCGCGGCAGGAAACAATGCCGTGGACGTGACGCGGCTTCTGCTGGAGGCGAATGCCGACATAAACGCAAAAAACAAATACGGCACGACCGCGCTGATGATTGCGGCCATAAATAATGCCTCAGACACCGCACGGCTTCTGATAGAGGCGAATGCCGACGTGAACGCACAGGACAATGACGGCATGACCGCGCTGCTCTATGCGGCGAGGGCGTATGACGTGGACATGCTGCGGCTTCTGCTCGTCGCGAACGCCGACGTGAACGCACAGGACAAAGACGGCAACACTGCGCTCACGTATGCGGCAGAGAAAGGCGCGTGGGACATGGCGAAACTGCTCAAATTGGCAGACTCAAATCGCCCTCTTTTTATTTTCATGAATGAAATGCAGCTCATGCGGAACGGAAATTGAGGGCGGTGCGGCGCAGTGTCCCAACTGTGGCGCGGACGGCGATTTTGGAACGACAATCCGCCGCCGAAACATTCCCCCAGCCCGCGCAGCCAGTTCTCCCCTGCCCTTGCACAAATCGTGCGTTTCTGTCATACTGGACGCACTTACGGGACTGCCGGAGCGAGGAGGTGAACACTATGGCAAGCATTATCGTTGACGAGAACGAGAACCTCGAAAAAGCAATCAAGCGTTTCAAGCGCATGGTCGAAAAAGAGGGTATCATCCGCGAATACAAAAAGCGCGAATACTATGAGAAGCCCTCCACCATTCTGAACCGCAAGAACAAGACCTTGCAGCGCAAGCTAATGAAGAAGAACCGCAAAGCACATGACGGCCGCTCTTCGTACTAAGCGCGAAAAAGCCCCTGCCCTGTGGCGGGGGCTTTGTTTTGTCCGCGCGGCACTTTTCCTTTTCACCGCGATTATCCTCTTTTCGTGCGCCTCCGCGCCGCCACAGGACGGGGAGCGCGCCGAGCGCACGGCGGAAGCGTTTTGCTGGCAGCCGGTGACCGCCTATGCGGACTATACTGTCATTGGGGGCGGCGGTTGCTACTGCGTCAGAATCGACTTGACCGCGCCCGGCTTGCGGATCGTCTCATACCCGGACACGGCGGGTCGTTTTGCCGGAAAGACGACGGTCGCGTTCGCGCGGGAAACGGGGGCGCAGGTGGCGGTGAACGCCACGCCGTTTGCGGGCAGATTCCTTTTCAAGCGCACGGTTGGCGTGCATGTGGCGGACGGCAAGCAGCTTTCCGCGCCGGTACAGCAATACGACGCAATTGTCTTTGAACAGACGGCGGCTGGACTGCGCGCGCGGATTGTTGCCGCGCAGGACGAGGCGCAGCTGGCGGGAGCGGCGCATGCGTTCGGGGGATTCTGGGCAATCGTGCGCGGCGGCGTAAAGCAGGAATTCAAGCGCACGAGCCATGACGCGCGCACGGCGGCCGGTATCAGCGCGGACGGGCGCACGCTCTACCTGCTTGCGGCGGAACGGAGCGCGGGGCTGTCGTTCCAGCAGTGCGCGGACATCTTCCTTGCGCTGGGCGCGACGGACGCGATCCAGCTTGACGGCGGGCATTCGTCGGATCTGGTGCTGCACGGCACGAGCGTCTTTTCGCGCCCGTTCAGGCGGGGCGTGGGCGTTTCGTTCGGGTTCGTCGGGAACGCCCTAATGATTGACCACCGCCCTAAAATCGTATTATACTAGCGCAACATAACAGGGATTTAAAAGGAAAGCACTATGGCATTTTATTTTTCAGAGCCGTCGCATACGTTCGGCGAATACCTGCTCGTGCCGGGGTACACGTCGGCGGACTGTACGCCGGACAAAGTTTCGCTGCGCACGCCGGTCGTCCGGTTTGACAAGCGCGCGGGCGCGGCGTGTCCGCTCACCATGAACATTCCGCTCGTCTCCGCCGTCATGCAGGCGGTTTCCGACGACAACCTGGCAATCGCGCTGGCAAAAGAGGGCGGCATCAGCTTTATCTACGGCAGCCAGTCAATCGAAGACCAGGCGGCAATGGTCGCCCGCGTCAAGACGCACAAGGCGGGCTTCGTCATCTCCGACTCGAACATCCGCCCCGACGCGACGCTCCAGGAAGTAGTCATGCTCGCGGAACGGACGGGGCATTCCACCGTGGCGGTGACCGAGGACGGCACGGCGCACGGCAAGCTCGCGGGCATCATCACGAGCCGCGACTTCCGCATCACGCATGCCGACCCCAACGCGAAAGTGAGCCAGTACATGACCAAGCGTTCCGACATGGTGACGGGGCATGACGGCATCTCGCTTTCCGAGGCGAACGACATCATTTGGGAAAAGAAGATAAACCAGTTGCCGATCATCGACAAGGACGGCAACCTCGTGTCCATCGTGTTCCGCAAGGACTACAGCATGCACGAGGAGCATCCGCTTGAGCTGCTGGACGAAAACCACCGCTACATCGTGGGCGCGGGAATCAACACGCGCGACTATGCGGAGCGCGTCCCGGCGCTGCTCAAGGCGGGCGCGGACGTGTTCGTGCTGGACAGCTCCGAGGGCTATTCCGAATGGCAACGGCGCGCGCTCACCTATATCCACGAGCATTTCGGCCCGGACGTGCGCGTGGGCGCGGGGAACGTAGTGGACGCGGAGGGGTTCAACTTCCTTGCGGACGCGGGCGCGGACTTCGTGAAAATCGGCATTGGCGGCGGGTCAATCTGCATCACGCGCGAGCAGAAAGGCATTGGGCGCGGGCAGGCGACGGCGACGATCGAGGTGGCAAAGGCGCGCGACGAATACTATAAGAAGACGGGCATCTACATTCCTATCTGCTCGGACGGCGGCATCGTCCACGACTACCACGTGACGCTCGCGCTCGCGATGGGCGCGGATTTCGTCATGCTGGGACGCTACTTCGCGCGCTTTGACGAAAGCCCGTCGAACAAGCTCGTGGTGAACGGTCAGTACGTCAAGGAATACTGGGGCGAAGGCTCGAATCGCGCGCGCAACTGGCAGCGGTACGACCTGGGCGGCAAAAAGGGCATGAGCTTTGAGGAAGGCGTGGACAGCTACGTGCCTTACGCCGGGCACCTGCACGACGGCGTTACCATGACGATGAGCAAGGTGACGCACACCATGTGCAACTGCGGCGCGCTCTCCATTCCCGAACTGCAAGAAAAAGCGAAAATCACGCTCGTGTCGTCCGTCTCCATTACGGAAGGCGGCGCGCACGACGTTATCGTGCGCAACACCAGCGTACAGAGCTGACAAAAAATCCCGCGTCATGCGGGATTTTTTGTGGCTGCGCCACGCACCGCCCGTCGGCACGGGTTATCAGAAATCAACATGACAATAACTGTCCCAACGCAAAAGAAAGCCGTTGCGAAATAGCAACGGCTTTCTGCAAGCAATATGGCAGTTGCGGCTACTTCTGCGGTGTGAGCGTTATGATGTAATAATATTTTTCAGTTCTTTCAACTTCCGTTTCGCATATCGTTTCCGTACACGATGCCTGAATCACCCCATTTTTTCTACCAAGTTTTTTATCAGTAAGTATTCTAGAATAATTGTCTTCAACAACATCTTCCGAGAAAGAAAAGAATTCTTCTTTAAATTCGGAAAGCGACATCGACTCATTGGAAACATCAGAGTACGTCCTGATTATTGTGCGCGTACTGTCTTCCCATGAGTATCCATCTATATCCTTGATGCTAGCCTTTTTTATATCATAGTCTTCTTGATTGCCGTACACACGTATTCTCGATTTCTCCCGGAGAACCACAGTATCAGCACTGATTTCCACATCATAAATCATTGTGTCAAACTTAGTTTTCCCTTGGTATTCCTCGAAATCTGCACATTTCATCTCATACGTACCGATTTTGAAATCAAGTTCATCCGCAGAATCGACCATAGTAAAACCCGTCCAGTCGGCTTTTCCCGCACCCGGTTCGGGGGTCTCACTGCCGCCCTGCCCGGCTTGGCTTCCGGTTTTCGTGAATTCCACATAGTCGATGAACATTCCCGTCTCGCCGGGCTTGTCCGGGCGGTTAGGATTGTCTTTCAGAATGGTCATCCGAACCGTCACTTCTTTGTCGCACGAAAGGTTTATGGGTGTACGGCTCGTGCGCGCGTATCCCGCAGGCGGCGGGTCGTCGGCGTACACGCGGACATACGTGTCGCCAAATTTTACGTTGAACGCATCTCTGCTGGAATCCGGCGCACGGATAACCGCATAGCCGCTGTAACTACCCGCCGGGAACGTGATGATTGCCTCCGCTCGTGAGTTTTCGTCAACCAACTTGCCTGCCTTGCCGCCGGAAGCGGCGGATTCTTCAGAAAGCACAAAGTTGTGCTTCATCTCTTCCAGCTCAATCCGCAACGAATCGCCGGAGAATGTAAAACGCGGAGTTGTCATGTCAGACCCGATGTCGCTATCAGGCTGCAACTCAACATCGGGCTGCAATGACGAAGTGTCTTTCCCGAACACCGTCTGATAGTCTTTCACAAACTGCGCGATAAAATCATACGAATATGTGCTATCAGGTTTCGGCACGTAGATGACACCGCCGTTTTTTACCTCAGGAATAAAAGTAACTTTTGCGTATTTGTTCAATACCGCAGAGGAATCCTTAAACGGTGCGGAAAACGTTATCGTTTTGGGCACGGTAAAAGTCCCAACCACTGTCTTTTCAGATGAGACACGAGCAAATCTGTTCTCAAAACCTGCTTCTACATCCTCAGTTATTTCTTCTTTTGATCCAATCGTAATATCGCCTTCTATCCGCACTTTATCAAGGGAAGGATTATATTCCACGCTTGCAATCTTAAAGACACATTGATACAAAGCTGATGACGTGCTGCCATCAATTTTTCCGTCTCCCTGTGTCGTCAGCTGATAAGAATTGGGATAGACACCAAACTCAAAAAAGCGGGATACATTGTAGTTTTCCAATTCATAAAGAAGCGCATTTTTTTGTTTTTTGTCACGAATAGCATACGTAGATTTCGTAGTACTATTTATTGATACATAGCCTGTTCTTTTAAGAATATAATTCGCCATGGCACTATTGCTAAAATCAATCCTCATAGTATCATCATAATCAAAAGCATACTCGTCTTGGAACCTTTTAGCAACATCCGTTTCAAACATAGTATTTGAGATGATGAAAAGATTAGGCTCGTACTGCTCGCGCAACACGTTGTTTTCTTTTGCCTCAAAAGACTTGTTTTGCGCTTCGGCATCTTGATCGGGAAACAAGTCTTTTGAAATCCACCGCTGTCTAATCTTATAGAGTCCTTCCCCACCGCACAGAATCATGAAAGTATCATACAGCACCGCCTGGTTGCTAGAATTCGTCGATTTGTCTTCCGCTATGTCAAACAACTCAACATAATTTGTCACGCCATAGCTTGCCAACAATGTGTCACGGTATGCAGACGCATTTTCATTCAAATAATACTGCCCCCTATCAGTATTCACCATCGCGCGTGCCACGTCAGTCGCCTCGGAATTCTTGGTGACCAAATAATCTTTCCCATTGAACTCCACTATCGTCCCGACATCATACGACACCGTGACAACGGTATCATCCTTTTTGTCGTTATCCTCAGCCTTGTTCCCTATGCCGTCACACGCCGCGCAGAACACCAAGCTCGCCGCGCACAGCACACCGAACAGTTTTGCCGTCATTCTCATCGTTTCGCTCCTTACGAATAAATATGCCTAATCTTACCCCCCCCCAATGCGTTTTGTCAACCCTTTTTGGCTTTTTTTGTCGGGTTTTGTGCGGCCGGGCGGCCCAGCTCCGCTGGGGCGCGCGGGGGACGCGCGCCCCCCCTGGCCCGGG
>CAMWTK010000084.1 GCA_947177175.1 uncultured Treponema sp.
CGTGGAGAACATATTGGGGTCGAGCTTGATGGCGGTATCGATTTCCCGCTGCGCGCCGCGCATGTCTTTGCCGCGGAAGAGCGCGAGGCCGAGCGCGGCATGAGCCTTGACGTGCTTGGGGTTGATTTGCAGGCATTTCTGGTAGAATCCCATGCTCATGTCGGCACGGCCGAGCTGCTCGTACAGTTTTCCCACGTTGAAGAAATGCTCCGCGTTCGTCGGGTCCTGCTTGGTCAGCAGCAGGTACTCGTTGACCGCTTCCTCCGGCTGGTTGAAGCGGACGTACAGTTCGGCGAGCTGCTTCCTGAACGGCACTTCGGGGATGGACGAGTCGAACACGGCGTTCTGCGCGATGTTCTTGAATTCCATAAATGCGAGGTCGTTTTTGTTGTCGGCGGCGTAGGCGCGTCCCAGCCAGTAATGCGCCACAAAGTCGCGCGGGGCTTTTGCGATAATCGATTTCGCCAGTTTCTGCGCCTGCGCGTATTTCTGCTGCTTGACGAGCCGCTTGATGCCGTCGATTTTTTTTGGCTGCGCGAACGATTTTATGACGAACACCGCAAGAAAGCCGATGCCGACCGTTATTACCGCGATTATGACCAATGCCATCTCATCCCCCCCGGATGCGTATCTTCTCAATATAAAGTATGATTTCCTTACTACGATACTGTTTTTGGGGAGGCGTGTCAAATGCACGGCGGCAGAATGCGTAAACGTAACGCGCGCGCCTGCCGATACTTTTACAGATGATGAGACGATTTTTTTTGGCGGCGGTTGCCTGCGCGCTCTCCACGCTTGCGCTCGGTGCGGAAACGGCGGATGCGCGCGAGCGGGAATTTTCTGCCGCGGAGGAACTGTTCCGGCTCAACCGGCCGGCCGAAGCCATTCCGCTGTTCGAGGAGATGCTTGACGGCGCGGAAGCCGATCCCGCCGCGTTCGTGTACCTTGGCGTGGCGTATTATCAGGTCGGCGAATACCAGAAATCGCTCAGCGTCTGCGTCAGGGGGCTTGCCCGTGCCGACACCGACCACAAGGTGCTCGCCTACAACGCGGGGAACAGCGCCTACGCGCTGGGCAACTACGCCCGCGCCGACGCATGCTATGCCATCGCGCTCAAAGAAGATCCCGCATTCTCCGCCGCCTATCTGAACCGGGCGAACGCGCAGCTCCGGCAGGACCTCATTCAGGAGGCGCGGGAGAACTACCAGGCGTTCATCGAGCGCGAGCCGGAGAGCATCCAGCGTCCCGCAATCGAGCAGCTGATTGCGCTGCTGGACGAAGAAATCGTGCGCCGCGAGAACGAAAAGCCCGAGCTGATTGCGCCGGAGTCGCTTGCCGTGGAGAACGAGGCCATGCACGTGCCCGAAGCCGAGCGCATGCTGCCGGAGGACGTTGCGATCGCGCCGGTCGTTCCCGAAGTTGCCGTGGCGGAAGAGCGGGTGGATGCCGGTGAATTCGCCGCGCCCGCGCTTCCTCCCGAAGAGCTGACGCTGGCGGCCGTTGCGCCCGAACGGGTCGTCGCGGAGAGTGACTTGCCGACGGAGGAAGAGGCGCGGACGGATGCCGCGGAAGCGGACATTGTGGAGACCGTCGTGCGCGAGGTGCAGCAGGACATGCTCGAAGCCGAAGCGGCGTTCCGTCGCGCCCGCGAAGCCGAGCGGACGGTCGAAGAGGCAGTCGAGATTCCCGTCCTGCCCGACGCGCAGCCCCTGCCGCCCGACGCGCCGCGTCCGCTGGAAAAAGTGTCCGAAGCTGGAATCCCCGCGCCGGGCGACGCGAAGTAGCTCCGCCGCATTTCTTTCCAAAAAATATGCCGCGCCTTATTGAATAACATCGCCGCTTTCCGTATACTTTTCGTAATATCTTTTTATCTATCGTATTCCTTGGAGGAACTATGACAATCGCTGAAATGCTTAATCAGAGTCTCATTCTGACTCTGTTGGGTATGGGCGTTGTGTTCAGTTTTCTGGTTATCCTCATCTGTTTCATGAATCTGCTCCGCGTAGTCGTTCATGCGTTCGGATGGGACAAAGAAGAGCCGAAAGCTGAGGCAACCGTATCTGCGGCACCCGCCGTTGACCAGAAAGCAGTCGTCGCCGCAATCGCGACCGCCCTGCACGAAAAAAAGTAAGGAGTTAGGAAAATGGCTAAGAAAGTGAACATTTCTGAACTGGTTCTGCGCGACGCAACGCAGTCTCTGCATGCGACCCGCATGACGTTGGCGGACATGCTGCCGATTGCCCCCCAGCTGGACAAAATCGGCTACTGGGCGGCGGAGGCATGGGGCGGCGCGACCTACGATTCTTGTATCCGCTTTTTGAACGAAGATCCGTGGGAACGCCTGCGCAAGCTGCACGCGGCAATGCCGAACACCAAGATTATGATGCTGCTGCGCGGACAGAATCTGCTCGGCTACCGTCACTATGCTGACGACGTGGTGGACAAATTCGTGGAGTATGCCGCGAAGAACGGCGTTGACGTGTTCCGCATTTTTGACGCATGCAACGACCCGCGCAACCTGGAGCGGGCGACCAAGGCGGCGAAGAAGACCGGCAAGCACGTGCAGATGGCCATCTCCTACGCGACCACGCCGTACCACACCAAAGAAATTTACGCCGACCTGGCAAAGACCTACGCGGATTTCGGGGCGGATTCAATTTGCATTAAGGATATGTCCGGCCTGCTCAAGCCGTTTGAGGCCTACGATTTGGTAAAGGCAATCAAGGCGAAGGTCGATCTGCCGGTGGAAATCCACTCACACGCGACGACCGGGCTTTCCGTGGCGACGCTTTTGAAGGCGGCGGAAGCGGGCGCGGACGTGCTCGACACGGCGATTTCCGCAATGGCGATGGGCACGTCGCACTCACCGACAGAGACCGTGGTCGAAATGCTCAAGGGCACGGAATACGACACCGGCCTCGACATTTCCGCGCTGCTTGAGATTGCGGCGTATTTCCGCGACATCCGCAAGCACTATGCCTCATTGGAGTCAAAATTCCTCGGCGCGGACACGCGCATCCTCAAGTCACAGGTTCCCGGCGGCATGCTCTCCAACCTGGAAAGCCAGCTCAAGCAGCAGGGCGCGTCGGACAAAATGGACGCGGTGCTCAAGGAGCTGCCGCTGGTGCAGAAAGACGTGGGCTATGTTCCGCTCGTCACCCCGACCTCGCAGATTGTCGGTACGCAGGCGGTGTTCAACGTGCTGTTCGGTCGCTATGAGCGCATGACCGGCGAATTCTGCGACCTGCTCACGGGCAAGTACGGCAAAGTTCCCGCCGAGCCGAATCAGGATTTGGTCAAGAAGGCGCTGGAGCAGAACAAGATGGACAAGGCTATCACCGGCCGCCCGGCGGACAGCATCGCCCCGGAATGGGACAAGATGGTGGAAGAGGCAAAGGCGAACGGCGGCAACGGCTCGGTTGAGGACGTGCTGACCTACGCGATGTTCCCGAAAGTGGCGACAAAATTCTTCTCCGAGCGCGCCAACGGTCCGGTCGATGCGGAAAAAGCGTTCGGGTTGAAAGAGACCCCCAAGGCGGCGGGAAGCGCGAACGGCGCATATACCGTTACTGTCAACGGCACGGCGTACAACGTGCAGGCGAACGGCGACAGCATCACCGTCAACGGCACGGCATACAACGTGGCGTTCGGCGCGGCGGGCGCAGCTCCTGCGGCGGCAGCCCCGGTGGCAGTCGGCGGCGCGGACGTGAAAGCCCCGGTGGCGGGAACGCTGCTCAAGCAGTGCATGGCGAACGGCACGAAAGTGACCAAAGGACAGACGGTCATCATCATCGAGTCGATGAAAATGGAGCTTGAGGTGAAGTCGCCCGAGGACGGGACGATCACATACACCGTGCCGGCAGGAACGCAGATTACGGCGGGGCAGACGCTCGCCACTATCGGCGGCGTGGTGCAGGCTGCTCCCGCACCTGCGGCGGCTCCGGCAGCAGCCCCGGTGGCGGCGGCACCGGCGGGCGGAAAACCCGTCAACGCGCCGGTGGCGGGAACGCTGCTCAAGTATGCCGTCGCGGAAGGCGCGTCGGTCTCTGCGGACACGACGGTCATCATCATCGAGTCGATGAAAATGGAACTGGAAATCAAGGCGGGTGCGGCCGGTTCGGTGCACTTCCTTGCGGCGACTGGCTCACAGGTGACGGCGGGGCAGGCTGTCGCGGAAATCAAGTAGGGGAGAGCCATGATTGATACACAGAAAGACTTCAGAAAAAAAGTTTTTGGCGTGACGCTCGCAATCATGGCGGTTGCCATGGTGCTGAGCGTGGGGACGAAAGCCCTCGCGCAGACGGCCGATGCGGTTGAAGTTGCTGATACCGCTGTCGCTGAGGCGACGGTCGCCGAAACCGAAGCGGATATTTCCGTCGAATCGCTGTATCTGAACACGGACAACGTGGCGGACAGCGGCACGGGACTTGACCGCGTGATTGTCGGCACGGAAGAGTGGGGCGAGGAGCACAGCATTTCCGTCTCCCGCTTCTTGCAGAACATCGTCAAATCGACGGGCATTTATCAGATTGCCACGCAGGAACGGGTCGCGCCGAACGACACGGGCTTTAAGGAATCGGTTGAGGAGAGTCCCGAAAAGGACTGGGGCACTGCCCCGGGCTGGCAGTCGCTGATTATGATTGCCATCGGCTTCCTCATCGTGTACCTTGCGGTGGGCAAAGGATTTGAGCCGCTGCTGCTGATTCCGATCGGCTTCGGCACGATTTTGGTGAATATCGTGGGCGCGGGTATGGGCAACCTGCCCGACGGCATGCTCGCGATTATCTACCATGCGGGCGTGGGCAACGAATTCTTCCCGATGCTGATTTTTATGGGCATCGGCGCGATGACGGACTTTGGCCCGCTGATCGCGAACCCCAAGACGGCGATTTTGGGCGGCGCGGCGCAGTTCGGCGTGTTCTTCACGCTGTTCGGCGTTGCCGTGATGAATCTGTTCGGGCTGAACTACAACATCTTGCAGGCGTGTGCCATCGGCATCATCGGCGGTGCGGACGGCCCGACATCGATTTACGTGTCCGGCAAGCTCGCGCCTGAGCTGATGGGCGTTATTGCGGTGGCGGCGTACTCATACATGGCGCTCGTGCCGATGATTCAGCCGCCGATTATGAAGCTGCTGACCTCAAAGAAAGAACGCCTGATCCGTATGCCGAACCCGCGCGCCGTTCCCAAAATGGAGAAGGTGCTGTTCCCGCTGCTGCTGCTGTTGCTGACAATCCTGCTGTTGCCGCCGGCGGCACCGCTCATCGGTATGCTCGCGTTCGGCAACTTCGTCAAGGAAAGCGGTGCGGCGGCGCGCCTGTCAAAGACCATGGAGAACGAGCTGATGAACATCGTCTCTATCCTGCTGTCTTTGGGCGTCGGCTCGCAGATGACCCCGGAGAAGATTCTGAACGCGGAATCGCTCGGTATCATCGTGCTCGGCCTGGTGGCGTTTGCCGTGGCGACGGCGGGCGGCCTGCTCATGGCGAAGCTGATGAACGTGTTCCTGCCGAAGGACAAGAAAATCAACCCGCTCATCGGTTCTGCGGGCGTTTCTGCCGTTCCGATGGCGGCGCGCGTGGCGAACAAGGTGGGGCAGTCGGAAGACCCGATGAACTTCCTGCTGATGAACGCCATGGGACCGAACGTGGCCGGCGTTATCGGTACGGCAATGGCCGCCGGGGTGTTCATCGCAACATACGGCGGACTGCGCTGAGGCTTGCCGCCGTATGTTGCTTACCGTATGTGCCTGCGGCACATGCGATCGCAACCTGCGGCGGACTGCGATATCGGTTTTCGCAGAATATATACAGCCCCTGCCCGGTGCGGGGGCTTTTTTATGCCCGCTCGGTATGCTGGTTGACACCCCGCCCCGCGTATGGTACTATGCGGCTATGTATACAACGTTATTGTGCGCCGGAGCACTCACGTCGCAGAGAATGGGCATAAAAAGGGGGGGGGTAATAAGTATCCTCCTTTCCGTATATCCTGCCGCATAATCCCCGCATACCAATCATTCCACATATATTACGAACAGTATACTGCCGACTCTCCACGGAGCGTCGGCAGTGCCGTGCGCTTCTGTGCGGTAAATTCAAACTTTTTCATAGAGGAGTCACTATGATATTTCCGGGAATAAAGAAAATCAGGGACAAATTTAATTTAACGGACGACGACCTTTTTGTCCGGGGCGTGGTCAGGAACAGCAGCATCCGCCTTTGCGACGGACACAACTGCAAGATCCTTTCCGTAACCGCTCCGGCTGAGATTTCAGGGACTGCGAGCGCGGCTTTGCAGAAGTTTTCAGAAAAGCCTTTTAAGGCGAACATCGAAATCGTCGGAAACACCGCTACCTTTACGTTCCGCGAATATGTTTGGCCGTATTCGTGGAAAAAAATCGGCGAGGTTATAGAAGGCGCGGCGAAAA
>CAMWTK010000085.1 GCA_947177175.1 uncultured Treponema sp.
GCGGAAAGGAAGTGCGCCGCGGAAAATCAAACTGGTACTGCGCAGGATACAAAGATGGCTGTACGTTCACGGTTTGGGAAAGCGTCGCGGGCGCAAAAATCACGGAGAAAGACATCGCCGCGCTCTCCGGCAGACTCGCCGACATGGTGAAGTATGCCAAGACCAACGCGCAGTGGAGGCAGCAGTTTATGACCTGGGAAGATGAGATGAAATTGCAGGTGAGAGAGCGAGCGGAAGTGCTTGCACAGGAAATGGTGGAAGAGGCTCGCGAAGAAGCATATCGGGAAGCGCAAGCGGCTTTTGAAACGGCGGCGGCGCAGAAAGCCGTTGAGACGGCACGGAAACTGCTCGACAAGAGTGTTGCGGTGGAAATCATTAGTGACGCGACAGGACTGCCGCTTGAACAAGTGGAGCAGTTGCAGCAGGAAGCACCTGCCGTCAAGGCATAGCGGGCTTATTGAAGCAGCCCGCACGGTGAGAGAAAAAACTTTGGGGTGGGCTACGCTTGCAAGAACAGTGCCGCGAGGGTTTCTGCGTCGCTGACCATGTTTTTGATGACGCAGTATTCGTCCGGCTGGTGCGCGCGTTCGTCGAGAGTACTCCATACGGCGGCGTGGTAGCCTTTGCAGCGCAGGTACGCGCCCACCGTGCCGCCGCCAATGCCGATGGTTCGTGCCGGTATGCCCCGCGACTGGCGGATTGCGGCGGACAGTCTTTGCACGACGGGAGCGTCGGCGGGTGTTGCCGGGGACTGTTCCGCCTGTATTTCCTGCGTGTCGATGCGAACGCCGTACTGGGCTTCCACGGCGGCGATGCGTTTCTGTATTTCGGCGCGCACGTCGTCCAGCGGATACTGCGGCAGGATGCGGCAGTCCATGTAGAACACGTCGTCTCCCGGAATGATGTTTACGCTCCCCACGTTCGCGTCGCGTTTGGTCGGCTGGAACGTGGAATGGTCGGGCGTGAACAGCGGGTCTTTCGCGTCAAAATGGCGTTCCAGGTCGTGCAGGCGCAACGCAAGGTCGCTGGCGGCAAGGCATGCGTTCGTCCCTTCGTCGGGGCGCGATCCGTGGCACTGCGTCCCGCTCGTGTGGACGCGCAGCCAGTAGATGGTTTTTTCGGCAATCTCAATCGTCTCGCCCTTGCTGTCGCCGCCATCGGGAATGACGATGATGTCCTGCTTGCGGAACAGGTCGCCGTGCTTGTCCAGCAAGGAGCGGATGCCATACGCCGAGCCGCACTCTTCGTCCGCCATAAAGAGCAGCCGCACGGTGTACGCGGGGGCGATGCCCGTCTTGAGCAGGGACAGCGCGGCAAACACGCCGCTCACCAAGCCCTGCTGGTTGTCCTCCGTGCCGCGCCCGTACAGCCGACCGTCTTTTTCCGTGACCGTCCAGGGGTCGGTGTGCCACCGCGACGGCTCGCCCACGGGAACGACGTCAAGGTGTGCCATCACCCAAATTGTGAGCGCGTCGCTTTTGCCCGGCACGGTCGCAATCAGGTTGGGGCGGACGTTGCCGGGAACGCGGTCGTCGGGTGCATCAAAGCGGCGCAGGTCGGTAAAGCCGTGCGCGGCAAGCCATTGTTCCAGCGCGATGCATTTTTGCAACTCGCCGTCGCCGCCGCTTTCGGGCGCAAGTGCCGGGTGCGCGGTGAGCAAGGTCTGCAATGCGGTCATCTCGCCGACGCTCGCGCGGATATGGTTTCTTACGGTGTCAAAGTCGCTCATGCCTGTTTCCCGTTCAGGTAGGTCTGGTATGCGTTCCAAGTGGTGCGGATCAGCGTGTCGATGTCGCTGTAGCGGGGCGACCACTGGAGCGTTTCGCGCGCGTAGGCAGATGTGGCGGTAAGCTCAGCCGGATCGCCGGGGCGACGCTCCACGTATTCCGCGGGGATTTCTTTTCCCGTAATCCGGCGCGCGGCATCCAGCATCTCGGTGACGGTCGTGCCGGTCTCACTCCCCAGGTTGACCGCGAGGCTCTTGTCGTTTTTGGTGATGTAGTCGAGGGCGTGCACGTGGGCATCCGCAAGGTCGGTCACGTGGACGTAATCGCGGATGCAC
Source organism: uncultured Treponema sp. (assembly GCA_947177175.1). Classification (GTDB taxonomy): domain Bacteria; phylum Spirochaetota; class Spirochaetia; order Treponematales; family Treponemataceae; genus Treponema_D. The sequence goes on from CAMWTK010000085.1 coordinate 2,063, forward strand.
GTGCCGTCGCGGGTGTCGTAGTCGCTGCCAAAGACTTTCATCTGTTTGCGGATGCCGCATGCCGTCTCCATGATGACGGGAAGCAGGTTGGCGGGATTCTGCTCAAGCCCGTACAGCACGCCTTCGGGGTCGTAGCCCGCCGCGTTGAAGTAGCGCAGCGCGGCAAAGCGCAGCCCTTTCAGCCGGTCGTACCACTGCATGATCTGCTCGATGTTGTATTTGGTAAAGCCGTAGTAGTTCGCCGGATTTTTGGGGTGCTTTTCGTCAATCGGCAGGTACTGCGGCTCGCCGAAAACCGCCGCGCTCGACGAAAAGACCATGCGCGTGCAGCCGTGCGCGAGCGCGGCGTTCATAATGGCGATCGTGCCCGTCAGGTTGTTCACGGAATATTTTTCGGGCGCGAGCATGGATTCGCCCGCCGCCTTGAACGCCGCCAGATGAACGAACGCATCGAATCCGCGCGCGAACGCCTTGTCCAGGTCGTCGGGATGCAGGATGTCGCCCGCGATAAAATCGTTCTGCGCAAAAAGATTTTGCAGCAGCCCGGTCGAAAGGTTGTCGAACACCGTCACCGCGTGTCCTTGTGCCATCAGCGCCTTGACCACATGGCTTCCGATGTAGCCCGCGCCGCCGATTACGAGAATGTTCATGGTATGTCCTCCAATTGTTCCGCCGCCGCTTCCCACTGGGCGGTCAGGTCGTCCAGCCGGGTGGTGAGGCGGTCGATGTGCTGTTGGGTTGCCTTTGCCTTTTCGCCGTTGGTGTAGACGGCGGGATCTGCGAGCGCGTCGTGCGCTTCTTTGAGTTCGTGCTCCGCCGCCGCAATCTGTGTTTCCAGCAGTTCCACGGCGCGCTCGATTTTGCGGCGTTCGGCGACGGCTTTTTTCTGATCCTGCCACCGCTGTTTGTTCGCGCTGACGGTCTCTTCGCCCTTTGCCGCCGTCTCCGCGCCTGCCGGAACAATGCCGTTCGCCTCGTCCTCAAGCCGCCGCATATAGTAGGCGTAGTCACCGGGAAACGTGCGGAACCGGCCGGGCTTCAGCTCAAGTACGCGCGTGGAAAGCCCTTCGATAAAGCCGCGGTCGTGGCTCACGAAAATGACCGTGCCGCCGAACGATGTGAGCGCGTCGAGCAGCACGTCCTTGGAATGCATGTCCAAATGGTTGGTCGGCTCGTCAAGCACGAGCAGGTTGACGGGATGCAAAAGCAGCCGCAGCAGCGCGACCCGGCTTTTTTCGCCGCCGCTGAGCACGTCAATCGGCTTGAACACGTCGTCGCCCCGGAACAGGAACGCGCCGAGCATGTCGCGCAGGCGCGGAATCAGTTCCAGCGGGGCTTCGCTTTCCAAAAGTTCCAGGATCGACTGGCTGCCCTTGAGTTCCTCCGCGCTGTCCTGCGAAAAATAGCCGACGGACACGCCCGCGCCCAGCGCGATGTCGCCCGCAAAATCATGGTCAATGCCCGCGATGATGCGCAGGAGCGTCGATTTTCCCGCGCCGTTATGCCCCGCCACGACGAGCCGGTCACCGTTTTCCACGAGCAGGTCGAGGTTGCGCAGGACGGGCGCGCCGCCGCCGTAAGATTTGGTGATATGCGCGAGTGTCAGCACGATTTTGCCCGCGTGCGGGGCTTGCGGGAACGCGATGCGCATTTTCTTGAGCGATTCGGGAATGACGATTTCGTTTGCGCGCAAGCGGTCCAGCATTTTCTGCCGTTCCTGCGCCTGCGCCGCCTTGGTCGCCTTTACGCCAAACCGGCGGATAAAATCTTCCAGCCGGGCGATTTCCGCCTGCTGCTGTTCGTACTGGGCAATCAGCGTCTCCAGCTCGGCGGCGCGGGTCTGCTCGTAGCGGGTGAAATTCCCCGGATACTTGCGCAGCTCGCCGTTGAACAGCTCATAGACGACCTGAATCGTGTGGTCAAGGAAATAGCGGTCATGGCTCACGAGCAGGAATCCGCCCGTAAAGTCGTTCAGGAAACGCTCCAGCCAGGCGCGCGCCTCAATGTCAAGGTAGTTGGTCGGCTCGTCGAGCAGCAGGATGTCGGGGGCGACCATGAGTGCTTTTGCGAGCGCGATGCGCATCTGCCAGCCGCCGCTGAACGTCTCAGTCTGCCGCTCCAAGTCCGCGTGGGAAAAGCCCAGCCCGATCAGCACCTGCTCCGCCGTCACCGCCCGGTGGTTCCAGCCCGACTGCTCCAGTTCGGTCAGAATGGCATCATGCCGGGCAAGCAGCGCTTTGGTGTTCGGCGGATTCTCCGCAAGCTGGTCGCCAATCCGCTCCAGTTCCGCCGTCAGCGCATAGCCGAACGCGAACGCCTTGTCCGCCTCCTCGCGCAACGTGCAGCCCCGGTGGGTCAGCCCGCTCTGGGGCAAATAGGCGATCCGCGCGTCTTTCTGCACTGCCCGCGTGCCGCCGTCGGGCGTGACCAGCCCCGCCATCACTTTGATGAGCGTGGATTTTCCCGCGCCGTTCGCCCCCGTGAGCGCGGCTTTCGTACCCGCCTGAATGTTGACGGAGACGTTTTTGAGAATATCGCGGTCGCCGAACGCAAGCGACACCTGGGAAAACTGCACGAACGCCATAGCCGCTAGTGCTCCGTGCTGTGGCTGAAAAAAATGACGAGCGGGCTTGTCCCGCGCCCGGTCACCACGCCGTTCGCAATCTGCGCGTGGGTCGCGTCCTCAAGCCGCAGCCCGTCGTCGGTCAGTTTGTACAGGAAATGCACGTCTTTCGTCATGCCCGAAAAGCGGAACGACAGAATGCCGTCATACGAATTCTTGAGCGCGTTTGAGATAAAATACTGCACACCCACCGTGCCGCCGTTCCCCGCCGACTGCGCGATAATCGTGGGGACGAGCAACTGATAACCCGACCAGAAAAACGCGCCGTCTTCCATAAATTGCAACCGCCCGTAGTTCGAGCTGATAAACGACGGACCGAGCATACGCACGCGCTCCAGCTCCTTTGCCCGCCGCGCGCGCTCTTCCTGCACGAGCTGCGCGATGTCTTCGTCAAGCGCGATGAACGTCTGCGCCCGCTGCTTGCCGTCCGCCCCCGCAAACTGCACGGCAATTTCGTCCGCGCCGCGCACACGCAGGGCGACCGGCGTTCCCACAAAATGGTACATGCCGTCCGCCGCCTTGGAAATGCCCGTGTACGTCCAGGAAAGCGCGGTGTTCTCCAGCGTAATGCCCACGCGCTGCGCCTCCGTGTCAAGGACGAACCGGTATCGCTCGCTCATCTTTGCGGGGTCAATGCGTTTTGCCTGAATCATGCCCTGGAACGATTCGGGATACCAGTTTTTCCCCGGCAACTGCAAAATCGCCGCGTCCGCCGTCTCCCCGCCCGCCTCCGATTCTGCGCCCGGCGCGCTGCCTTCCCCGTCCGTGCGGAACAGCTCCAGATTGTACGAAAAGCACCAGCCCTGCGTGCCGCCGTTGGTCAGCACGCGCAGCCATTCGCCCGCCATACTGCCCTGCCCGTTCATCACCGCCTGCCCCGCGCCCTGATACAGCACGCGAATCACCTCTTTCTGCCGCAGCCGGTACACCTGCCGCGACGTGTTCACCGCCTCCGCGCGGATGGGCAGCCCGTCCAGCTTGACCGACGCATACGTATGCGCATAGTCCGCATACCGCGCCGCCGTTTTTTCCGCCGCCTTCTTGCCCGCCGGCTCCGTCAGCTGCCACAGCGGAATTTCCGCCCGCTTCCCGTCCGGCAGCGCGACGACATACACCTGGGAAATATTCGACTTGATGAACACTTTTACGATCTGCCCGTCCTGCAACTGATGCTCCGGGTTGTTCCACAAGACCACGCTGTAACCGAGCGTCCCGCACGACGTAAGCCCCACCGCCACGCCCGCAAGCACCGCCACAAAAAACCGTCTGAAAGCCATAGCCAAAGTATACCACGGAACGCCCCGGCGGGGGAAGTCCGCTTGAAACTTCATGCGGGGGAAGCCTCCCCCTCGCTCCCAAGTCAAGTCGCTTCGCAAATGCCCCTGCAAGCAGTGTCATTTTCTCCGCTTTATTGCCTTGTCCGCTACCCCCTCTGCGGGGAACACTGCGTCCTTAAAAGACAGACGCGCCTGCCCCGCAACGCCCCGGACATTTTCTTTTTGTTTTTCTTCCCGCTTGGAAGCGGGCGGAATAATTTGGGGGAGAGAGAGACCTCTACTCGGAAGCGTGGTCTCTCTCCCCCCACCCCCCCCCACTCTCTTCCAGCACCGCTTAGGGCGCTGCCCTA
>CAMWTK010000086.1 GCA_947177175.1 uncultured Treponema sp.
GGGTTTGGGAGAGGGAAAACCCCGCTTCGGAAGTAGAGGGTTTTCCCTCTCCCAAATAAAGTTCCCGCTTCCAAGCGGATAAAATCCATGCTATACTTCCGATACACAAGGAGAAAACTATGGCAATAAACCCACAAGCAGTGGTAGATGCGCTCAAAAAACGCCGGTTTGACGCGTATTATGCGCCGACGGCACAGGACGCGGTGGCGCAGGCGTTGTCGCTGATTCCGGCACAGGCGAGCGTGAGCTGGGGTGGCTCGGTTTCGGTACAGCAGAGCGGGCTGCTGGCGGCAGTCCGTGCGGGCGACTATGATCTGATTGACCGCGACACGGCGGACAGTCCCGAAGCCGCCGAAGCACTCATGCGGCGTGGACTGACGGCGGACGTGTTCCTCACCAGCTTCAACGCGGTGAGCGAAGACGGCGTGCTGTACAATATTGACGGGCGCGGCAACCGCGTGAGCGCGATCGCGTTCGGGGCAAAATCGGTCATCGCGCTGGTCGGCATGAACAAGCTGGTCGCCCGTGAAGCGGACTTGGAAAAACGCGCCCTTTCCGTCGCCGCTCCGCAGAACGCCGCCCGCTTGGGCAAGAACGCGGACGACATCTGCGCCACGTTCGTCAAGACGCGGCTGAGCATGATACCGGGGCGCATCAAAATCATTCTGGTCGGCGAAGATTTGGGCTACTGACGTGGACGGCGGCGGTTTTGCGCTACAATGCCTTGACGAACCGCTGTCCGTCCTGCGCGAACCCCATTTTTTTGAGGTACGGACGGTGCCGCTCGGACGCGCTCTCCAAACGCAGTTCGCGCATGGGAAGCCGGGCAAGGTAGGCGTACAGGCACTTTCCCACCGAGCAGTCGCGGTAGGCGGGCGTGGTGTAGTCAACGGCAACCGTGATTGCGTCGCCGTCTGCCATGCCCAAGAAAATGCCCGCCACCGTCGCGCCGCAGCAGACCACATACGCCCGCGTATAATCGGCATCGCGCCGCGCCTGCGGAAAAAACACGGCGATGTCGTCGGCATACACATCCCACAAATACGACAAAAACGCACCGTCGGCAATCGGCACGACGGCGTAGTCTTTTTTGCCCTTGAGCAGTGCCGCCAAATTGTACCCGTTGATGCAGACGAGCGAAAAATTCAGGGCGGCGGTCGGGTACGAGTGGATGGCGAGCGCGTATCCCGTAAAAATCGCGCTGCCAATCATGTTGATGACCCGCAGCCTGATGACCGAAGTCATCAGCATTGAGACGACGACCAGCAGCGAGCCGATATATCCGATGATTTCAACGTACATAGCGTTTTGTGCGAGCGTCAGTTCGATTCTGCCGCGCCGGGCAGGCCGATGTCCGTGCGGTACTGCATGCCGTCAAACGAAATCGTTTTGAGCGCGTCGTAGGCGCGCCGCCATGCTTCGTCAAACGTTTCGCCGTGTGCGCTACAGGCAAGGACGCGCCCCCCGCTTGTCACGAGCGACTGCGCATCTCCCTGCCGGTCAACGACCGCTCCGGCAATGAAGATTTTGGTGTCCTGTTCCCCGCTGCCCGTGCCGATGTGCAGGGGCAGTCCTTTTTTGTACGCGCCGGGATAGCCGCCGCTGACGGCAACGGGCGCAACCTGAAAGCCCGTTTTCCATGCCAGCGTAAAATCGGCGAGCGTGCCGTCGGTAATCGCGCGGCACAGGGCGGCAAAGTCGCTCTGCATGAGCGGCAGCACCGCCTGCGTTTCGGGGTCGCCCAGGCGCACGTTGTATTCCAATGCCTTGGGACCGTCTTTCGTCAGCATCAGCCCAAAGAAAATGAAGCCGCGGTAATCGATATGCTCGGCAATCAGCCCGTTGAGCGTGGGCTGCAAAATCGTCTGCTCAAACTGCGCCATTGTCTCCGCGCTCACGTCAGCGAGCGGGCAGACCGCGCCCATGCCGCCCGTGTTCGGGCCTTTTGCGCCGTCGAGCAGCCGCTTGTGGTCGCGGGCGGGCAGGAACGGCACGATTGTTGCCGTGCCGTTCTGCGCGTTTTCGGGCGTGACGGAAACCGCCGCGAGCACGGAAATTTCCACGCCCTGCAAGTATTCTTCAATGACAAGTTTTTTGCCCGCCGTTCCGCCCATCAGGTCATGCACCGCCTGCACGGCTTCGTCCGTCGTCTTTGCCACGACAACGCCTTTGCCCGCGGCAAGCCCGTCCGCCTTGATGACAATCGGCGCACCTTTTTTTTCGACATAGGCGAGCGCGGAAGCCTTGTCGGAGAATGTCTGGCTTTCGGCGCAGGCAACGCCATAGGTGTTCATAAAGATTTTTGCGGCATCCTTGCTCGCTTCGAGTGCCGCGCCCTTTGCTTTCGGCCCGACGGTCGGAATGCCCGCGTCCCACAGCGCGTCCGCAATGCCGTCTGCCAGCGGATCTTCCGGCCCGATGACGGCAAAGTCGGCTTTTTCTTCCCGCGCAATGGCGACGAACGCGTCCACAAACGAGAGCGACGCGGTATCTTCCCGTTCCGCCGGATTGACGTTGCGGCATTTCGCTTCAAATGCCGTGCCGCCGTTTCCCGGAACGCAGATGACGGTTTCTATCGTATTGCTTTGTGCGAGCGTATAGGCAATGGCGTGCTCGCGTCCGCCTGAACCTGCGACAATGACTTTCATTATTTCATTGTACTGAAAATCTCTTGGGAAATCAACTTTGTTACCATAATGGCGAACACAATCGTATGCCGGGGCATTGTGCGCGCGGGCTTGTAGATGTCAAGGCAGATGAGCGCCTGTTTGTCGCCGTTTTCCGCCTGCCAGAGGATTTCGAGCGTGGAAGCAACGTTGTCGTTCAGGTACATGTGGAATTTGTTCTTGTCCATGGTATCAAGGTTGTTGATGTTGTCCATGTGGAAAAAATGATACGCATTGAAATAGATGAAAAAGTCGTTTTTCGGGTCGTTCAGGTAGTCAATGCGAATGTCGTGGTTGTTTTTGCCCAGGACGAACTGCGTCTGCCACTGATCCGCCGCATCGCGCCGCGTGTACACGGCGATTTTGTGGACGGTCATATACTCGCGCAGCATTTCCAGCGATTTTTCGATATAGTCCGGCTCTTTGCTGCTGATCGTGCTCAGAATGCTCAGCTCGGAAAGCGCGCTTTCCATGTAGAATTTTCCCGACGACGTGTTGCGCTCGGACTGCTGACGCTCAATCAACTCCTTGTCGTGCAGTTCGGGCTTGTAGATGATATAGCAGTTGCGCCCGCGCATTTTGGCAATGTACAGCGCACGATCCGCCAGCTCAAACAAATCTTCGTAGGTGTCGCGGTCGGCGGGGGCGCGGGCAACGCCGATTGAGCAGGTGACGACCTGATCGGGGTCTGTCGCCTGAATGTTCCATTGAATGCCCTGCTTGATGTCGCGCGCGATGCTGCGGATGACTTCTTCGTCGTTCGTCTCCACCACGCACATGAATTCGTCGCCGCCAATCCTGCCCGCAAATCCCATGTCGCCCACGGCTTCGCGGATGACTTTTGCCACGATGACCAGCACTTTGTCGCCGTATGCGTGCCCAAACTGGTCGTTGAAGTCCTTGAATTTGTCCACGTCGATGATGAACAGCGCGGCCGGTGCTTTTGAAGCGTTGATTTTTTTGATCGCCATTTCGGTAATCGTCTTTTTGTTGTACAGCTCGGTCAGTCCGTCCCGCTTTTCGTTGAACGTGCTGTTGTTTGACAGCATGACGTGCGACTGTATGACCAGACCCATGGTGACGAACGAATTGCGCGCGTTTGAGCGGAGCGTTTTTACCAGGATATTGGACGAATCGTCGAGCAGGAGCCGGTACTGCTTGCCGGAAACGCCCGATTCAATATCGTCGAACAGCATATTCAGCGTGTCGCGCGAGCCGCCGTTCTCCGTGTCAATCTTGAAAAAGTCGATAAAATAGATGATAAAATCCGTCTTGTTGCCGCGGTAAATGTCGATGGTCATGTCCTTGGTGTTCCGCAGCTTGAATTTTTCCCCTTCATGCAGGATAAAATGCGCGTCAAATTCGTTGAGCAAGGAGATATGCTCACGGTTTTCAAGAATCGTTTTTTCCAGTATCTCCTGCGCGTAGGAAAGTTCCTTGAGGTCAATGCGGTACGTCGTGCCGTGCTGTTCCGTGACATGCAGGATACACGACAGCGAATGATCGGCAAGCAGCAGCGAGATGATGCAGTAATGGTTTTTGTTCTGGGGCGAATAGTGCTTGAGGAACGTCGTCAGATGCTCCGCGTCGGCGGCATCCAAAAACTGCGAAAGGTTGAGGTGATTGTCGGTCGCATTAAGGAGCTGTAAGAAACTCCGGTTCGCGTCAGAAATATGCAGTTCTGTGTCAAGAGAAAAAACGACATCGCTGATTCTTCGGTTATTTTTACATTGGGTATCCATGCACCAAAACCCCTCAATAGTATACAACGGGAAACTTTTTTCGGCAAGGGGTGAGACGGGGAATACGTCCTTATTCCTCGCCCGCTCCCCGCCTGTTTGCCCGGTAGGGTAGTATACGCTGTTTTTCCGGCTGTGTAGTGAGTAATTTACGCACGGTTTTGCGTGGGCGGGTCGTGCAAACTTTTCCCCGCTCTGGCAATTTTAATGACGAATGGCTACCATTTTCCCGATGCTCCGCCGCCGCCGAAGTGTCCGCCTCCGCCGCCAAAACGATTTCCGCCGCCGCGCGAGCCGCCGAAACGGGAATGTCCGCTGCCGTTCAAGAATGAGTCGTAGGGATCGTGCCCGTCCGTGGGGGCGGAGCGCGGGTAAATAGTGCGTCGTGCGGGTTTTCCTGTCAGCAGGGCGAACAGTAGGCGGTATGCCAAAAACCCGTAGCCCTGTGCGCTTGCCACAATGCCGAAAAAGAACGCGAACATAATGGCGGGAATGATGATGTCGGCAAGCGAGCCGTCGTCCGGGGCTGCGTCCGTGGCGATTGGCGCGCTGTCCGTTGCGACGGCGACGATTTTCTCCACGCCGGCTTTGATACCCGTCGCATAGTCGCCCGAGCGGAACGCGGGGACGATGTGCTGACGGATAATCAGCCCGCAGACGGTATCGGTCAGTTTTTCTTCCAGTCCGTAGCCCACGTCAATGCGCACTTCGTGTTCTTCCATGGCGACCGTCAGCAGCACGCCGTTGTCCGCGCCGCGCTGTCCCAAGCCCCATGCTTCCGCCGCCGCAATGCCGTATGACGCTATCGTCTCGCCGTTCAGCGACGGTACGGTGAGCACGGCAACCTGTACGCCCGTCTGCTCGCTCGCGGCGACCAGATACTCGTTCAGCTCGTTCCGGGCGCGCGCGGAAAGGATGCCCGCCGTGTCAACCACGGGAATGCCCTCGAACGGGGGAATGTCGTGCGCCGCCGCTCGGGCAAAGGTCGCGCCCGCAATCAGTAGGAGCGCCGCAAAATGCCGTCTCATCGCCGCCCCCGCTAGAACTGCACCGACGGGGCGGTCTGCGCCGCTTCTGCCGCCGTAAAGTACGATTTCGCCCGGAATCCGCTCATGTTGGCGATAATCGAGCGCGGAAACTCGCGGATAAAGGTGTTATAGCCCTGCACCGCCTCGTTGTATCGTTTGCGCTCCACGGAAATGCGGTTCTCCGTGCCCTCAAGGTTGTCCATGAGCGCGACAAACTGCTCGTTCGCTTGCAACGCCGGATAGTTTTCCGTGACCGCCAAAAGCCGTTGTAAACTCGCGCCCAAGGAATCCTGCACCTGCTGGTATTTCCTGAACTGCTCAGGGTCGTCGAGCATCGCACCGTCAACGCGCACCACGCCGCCTGCCTGCGCGCGTGCTTCGGCAATCTCCGTGAACACGCGCTCCTCGTGCGTGGCATAGCCCTTTACCGTGTTGACCAGGTTAGGAATCAGATCCATGCGCCGCTGATACTGGTTCTGCACCTGCGCCCAGGCACTCTGCACGGCCTCGTCTTTGGCGACCATACCGTTGTAACTTGTCTTGTAACAACCGTACCCCCCCCCGAATAGCACCGCCACAACGATACCGACTGTGATCAGCATATTTTTTGTCCCGTTTTTCATATCCGCTCCTTAAAAACCATGGACACTTGCACTCGCCCGTGCCACGTCATAGGGCGACAGTATAGCATGGATTTGCGTAAATACCAAGGTAGGCGTGAGTTCCTATCAATGACTTGTTATATATTCGTCATTACAGCAAAGAATGTCGCGATATTCG
>CAMWTK010000087.1 GCA_947177175.1 uncultured Treponema sp.
CCTGTTTATAAGACCCCGTTTATCATATTTCCGTGAACCGGCAGGCGCACAACAACTGCCAATTATCACCCCCCCCCCCAGTCATAATCTTTGCCGCCCGCCTCGGCGTAGTATAGTTTTCCGCTTGGAAGCGGACGAACTGTTCTTGAGAGAGGGAAACCCCTCTACTTCCGAAGCGGGGGTTTCCCTCTCCCAAACGTCGCAAGGCGTTGCCTTGCGTAACGAGTTTTGCTTTGCAAAACTCGCACATCTTTCCCAGTATGCGAGTTTTCGGAGAAAACTCGGTGAGCAGCGCATCGCGCTGCGACGGTTGCACCCCAAGACCCCGCTTCGTTCCTGCACTTTTCAGACATTGTTGGCAGATGCCTTTACAAAAAAGGCTGACACATTCGCAGTGACCGGCAAATACGCATTTGGCGCAGCAAATTCTTTGCCCGCAACCGACAAACACGAATTTGGTGCAACAAATTCCCTCTCAGCATTCGACAAGTACGAATTTTGCGCACCAAATTCCTTGCCAGCAACCGACAAACACGAATTTGGCGCAACAAATTCTTTCTCAGCAACCGACAAACACGAATTTGGTGCGACAAATTCCTTGCCCACAATCAACAAATGCAAATTTGGTGCGGCAAATTCCTTGTCCGTACTCGACAAACACGAATTTGGTGCAACAAATTCCCTCTCAACACTCAACAAACACGAATTTGGTGCGCAAGATTCCTTGTCCGCCACTCGACAAGTACGAATTTGGCGCAACAAATTCTTTGTCAGCACTCGACAAGTACGAATTTGGTGCGGCAAATTCGTTGCCCGCACTCAACAAGTGCAAATTTGGCGCACAAAATGCCTTGTCAGCATTCGACACGAACGAATTTGGTGCGCAGGACGTGGGCGCAGGATTCCCCGCGCGCACCTTATCCGACCCGAAAATGACCGCCGCGTATGTGGCGGGAACATCATATCAAAGGAGCATTCCTATGAAAGAAATCCAAACAGTGTACCTTGGCGGCATGAACAACGCGGCGCACTTCCTGTTCGTGTCCAACATGGCGGCGCGGGCGGAGAAGGACGCGGCGGTCGCCGAGAAGTGCAAGGCGCAAGTCGCCGCGCTGCGGGTGGCGGTGCAGGCGGAGGACGAGAACTTGCAAATCAGCGCGAAGAGCCTGACGACCGACAAAATCGCGGCGGCGGACCGCTTGCGTGACCAATTGTACGCGGGCTACAAGAAAGCCGTGGCGGGCTACGCGAACTTCCCCGTGGAGGAAATGGCGGAGGCGGCGAAAATCCTGCAACAGCACGTCAAGGACTACAAAATCGACACGCAGGCGCAACTGGACAAGGAGACGGGGCTGCTCGTCAACTTCATCCAAGACCTGGAGGGCAAATTCGCCGGGCAGGTAAAGGCACTGTCGCTCGGCGCGTTCGTGGAAAAACTCAAGGCGGCGAACGAGGAAGTCCGCGCGCTCACAAGCCAGCGCACGGACGAGCGTTCGGCAAAGACGGCGGGCGCACTCAAAGCCGCCCGCACCGCGAGCGACGAGGCGTACAGGATGCTCGTCCTGCACGTGAACGCCCACGCCCTGCTTGAGGGCGAGGAAGCCTACGCCGCGTTCATCGACTATGCCAATACCGAAATCGACCACTTCAAGCAGGAAGTATTGAGCGGGTCAAAGAAAAAATCGACTGCTTCTGCGGAGTAAGTAAGCAGGGCGCAAGCCCTGCGACGAACAAGGAGAACAACATGACAAGAACGCGTATAAGATTCCTGACCGGCGCACTGCTGGCGGCACTGCTGCTCGCGGCAGGCTGCGGGAGCGACGACGAAGACGACATGCCGGCGGCGGAGTACAAGGTGCTGGGCGGTCGGCTCGTGTGGTGCGCCGAAACGCTGGAGAGCCTGACCGTACCCGACAGCACGTCGAGCATCGGGAACAACGCGTTCAACAACTGCCCCGCCCTGACAAAGGTGACCATCCCCGCCACCGTGGAGAAGATCGGCAGCGGCACGTTCTACGGCGTGGCGGTCAGGGAGATCACGTACATGAGTACCATGCGGGCGTGGGACGCGCTGGCACGGGCGAGCGGCATCGTCAGCACCCTCGCCACCATCACCGTGCGCTGCACCGACGGAATCTGGCGCACGGGAATGTACGACTGGGAGATAACGGACGGCGTGCTGACCCGGTACTGCGGGGACGCGGCGGACGTGACGATACCCAAAGGCGTGACGGCGATCGGCGAGGCGGCGTTCGAGGGGCGGGCGGACATCACGGGCGTAACGATACCAAGCGGCGTAACGGCAATCGGCGACGGCGCGTTCAAGGACTGCGCGAAGCTCACGGACATAGAAATCCCCAGTGGCGTGACGAGCATCGGGGAAAACGCATTCGACGGGTGCGACGGCCTCACGGGCGTAGACATCCCCGCAAGCGTCACGGACATCGGCGCGGGCGCGATTCCCGCGGGGACGACCGTCACCTACCACGGCACGAAGGCACAGTGGGACGCGCTCGCTGGGAACACCAGGCTTGACGGCATCACGGTGTTCATCATAGACGAAAACGGCACACTCACCGGGTACTGCGGGAGCGCGGCGGACATCACCCTGCCTGACGGCGTAACGGGCATCGCGGGCGGCGCATTCGCGGACCATGCCGAACTTGAGCGCGTCGCCATTCCCGAAAGCGTGACGAAAATCGACCCGGGCACGTTCACGGAGTCGGGAATCACGAAGATTGAGTACGGCGGCACGATGACAGAATGGGGCGCACTGACCGAGGCGGGCGGCATCGCGGCCGAGGTTGCGGACATCACGGTGGAGTGCGCCGACGGAACGTGGACGCCCGCGCACCGGCACGACTGGAGCGCATACACCGACGGCGGGGACGGCACGCACCGCAGGACATGCGCGGACTGCGGACGCACCGAATCCGCGCCGCATGCCTACGACGGCGAGACATACACAGTCGCAGGGCACATCAAGACCTGCGCAGGGTGCAGGTATTCCGAGACCGCACAACACACTTGGGGCGACGCATACACGGACGACGGCACGGGCGGACATTACCAAATGTGTACAGTAGCGGAGTGCGGTGCGCAGTCCTGCCCCGTATCGCACGAGTACGAGTACAGGGACAACGCCGACGGCAGCCATACCAAAACCTGCAAGACGGACTGCGGTTATTCCGAGGACATAGACCATAACTGGAGCGACTACACCAGCGACAGCACGGACACCCACAGCAGAACCTGCACGGCGGCGGGATTCAAGGCGCACACCGAGCGCGCGGCACACACCTATGGCACGACCTACACCGACAACGGGAGCGGCAAGCACTACCAGACTTGCTCCGTCTGCGACGGGCAATCCAAAGCCGTGGAACACGACTACGAGTACGAGGACAACGCCAACGGCACACATACGACGACTTGCACGAAGTGTGAGTATTCCAAGACAGAGAGACACCGCTACAAGGATGATACGTGCGAGGTCTGCGGATGCCCTGACCCAACCAAGGTCTACGTGGCAAGCACCGGCAGCGACAGCAATTCGGGCGACCGTGCACATCCTTTCGCCACGATCCAAAAGGCCGTGGACACGGTAATCGAGAATAACGACGGCGCGAGCGCATACACAATCTACGTGGACGGAACGCTCTCCGCCACGACCACCACGTACATCGGCGCGAGCGGCATGGCGGACTTCACCGCGCTCGACAAAAATCTCAATCTCACGATAAAGGCACTCTCCGGCACGGCAACACTCGACGGCGGCGCGAGATTCGACAGCACCGGCAACGTCACCAATCCGGGCATCGGAAAAGGCATCATATTTGCAAAATCAGAACCGGATACGGACGGCAAAGTCAACCTCACGCTCGAAAACCTCATCATCACGGGCGGAAACAAGGCCGGCAATGGCGCCGGAGTCTACTTGAACTCGCCGGGCGGCACTCTTACCATAGGCGACGGCATGAGAATCATCGGAAACAGAGGCGGATTTGGCGGCGGTGTCAGCATCAATAGCGGCGCGTTCACGATGACCGGCGGCACGGTAAGCGGGAACTGGTCTACCGAAAACTCCGGTGGCGTTGATATTGGCACTGGCGGCGCATCGTTCACGATGACTGGCGGTACGATTTCGGGCAACACGGCGCAATATGGCGGCGGCATGCTCGTTGCCAGCGGCGGCACGGTCACGATGAGCGGCGGGGAAATCAGTGGCAACACTGCGACTGTCAGCGGCGGTGGCGTTCATAATAGAGGCACGTTCGCAATGAGCAGCGGAAAAATAACGGACAACACTGCGCCTTTCGGTAACGGCATTTATGAAGAGGGCGGAACGTTCACACAAACCGGCGGCACGGTGCAAGAGGATTAGGGGCGCAGGAAATCCCTGCGTCCTTTTTTCTTGACGCAATATATCATATATGGTATATTATTGGCATGGGATATGAAATCGAATTCTACAGGACAGAAAACGGCAGAAAGCCGGTTGAGGATTTCATACAGTCACTGCAAGAAAAACAGGTCGCTAAAATCTTGCGGGATATAACGCTCCTTCAAGACAAAGGCTCAGATTTGCATTATCCCTATGTGGATTACATAAAAGGCGACAAATATAACGGCTTGATGGAACTTCGGACGAAACAAGCGGGCGGCATTTTCAGGACCTTCTATTTCGTTGTCGTAAAAGACCGTGAGACAAAAACAGAAAAGGCAGTTTTGCTTCACGCAATTCAAAAGAAAACCAACAAGACTCCGAAAAGGGAGCTTGATACGGCACTTTCAAGAATGAAGGACTACAAGTCAAGGGGGTAAAAATGGCTGACGAATTCGACACTTTCAAAGCAAAGCTTCTCAAAAATCCGCAGATAAAGGCGGAATACGACGCGCTCGCGCCCGAATACGAACTTATCGAACAGCTTATAACGGCAAGAACCGAAAGGAAAATGACGCAGAAGCAGCTTGCCGAAAAATTGGGCACAAGCCAGTCAAGCATCGCCAGACTGGAAAGCGGAAATTGCAATCCCTCCTTTCAGTTTCTGCAAAGAGTCGCGGTGGCGCTGGATAAGCGGCTTTCTTTTGTTTTGAGCTGACTTTTGGCTGTGGCGTTTTTTTTTGCGATAAAATCCACAAGAATTGCGATGAAAAAAGGGGCGCGAAAAATACTTGACTGTGTACACAAAAAATATATGTTTAGCGTATGAGGCAATAAGAATGACCTTTGATATGGGACGAGAACAAAAATGACAGCAACAAGAAAAAACACGGAATTTCGTTTGAAACGGCGGTGCGTGTTTTTTTGGATCCAAATGTTATTGTTGTTCCTGACCCGGAACTTTCAGAAGAACGCTGGGATGCCATCGGTTTTGTCGGCTCATTGCTGTTTGTCGTTTTATGCCGAACGTGATGATGACAAAATCCGCATCATATCCGCAAGACAGGCGACAAAGGAGGAAATAAATGGCTATAAAAACAATGACTTTGGAAGACGCTAAAAAACTTCCGCCGCTTTCCAAGGAACGAATACAAGAAATCAATGCGTTTGACGAAAAATACGACGACCCCGAATGTCCGCCGCTTACAGATGAACGGCTTGCACAGGCAAAACCTTTATATGAAGCGCATCCCGACTGGCGCAAGCCGACAAAAACGGAGGTTCACATGCGTGTCGATACCGATGTTTTGGAATGGTACAAGAGCCAAGGCAAAGGCTATCAAACGAAAATGAACGCCGTCCTGCGTGCCTATGCGTTCGGCTGAGATTTTTTGTACGGAATTGCCCGCATTCATACAAACGCAGAAGTCGGCGCATCGTTCACACACACTGGCCGTCAAGTTACGGGTTTGGGTGTCTATCTGGGGCGTTGCGGGGCAGACACGGCTGTTCTTTGCGGACGCGGCGTTCCCCGCAGAGGGGGTAGCGGACAAGGCAACAAAGCGGAGAAAATGACACTGCTTGCAGGGGCATTTGCGAAGCGACTTG
>CAMWTK010000088.1 GCA_947177175.1 uncultured Treponema sp.
GTTCGCGGAAAAAGGCGTGTGCACGGTGAAGGCTTCCGCAAGCGGCGACTTCGGCACGGCGGCGGACGGGAAAGGCACGTACTCCTACGACAAGAATTTCCTGCGCCTCAACGCGCGGCTTCCGTCGTCACGAATCAGCTGGCGCAGCGTCTACAAGTTCAATGGCGAGTTCACCTCGTTCAATATCCTTGTGCCAAAGACGGACGGCGGCGATGAACTCGTGCGCGTCTCGTTCGTAAAGACCGGCGAGTGACGGCATCCCCAAAAACAAAGCCGACCGACCGCCCGTTCCCACAAAACCAGCTTCATTGCACATTCACCGCGCTCGCGGTATACTGGTGGCATGACTGAGACCGAACAATTCCTTGCGGACGCGCAGAAAATCATCAGGCACGAGCGGGCGGATAATGGCGGGCGGTACGACGGGCGGCGCGCGTGCCGGAATGCCGCCGCGCTGCTGGAACGGTACAACCGCTCGCTCGGCGCGCTGCCGCAGTCCGTCGCCGACTACTGGCAGCAGGCGTACATCGAGTCGTCTGCCGATGCCGCAAACGAGCCGACGGAGGCGAACCTGCACCGGCTTGCCGCATTCCATGCCTTTTTGTCGGGCGACGACGACTGGCTCGACGCGCTTTCGCACGAAGATTTCTGCCAGCTGCAAGAGCTGGTGAACTGCGAGGCCGCCGACCTGCCGCTCGACGCGCTGGGATCCATGATGGCGGTCATCGTCGCAAAAGGCGCGCTGTAATGGGCGGCTACGCGTCCTGCGCGCAATGCCCCCGCGCCTGCAATGCCGACCGCACGGACGGCGCACACGGATTCTGCGGCGAGGGCGACGAGCTGCGCCTCGCGCTTGCCTGCCTGCACTTTGGCGAAGAGCCGCTGATCACGGTACACGGCGGGAGCGGCACGATATTCCTGACGGGCTGCAACCTGCGTTGCGCGTTCTGCCAGAATTACCAGATCAGCCAGCGCGGCATGGGACGCGCCGTCAGCACGGAAACATTTGCCGAAATCTGCCTGCGCTTGCAGGACGCGGGCGCGGAGAACATCAATATCGTGACTGGCTCGCACCATATCCCCGCGCTGGCGGACGGACTGGCACGGGCGCGGACGCGCGGGCTTTCGCTCCCGGTCTGCTGGAACGCGAGCGGCTATGACAGCCCGCAGACGCTCGCGCTGCTGGACGGCTTGGTGCAGATATATCTCCCCGACCTGAAGACGCTCAGCCCTGCGCTTTCTGCCGAACTGTGCGCCGCCTCAGATTACGGCGAGCGCGCAAAAGAATCGATTACCTGGATGATCCGCCGCAATCCGCTGCGTATCGTGGAGACGGCAAAGGACGGCGTGACCAAGGAGAAGCTGCTGCAAGGCGTGATTGTCCGGCATCTTTTTCTGCCCGGCCGGTTTGAAGAGACGGCGGAAGTCCTTGGCTGGCTCAAGCAGAACGCCGACGGCAAAGCGGTCATCTCGCTCATGTCGCAGTACACGCCCGTGCCGTTCCAGACCGACGCGCAGGACGCGGCAAAACGGCACAACGCCCTCCGCGCCATTGAAAACCGCCTGGTCAGCCGGCAGGAAGACGCGGACTTGCGCGACCTCATCGCCGCCTACGATTTTTCGTACCTTTTCTACCAAGAGTTAAGCAACGACACCAGCTGGCTCCCCGACTTCTCCCGCCCGCAGCCATTCAGCAACGCGCTCGCAAAGCCTATCTGGCACTGGAAAGACGGATTCGTCAGCAGTTAGAAATAATGCGCCGCGCACAGGAGGTGCGCTGAAACGCCAAGACAGAAGCCCCGCTTCTGTCCGCTTTGTGGGTGACAGGAAGTCAACCACAAAGCACTGGCATTGGCGCGATGGATTCGTTAGCAGTTAGAAATAAAGCCTACCCGTTTAGCACGGCTTTGGCGAGCTGGTCGGCGCAGGACGTGCCTTTGCTGCCGCACTGGTTGCCCGCAAGCTTGGCGGCAATCTCCGCCGCCGTCATGCCCTCGCACAACAGGCCGACGGCCTTGAGGTTGCCGTTGCAGCCGCCGTCAAACGAAATATTGTGAATGCGCCCGTCGGCATCGCGGTCAAAATGAATCATCTTGGCGCACGTGCCGCTCGTTTTGTAATCGACGTGGCTCATTGGATCGCGTAAATCCAGCCCGCGGGCGCTTTTTCCGTGCCCATCTGTATGCCGGTGAGCGTCTCGCGCAGTTTGCCCAGCACCGGGCCGATTGCGTCCATGCCGCTCGGCACGGCAATGACTTTCCCGTGGTCGTCGATTTTTCCGATCGGGCTGATAACCGCCGCCGTGCCGCACAGGCCCACTTCCGCAAAATCCGCAAGCTCGTCCTTGTGCACGGCGCGTTCCTCCACCGTCATGCCGAGGTAGTCTTTTGCCACCTGCACGAGCGAACGCCGCGTAATCGACGGCAGGATGCTGTTCGATTTGGGCGTGACCAACGTGCCGTCCTTGGTGACGAACAGGATATTCGCGCCGCCCGTCTCTTCAATGTAGGTATGCGTCGCGGGGTCGGTGTACATATTCTCCGCAAAGCCTTTCTGGTGCGCGTCAACAATGTTGTGCAGGCTCATCGCGTAGTTCAGCCCCGCCTTGATGTCGCCCGTTCCGTGGGGCGCGGCGCGGTCGCGGTCAGACAGGCGGACGACAATCGGCTTTACGCCGCCCTTGAAATACGGCCCGACCGGCGTTACCAGAATCCTGAACTGATATTCGTCCGCGGGCTTTACGCCGATGACGCTGCTTGACCCGAACATATACGGACGGATATACAACGTCGCGCCGCTGCCGTAGGGCGGCACCCAGTCGATGTTCGCCTGTACCGTGTCAATCACCGCCTGAATAAAGCGGTCCTTGGGGAACACGGGCATCTCAAGCCGCTCGCAGCTGTCCTTCATGCGGTCCGCGTTCAGGTCGGGGCGGAACGTGACGACTTTTCCGTCAGCCGTCGTGTACGCCTTCAGCCCCTCAAAACACGTCTGCGCGTACTGTAAGACCCCCGCGCATTCAGAAATCGTGACGGTATGGTCGCCCGTCAGCGCGCCCGCGTCCCACGCACCGTCCTTCCAGTGCGCCACAAAACTCTTGTCCGTCTCCCGGTACCCGAACGGCAAATTCGCCCAGTCCAAATCTTTCGCCATGCTTTCACCTCGATACAACGACGATAGCACAGTTGCCGACTTTTTTCAACAAAAACCGCGCCCCAAGCACAACGGAAGCCCACCCAAATGCAGATGCAATCGCCCCATGCGGGGAAAAGCCTTTCCCCGCACTCCTTAGGCAAGTGGTTATGCACAACAGGCACACAATGAGACAGTTTGCTTTGCAAACTGTCAGTTAAAAAACAGCAACGCTGTTTTTAAACACCCCCTCTGCGGGGAACGTCGTGTCCGCAAAAGACAGTCGTGTCTGCCCCGCAACGCCCCGACACATCCGCGCCTACTTGCGCTTGTAGGACTGTTCGACGGTGTGTCAATAGGGATAATGATAGTGATGGTGACTATAGTTGTCGCATTCGATGCGGTACTCGACCGTCAGCGTCGTGTCGGTGAGTGTGCCGTCGCGCATCTCGCGGTCGTATATCCCCAAGTTTACCAGGCATTTCGTGTCGAAGTCGTACCCTTTCTTGCTCGAAAACTGGACGGTTCCGCGCTCGCTGTCTTCCTCATACGTGCCGCTCTCGAACAGCGTGCCGTAATAGGTGCTGCCCATGCTTGTGCCCCGGTACGTGCCGCCGATGTACCGCTCATACGTCCCGTCGTCCGCGTACAACAAGTACCGCTCGGTGTACGAGTCGCCCGTGTCATACGCGAGTTCCTCCGCCCGGTACTCTATGCCCTTGCCGCTGCCCATGCCCGTACCGTCACAGGCGGCAACGGCGAACAGCGCGGCAAGGAGGGATATGTAAGTTACAATGCGCATGACGGCTACTCTCTCGCTCCGGCGGCGCGGAGGAGGTTGGCGATGTCGTCTGACCCCGCATGCATGAGCGCACTATAGCCCTCATTATCCTTTGCATTCACATTTGCGCCTGACTTAATAAGCAATTCTACCGTATCTTTATTTCCCCATCTTGCCGCCAACATGAGCGCAGTCATACCCTCATTGTCTTTTGCATTCACCTCTACACCTGACTTAATAAGCAGTTCTGCTACGTCTTTAAGTCTTTCTGCGTAGCTGCTTGATAGATTAGATTTGGTTGCTGTAGCCATGAGCGCAGTCCGACCGCCAATATCCTTTGCGTTTACGTTTGCGCCTGACTTTATGAGCAGCGCTGTCGTATCTTTACTTCCTGCCGCTGCCCCGTACATGAGCGCAGTACAACCGTTATCGTTCTTTGCATTTACGTCTGCACTAGCCCTGATGAGCAGTTCCGCTATATCTTTACGCTCTTTTTCTGTTGCTTCCATAAGCACAGTATGTCCGTTACCAAGATTTGCGTTCACGTATGCACCCTACTTGATACATAGTTTTGCCCATTCCATGTCATTATATTCTATAGCTTGCAAAAGCAGTTTCGTCCGCTCTGCTATCTGCTCCGGCGTTGGCTCGCTGTAACCCGGCAGACACAGCACCGCCATGCATACGGCGATAATGACTGCCGACTTTCTCAATGTCAATAGTCCTTTCATGTTTTGCTCCTTGCTTATTCTTTTGCTCCGGCGGCTTTGAGTAGTTCTGCTATATCGTTCTGCCCGTAAAGTATCGCGCAGGTGAGGGCAGTAAGCCCTTCGCTATCTGTTGCGTTTACGTCAGCTCCTGCATTGATGAGCAGTTTCGCTGCACTAGAAAATTTGTGTTTTATTTCCTCTATCAGTGCCGAGCCGCTATCGGCACCTGCCTTAATGAGCACTTCAGCAACATCTTTCTTTTTGTTATTTTCCGCTGCCATCATGAGCGCAGTTCCGCCATTATCGGTTCTTGCGTTCACGTCCGCGCCTGCCTTAATAAGCAGTTCGGCTATATCTTTATGATCATAGTATGCTGCATTCATGAGTGCCGTCCAACCGTCATTGGTCTTTGCGTTTATGTCTGCACCTGCTTTGATGAGTACTTCTGCTGTATCTTTATGACCTTTATATGCCGCATTTATGAGTGCGGTCTGACCGTGATAGCCTTTTGTGTTTATATCTGCACCTGCTTTGATAAGGAGTTCTATTATATCTTTCCAACCTTTCTTTTCTGCTGCATATATGAGCAGGGGTTCAGTATTATCACTCTTTGCATTTATGTCAGCACCTGACTTAATGATCAGTTCCATTATATCTTTGTTGCTTTCAGATGCCATTGCTAAGGTTGGTATCGTATAGACATCAAACTCGGAACAAGTGATTAGATTTTTATTTGTAGTTAAAGTATAATAATATCGATCCCTAACATAACCGTAGATTGTTGCATTCACGTCCGCACCCAACTTGATACATAGTTTCGCCTGTTCCACATTATTGTTTCTTATGGCTTCAACAAGCAGTTCCGTCCTCTCTTTCACCTGCTCCGGCGTTGGCTCGCTGTAGCCCGGCAGACACAGCACCGCCAAACACACAGCGACTGCTATCGCCGACTTCCTCAATGACACTATTCCTCTCATGTATTCATCCTCCGCGTTTTGCGTCCGCCGACGGTTATTTTTACGCGACATACGCCGTATGTTTACCCATACGCACTCCCCGGACAAGCCGGGGTGCGTGTTGTATTGTTTATTCCGTCGCAGTTCTGTCGGACTGCTCGCGCTAGTCTGCCACATCCGCAGAAGTCGCGCTCTTCTTCTTCGCCCCGCCGAGCACTTCCTGCTTAAAGTGCGCAATCTCCGTGTTGGCGTAGTCGATGAACGCGGCGTAGGCAGTCTCGCCCTCAATGAGCGCGTGCGCGTTCACGTGCATGAAGAGCATCTTGACCGCCTCCTCGCTCGCCGCCCGTGCCGCCTTGAGCGCGCCCGCCGTCTTTGCCGACCGCTCGTCCGTGCGCTGCCC
This sequence comes from uncultured Treponema sp., assembly GCA_947177175.1. GTDB lineage: Bacteria > Spirochaetota > Spirochaetia > Treponematales > Treponemataceae > Treponema_D. The sequence continues at coordinate 5,983 of CAMWTK010000088.1, forward strand.
GG
>CAMWTK010000089.1 GCA_947177175.1 uncultured Treponema sp.
GCCGCAGGCGAACAGCAGCCACAGCGTGGGAATCCGCCTTGCCGTGAGCGCGGACTCAAGTCTTTCCGACACGGTGACCACCCGTGAGGCTTCGCCCGCACCGTCGGCAGCAACGGCGAAAAAAGCACTCATCGTCTACTACTCTTGGGGCGGGAACACGCGCGGCGTGGCAAAGGAAATCCAGCGGCAGACGGGCTTTGACACGGTGGAGCTTGCGCTTGTCACTCCGTACTCCACGAACTACAACACCGTGTTGAACGAGGCGCAGCGCGACCAGCGCAAACAGGCGCGTCCCCGGCTCAGAAACGACATCGCGGCGGACAAGTGGGCGGAGTACGACACGATACTCATCGGCTATCCCAACTGGTGGGCGAGCATCCCCATGCCAATCGCCACGTTCCTTGAAAGCCACGACTTTTCGGGCAAACGGATTTTGCCTTTCTGCTCGCACGGTGGCGGACGCTTCGGCCAGAGCCTCACCGCAATCGCCAAACTCGCCCCGCGCGCCCAGATTGCAGAAGGACTTTCCGTGCACTATTCCGGCGGCGCGTCGCTCCCCAAGGACGTGGAAGCGTGGCTGCGCAAGACCGGCGTAAAATAATAAACCTTTTGGTGAAGATGTAAAGAATATCCTTGTGCCGCCAATGGCCGCTTTTGCTGATATAAATTCCAAGGAGTTGAAACCATGAAATATGACCGTATTTTATTTTTACTTGCAGGTCTGTTTTTTATTATGTTTTCTTTTGTGATAAGATTTGTTATTAATGATATAATACGAAAATCTAATAAAAGAACGGAGGAAAACAAAAAAAAGGAAATACGAAAAGGAAAAATTATTTCTATTTTTTTGTTTTTAACAGCGATATATTGGATTGTTCTGTTTGTTTTTTATGATAAACTAATGGCTCTTGACTAGGTAAAACTGTTAGCGTAACTTTCGAATAGGAGACAAAAATGAAGAAGATTTTGCTTGTATTATCTATGAGTTCATTATTTTTATCATGCGGAGAACGAAAGATGTTTAGAAGCCCCACGCCCGGATTCAGTTTTACAAACAAAATATCAGAAATCGATGAAAGTTCTTTAGAATATCAAATGAAAATAGCTTTGCTAACTTCAGATGATGAGGAACGCTATAACAAAGTAGAGGAACTCTTAAAAAAAGGAGCAGACCCAAACAAAAAAGCAGGTCAATTCAAATGGATAGATACTAATCCCTTATGGAATAATTGCAGAAATATAAAATTATTAAAAATATTTTTAATTTATGGTGCAGATATAAAAAAGAGACCATATATAGCCAAATCACTTTCAGCTAGGATTCTAGCCACAAAAAATCCAATAAAAGAGTGGGAAGAATTTCATAATAAAAATCCTCAAATGGCAGTAATTTATGAATGTGAAATTTATGAATGCGTTAAGTTTTTATTGGAGAATGGTGCTAATCCAAATATGAAATGTGCAGGTAATAAAGTTTTGCTCATTCCTACTGATTGGAATTACAGAAGGTACAATGAAAAATATGGTAAATCTGCAATAAACTTATGTATAGAACAAAATCTTCTCAGTGTATATTCACTTTTATTAGAATATGGAGTTGAGTTAGACAAGAAATCTCTTGAATTAGCTGCAGAAACAACGGAACGCACGGGTTCAAGCGAGATGGAAGAACTCGTTCGGGCGCAGTGGGAGCGGCAGTCCGCAACTGCCGCCCACAAGCGGAGACCGGGCAAGTGAAAGGCACTGTTTCAAACGAATAGCTACCGGCTGTTGCCCGGTGCGTAAATTTTGTCCGGGCTATTTTACTTTTTTTTATTTTGTGATATAGTGGCATATATACATCGGGCTATAGCGCAGCTGGTTAGCGTACAAGTCTGGGGGACTTGGGGTCACCGATTCGAATTCGGTTAGCCCGACAAGCGGCTGTCTGAGAAATCAGGCAGCCGCTTTTTTGTGTCCGCGCGGAGAATGCGGGGGCAGAACGTGTCCTAATGCCATTCACTCCAAAATCTCCTTCAACACATCCATCAGCTGCGGAATGTCAATCGGCTTGGCGATGTGGCCGTTCATGCCGGCGTCGCGGGCTTTTTGGCGGTCTTCGTCAAAGGCGTTCGCGGTCATGGCGACGATGGGGACGGCGGCTTTTTCGCGGTCTTCCAATTCGCGGATGTGCTGCGTCGCTTCGTAGCCGTCCATGACGGGCATCTGAACGTCCATCAGAACAAGGTCGTAGGTGCCGGCGGGCGCGTTCTTGACGGCATCCACCGCCTCCGATCCGTTGTACGCGGTGTCGATAATCGCGCCTTCTTCTTCCAAAATCGTCTTTGCGATTTCCTGATTCAGCTCGATGTCATCGACGAGGAGAATTTTCTTTCCCGCAAGGAATTCGGCAGGCTTCTCCGCCTCCGGCTCGGCTTCCGGCACGCGGAACGGCGACAGAAGGACTTCGCGCAGTTCCGAAAGGAAAATCGGCTTTGAGCAGAACGCGGTCACGCCAGCCTCGCGCGCTTCCTGTTCGATGTCCGCCCAGTCGTAGGCGGTGAGAATGATGATAGGCGTTTCGTTTCCGATGACGCGGCGGATTTGGCGCACGATTTCGATGCCGTTCATGTCGGGCAAAAGCCAGTCAATGATGTACACGCTGTACGGGTCTTTCTGCTCGATCGCGAATTCGGTGCGGACAATCGCTTCCTTGCCGTGCGTCGTCCAGTCGGGGCGCATGCCAATCGAAGAAAGCATTTTGCTCAGGCTCGTGCAGGTGTTCACGTCGTCGTCCACGACAAGCGCGTGCAAGTCCGCCAGTTCTTCCAGCCGCTCCACTTTCGGTTCCGTGCCCGAAATGCGGAACTGGAACGACACGGAAAATTCAGTGCCTTTGCCCGGCTCGCTTTTTACGTTAATCGTGCCGTTCATCATGTCAACGATGTTCTTGGTGATCGCAAGCCCAAGCCCCGTGCCTTGAATGCCGCTCACCGTCGCGGTCTGCTCGCGCTCGAACGGCTCGAACAGGTGCTTTTGGAATTCCGCGCTCATGCCGATTCCGGTGTCCTTCACGATGAACTGATACGATGCGTAGCCTTCCGGCGCGCCCGGCAGTTGAATGACGCGCACGCTCACCATGCCGCCCGATTTGGTATATTTCATCGCGTTGCTCAGAATGTTCAGCAGCACTTGGTTCAGGCGGAGCTTGTCGCAGATGATGTTTTCGTTCGTCACGTCGAGCGTGTCGATGTAGAATTCAAGCTGCTTTGCCTTTACGTCCGCCTGCACGATTGTCTTGAGGTCGTGCATGATTTCGGGCAGGTTCGCTTCTTTCTCTTCGATTTTGACTTTTCCGCTTTCGATGCGGCTCATGTCGAGCACGTCGTTTATGAGGCTCAAAAGATGATTGCTCGACGTGATGATTTTGCTCAGATAATTCTGCACGGTTTCCTTGCTGTCGATGTGTGTTGCCGCGAGCGACGTGAATCCGATGATCGCGTTCATGGGCGTGCGGATGTCGTGCGACATATTGTTGAGGAACGTCGTCTTCGCGTGGTTCGCGTACTGCGCTTCCGCCAACGCTTCCGCGAGCATTTTGTTCTGCTCCTGTTCCTTGCGCACAAGCTCATCGATGTTGCGGAATCCGACGAGCACGAAATGTTCGTTTTCATGGTCGGGCGATTCGACTTTCGAATAGGAGAACTGGAAAATGTGCTCTTCCCTGCCGACGAGCACGCGGTAGCTGCCCGTGTACTCGCGATCCTCCGCCAGTTTTTCCGCCACGGTTTCGAGCGAAAGCGCGTCCAAAAGATACGCCTTGTCGTCCGGGTGGACGCGCTCTTCAACGTATTTGTGCATGAGCGGCGTGTACGGGAACTGCTCTTTCGAGCCTTTCTGCAATCCCGTCGTCACGTAGCCTTCCAACTTGATGATTTGCGCCGTGCCGTTCTCAACGTCAATCGAATAGACGTTCGAAAAATCGCGGCTGAGCGTGTCAACGATGGCGAACTGCTCCGCGAGCGTCTTGTTCGCGCGTTGCGTCGCGTCGAGGACTTGGCGATTCCATTTTGCCTTGAGCAAGAGCGAAAGAATGACGGCGACGGTCAGGACGAACGAAACGACGATGATAATCAGCACCTGAGGATTGATGCGCAGGTACTGCACGAACGTCATGCTTGATGGCGTGTAGGCGGTGTATTTTGCGATCAGCTGATTCAGCGCGTCCTCCGGCATTTGGCGCACGCATTTGTTGAGAATCGTCGCAAGCTCGTGGTCGCTCGTGTTCCGCACGTACAGGCTGAATTCAAACCGCCGCGCGTTCACGATGCTGTAATGAAGCGTGTCGGTAAAATCATTGTTGACAAAAAGTTGCGCCATGTACGTGTACACATACGTCGCGTCCGCCTTTCCGTCCGCGACGGCTTTCATCGCGTCTTCGCGCGTCGCGTAGTTCAGGATTTTCGTGTCGTCCGAAAGCTGCTCCACAATCAGTTTGTCAATCAGCTCGTCGCCCTGCGAATCCGCCACCGCCACGGTCGCCGGGATTCCCTTGAAATCTTTCCGCGTCACTTTTGCCACGCCCGTGTTCATGTATGCGTCGCTCGTGAATCCGCGGTACTTGCTTGCCGCCGCCGATTTGTCCGTCTTTCGGTCGATGACGACATCAACGCCGTTGTCGGCAAGGGCGTAATACGCGGCGCGGCTGCACGGCGTGATGAGCGTGTACGGAAGCCCCGCAAGCGACATGATTTCGGCAAAGTAGTCAATCATCATGCCTTTGAGTTCGCCGCCTTCGGCATAGGAATACGGCTTGCGGTCGCCGATTGCCGTCGCCGTAATCACTTTTTTTCCCGAGACGACATCCTGAATGTACGCCTTTTCGCGCTCGCTGAATCCGAGGTCGAGCGAATGCATCGCGCCGTAATATTTATAGAAAAGGGCGTTCTGCCAGTCGTCCTCGCAAATGTCCATTTGGATTATCGCGTAGTTGATTTCGTCCAAAAGGGCGATGTCGTCTTTGCGCACGATCGCGTAGAAATTTTCGGAGGAAAGCGTGTCCAGCGTTTTTTCGTCCGTGGTCTTGCGCAGGTTGCTCGAAAGAATCGCGTCAATCGTGCCGTTCTGCAAGTCGTCGGCAAGTTTCTGCGAGTCGTCGTATTTCCGCGTCTTGTAGGAAAATCCGTGCGCCCGCGCGAATCCCACCAGAATGTCGTTCTGGCTGCTTCCGTCGATGATGCCCACGGTCATGCCGTCGTAGGTGCGGTAGTCGCCGCCATAGAGTCGCGTGTTGTCCGACTTGACGGAAAGCACCGTGTTGTTCCTGCCGATCGGAAGCGAAAAAGCGAAATTGTTTTCGCGCTCGGCAGTTTTCCGCGCGGACGTTACCACATCGATTTCGCCGCTTTCCAGCATGGCGAGCATCTGCTCCCATGACTTGTCGTAGCCGATATACTCGAAATTCAAATGCGAATATTCCGAGACAAGTTCAAGGAATTCGATGCCGTAGCCGTAGAGATTTCCCTGCGCGTCCTTGGAATGGTAGCCCTCAAAATTGAAGACCCCCGCCCGGACCGTCCGGTTGACCGCCTGCTCCTGCGCCGACACAAATCCCGCCGCCAAAAAGAAAACCGCCGCCACCGCATTCCGTCTGTTTGTTTTATGTAAAATGCTCATGTAACCTTCTCACATCATACCCCGCCGAAAAAGCGCGGGGAAACGTTCCTGCGCATAATTATAGCATGAACGTGCGGAAACATACAACAAAGGCAGGAATGGGCGGGCGAGCGTTTGCAAAAACATAGAAAAAACCTTCATAGAATGCGGAAGTTGTGGTAAAATAAAATCGTATATACCTTTGTTTGAGGAGATTTTTATGAACACATTTTTCAGGCTGCGAAAGGCGGCGATG
>CAMWTK010000090.1 GCA_947177175.1 uncultured Treponema sp.
GGATTGAGATTATAAAGCACTGCTCGTTCATCGCGATGACAATCATCGCGCTTGCGGTTTTTCTCGGCTATACAAAGAACGGCCGGAATCTTGCAGTTGAAACTCGGCAGGAGCTGGCTTCATGGCGCAGGAAAACCGACGCGAAACGGTTCGCGATTGCCTTTGCGGGAATGATCGTGTTTTATTATGTCTGTCTCTTTAAAATCATCGGCGCGGATTTTTACTATAATGATGACATTTGGAGAAGTTATGAGGGAAGCCGTTCATGGATTGGCTTCAGCCGGTATATTTCCGACTTCCTTTCAATCGCCATTCATGGGAGCGTCCGTCTTTCGGACATTGCGCCGCTGACGCAGTTTATTGCCGTTGCTATCATGGCTTTGGCGACGGTTCTGCTTGTGGCGGTGCTTCGTGACGGAGACATTACGGTGTCAGGACTACTGGCGTGTTCGCTGTTGTTCCTCTCGCCGTTTTTCGCGCAGAATTTCTCGTACCGGTTCGATTCGCCTTATATGGCACTTGCCGCGTTCTTTCCCGTCGTTCCGTTTCTGTTCGTGGCGAACAGGCGCGTGTTCTTTTTCGTTTCGGTCGTCTCGCTGATACTGTGCTGTATGTGCTATCAGGCAGGGAGCAGCATCTTTATTCTCCTGGCGATGTATGTTTCGCTGTCGATGTGGCTCAAAAAAGAGCCGGGGCTGCGAGCGCTTGCTTTCGGTGGGATTGCCGCCGCGGCATATTTGTGTGCGATGCTGGTTTTCAAGCTCCTTTTCATGAACACCATGGAGAACGCGGCGGATTCGAATTTCTCGACGGTCATCACGCTTTCTGCCGTTCCGCAGAATATCGCTGCATACGCGCGGAACACGCTGCCGCTTTTCGGCGGAATATGGACAAAATGCTTTCTGCTTTTATCCGCCATTGGCTTTGTCATTGCGAGCGCAAGGAATGCGATGCGGGGCAAGATTGCCTCCGGCGTTGCCGTCGTCATATTCATCGTCGTTGGGTTTACCCTTTCGTTCGGACCGTACCTTGTCTTTGAGCGGCCGCTGTTTGCGCCACGGGCGATGATGGGCTTCAATATGCTCGTCGCTCTTGTCTGTGCGGGACTGTGCGGCACGGGTGGAAAATGGCGTGTGCTGCCGGTGTGCTGTCTCGTGTACGGATGCGCCGTCTTCATGTATGCATACGGAACGAGCCTTGCCGAGCAGAAAGAGTACCAGCGTTCCCGCACGGATATGCTCCTTTCCGACCTGGGCAGGTTTGCGGACGGCGGCGAGGAAATCGGCATTTCGTTTTCGGGAACGATTGGGCTTGCGGACGGCTTGCGCATAAACGCGCGGAACTTTCCCCTGATAAAACAACTTGTTACGGTCGTTCCCTCGGAAGGAAGCATCTGGAACGATGATATGCTGAACTCGCTCGGGTTCAAATGCAAGGACGGGTATCTCCACGAAAATCCCGGCTTGCCGTTGCTTTTGTCTACGTACTGGCACGATATTTACGGGGAGGACGGGCGGTTCTTCGTCGTCCTCAAGCGGCACGGAGAAGCACGATGAGCGCACAGATAAACAAAGTCGTGTTCCTGACCGTCCACAGCTGGGTTTCGAACCGGCAGGGCGGTTTTCACAAGTTCGCGGAGGCATGCTGCAACGGCGGCGCGGAGGTCGTTTTTTTCAGCTTTCCGCGTCCGTACTACAGCCTTTTTCAGCATCAGGAACTGTACAATCGCAAGTCGATTGCCGCCCTTTCAAAAGGCATCCGCTACGAAGTCGGCGGCTCAACGCTGACCAACGTGACGCTTCCGACGCTCAAGCTCCCGGATGCCGTCGGCAAGCGGCTTCCCGATGCCTTCGCGGACGCGCTCGAACGCTTTTCGTTCGGTGGTCTCGGCCGGTTTGCGGACCGTTATTTTTCAGGCACGGACGTGTTTGTCATCGAAAGCTGTGGCGCGGTAGTCCTCTTTGATTTTCTGAAGAAACGCTTTCCGCAGGCGAAATTCGTCTACCGTCCGAGCGATCCGCTCATGTATGACGGTGCGCTCGCCAGACGCGCAAAGGCAGAGGAACATGTCATGCTTGGCGCGGACATGACGCTTGTCGTGAATGACGAGGGGCTTGCATTGTACCGGCGAAAAATCCCGCAGTTTGACACGTGCGTGAAGCATACCATACTTCCGAACGGCGTTGACATCGCCCCGTACCGCGCACGGCACGATGTTCCCGATCCGCTGAAAAAATCGCATACGGTCCTGTACGTGGGAGCGTGGGAAGTCGAGTGGGAGTTGCTGTTCGAGGCGGCCGCGCGGCGCAGGGACTTCAATTATATTGTCGTCTGCCCGAATTTTCCCGATGAAAAAATCAGGAAACGGGTCGGCGATATTCCGAATCTGACGTACATTCCCGGAATCAGGCCGGAAGAAGTTCCCGCCTGGATAACGAACTGCGACGTGGTGATGGTTCCCTACATGACGGCCTTTTACAAAAACCGTCCGCTCGGCATAACGGCGAAGTATTACCAGGCAATGGCGGCAGGAAAGCCGATAGTCGCTTACTGCGACACGCCGAAACTCGCGGAAGTCGGAGTTTCAGTTACATACGATTACGAAGATTTTATGCGCGCGGTGGAAAATGCCATGGAGCGGCATGAAGCGCAGTATACGTTCGGCTTGAGCGACCGTGAATGGCCGCGCATCACGCAGCGATTTTTGGAGACACTGCGCGGGTTGTAAAAATAAGTTTTTTGACTCTTGGCTAGTTAAATCGTGTGAAATAGGATGTACCTAGTGATAAAATAAAGAGTTACGACACAAAAAATTTTATGCTTCAAGAACGTCTTGATAGCGAATTTCAATTGGAGGATTGAAGTGTTTGCTTTTGTAATATTGCATTATTTAGCAGAAGAAATGACAAAAGAATGTGTTGAACATCTTGAAAAGTTTTTGGATATGAACAGATGTAAAATTGTAATAGTTGATAATGCGTCTAGTAATGGCAGTGGTCAGAGACTGAAAGACTATTATAAAAATAAAGATTATTGCGATGTTTTACTAAACAATGAAAATGTTGGATTTGCGAGGGGAAATAATATTGGATATAAATTCGCAAAAGAAAAATATAAACCAAAATATATGATAATTATGAATAATGATGTTTTAATCAACGATGGAGATTTTCTTGACAAAATTGAAAAAATTCATAGTGAAACAGAATTTGATGTGCTGGGACCAGATATTATTTCAAAAAAAAACGGCTTACATCAAAATCCAATGTATTTAAAGCAATTGACAATACAACAAGTAAATAAACAAATTTCAGATATAACTTCAAAGTTAAAACATCCTAGAATAAATTATGTTATTGATAAAATAAAGAGTAGTATAAGGGTAAGGACAAGGCTTAAGAGTTTAAAAAGAAAATTTGGCAAAGCACAAGAAAAAATTCATATAAATAGGCATATAAATCCTATCCTACATGGTTCTTGCTATATTTTTTCGCTTAAATTCATAAATAATGAAGACGAGGCTTTTGATTCAAGGACTTTTTTGTATCGTGAAGAAGAAATACTACATCTTAAATGTATGAAAAAAAAATACACTATGATTTATGACCCACATTTATCTGTATTGCATTTAGAAGATGTTTCTACTGAAAGTGAATTAAAATTTAGAGAAAAAAGTATCAGACAGGAAATTGAAAAACAAAAATTTATAAACACGCATCAATTGGCTTCATTAAAAGTTTTGCTTGATGTCATGAAAGAAGAGATTATTACTAATAAAAAATAATATGATGCTAAAATTTTTATTAGTAATAGGGGGCGATAAAAAATTCGGGACGTTACCCGCATATATATAGTTATTATTATAAAAAGATTGTAATTTTTTTTATAATTTCCCCTAGAAAAATGTAAAATTTGCTATACTTTCCACTAGAAAAATGGTATGCTTAAAATATGAAACGTTCACTGTATGCAAAACTGCTAGAATGGAAAGCCTCGTCTAGTAGGAAGCCGCTTGTCCTTGAGGGCGCACGCCAGGTCGGAAAGACCTGGCTTTTGAAAGAATTCGGCAACAACGAATATGAAAACATGATCTATATAAACTGCGACAACAATCCGCAGGTACAGGCACTTTTTTCTGATTTTGACACAAAGCGCATTTTTCGCGGGTTTTCTGCCATAGCGAATATGAGCATAACGCCAGGAAAAACACTGGTCATCCTTGACGAAGTGCAGGAAGTTCCGTCTGCATTGACTGCGCTCAAGTATTTTTGCGAGGATGCTCCTGAATATCATGTTGCTGTCGCTGGTTCTCTGCTCGGGCTGCAGGTGCATTCCGGCACAGGATTTCCTGTCGGGAAGACTGACAATCTTACCTTGTATCCGCTCTCATTCATGGAGTTTCTCGGCGCAATGGAAAAACATATTCTTCTGGAACGCATAAAAAGCCACTCATGGGAGGAACTGAATACATTTTCTCCGCAGCTGACGGAATTGCTCCGGCAGTATTATTTTACCGGCGGAATGCCGGAAGTTGTATTGACCTATATTGAAACACAGGATCTTCAAAAAGTCAGGCAGAAGCAGAAGGATATCCTTGTCGGCTATGAACGCGATTTTTCAAAGCATGTGCCGGAAAAAGATATTCCGAAAATTAGACTTGTGTGGCGATCTGTACCGTCGCAGCTCGCAAAGGAGAACAAGAAGTTCATCTATGGCGCATTGAAAAAAGGCGGTCGTGCAAAAGAATTTGAAAACGCAATCCAATGGCTTGAGGATGCCGGACTTATTCATAAAGTTTGCCGCGTCTCAAAAATGGAGTTGCCGCTGAAATTCTATGAGAATTTTGACTGCTTCAAGTTGTTTGTAAACGATTTGGGGCTTTTTGGTGCTATGGCGGACGCTCCTGCGTCAGAAATCCTTGTCGGAAACAATGCTTTTTCAGGCTACAAGGGCAGTTTTACGGAACAATATGTCGCCCAGCAGTTTTTCAGCGCGCTTGGAGAGCAGCTGTTTTATTATGCGAATGACAACTCAACCATGGAAATTGACTTTGTGTTCCAGTCCGCCGGCGTATTCCCGGTCGAAGTGAAGGCAGAGGAAAACCTCAAATCAAAAAGCCTTTCGGCAGCACTCAAATCCAGTCCAACCCTGCACGGAATCCGTTTTTCTATGTCAAACTACAGAAAGCAGGAGCGGATGGAAAACGTTCCGTTGCCATTGGCGGAGGAATTTTTGAAATCGATGCTGTCGCATGTATAAATCGGCATGACATTCTCGTTCCACAATCTGTTACTTGTCGCTCCAGAATTTGGTTGTTGCCGTTCCAAAAATTGATTATTGTCGTTCCAGATTTTGGTTGTTGTCGCTCCAGTTTTTGGTGCAAGCAAGGAGCGCGGATGGGATAGGCACTGCCGCAAAAACGAGTGTGGCGCAAAAAAAAGCCGGCGCTGGAGCGCGCCGGACGTGTGTTGCCTGCGTATGCCGCTTATACGGCGGTCAGCTCAGTCTGAAAGGTGAATGCCGTCGGCTTCTTCCGGTATGCCTTTGAGGAGAGTGCCTGGGTAACGACTTTCAGCCGGTACGTGCCTGCTTCCAGT
>CAMWTK010000091.1 GCA_947177175.1 uncultured Treponema sp.
GAACACAGAACACAGAACACAGAACACAGAACACAGGCTCTGACTGTATCTTCGTATATTTCTAACGGCTCGCATTTTGCAGGAAAGCCCTTGGGTTTTCCGCGCGTCAGCGCGGCGAAATCCGGGGGCTTTTTTCGTTCAAGGTTTTCTTCCCGCTTGGAAGCGGGCGGAACGTCTTGGGAGAGGGAAAACCCTCTACTTCCGAAGCGGGGTTTTCCCTCTCCCAAACCCTCTCCCTTTCCCAGCACGGCTTGGGGTTTCACCCCAAGACCCTGCTTCGCAGGCAGGTCGCTTCGCTCCTGCCGTTTTTCTCTCGCAAACCATGCCCCGCGTGTGCGGGGTCGGATTATTTTATCTTCACTCTACAGGAGGGAGCGTATGCTCAAGTATTCGTTGCGTGAGAATCTGCTCACGCCGGAGCCGGACGACTGCATGGCGCAGGTGCAGGATGTGCGGTCGTACTCGCAGGATGAGGTCATCGACCTGATGATGCGGCGGGGGACGACCTTGACCCGCGCGGACGTGGCGGCGGTGTTGCAGGTGTACACGGAGGTCGTGGGGGAGCTGACGGCGGACGGGTCGGCGGTGAACACGCCGCTGTTCAACACGTTGTTCAGCGTGTCGGGCGTGTTCAACGGCATGGCGGACACGTTCGACAGGGCGCGGCACACGGTGTCGGTCAACGTGAACGCGGGAACTGCCCTGCGCGAGGCGGTCAAGTCGGTCAAGACGGAGAAAACCGAGGGCGCGGCGACCGGACCGTACATCACCGAGGCGGCGGACGTGGTGAGCGGCGCGGTGAACAGCACGCTCACGGCGGGCGGCATTTTGCGGCTCACTGGGGCGCGGCTCAAGTTCGACGCGGCGGACGTGGCGCAGGGCGTGTTCCTCGTGCCGGAAAGCGGCGGTGAGGCGGTGCGCTGCGGCGTGGTGGCGGAGAACAAGCCCGCGCGGGTCATGGTGATGATACCGGCGGACATTGCGCCGGGGACGTACTATGCCGAGGTGCGCACGAAGCTGCTGGGGAACGCAAAGTCCACCAAGTCGCTCAAGGCCGGGCGGTTCGGAAAGCCGCTCCAAGTTTCCCCCGGCGCATAGGGGGTGGCGCACTCCCCACAGGGGAGAACGGAATTCCCTTATAAGGGAGCGGTGATTCCCCTTATGAGGGAGAAGTGCGCTCCCCTATAAGGGAGCGCAGATTTCCCCTATGGGGGAGCGGGGGCTTAGGGCGAGTTTTGCAAAGCAAAACTCGTTAAGCAGTGCGTAGCACTGCGACGGCTTCCCCGCTTTTAAGCAGCGAAAACGTCGGCGGACGAAGAACGCAAGAGGAGTTTTTATGAACAAGAAATGGGTTGCCGTGTTTGCGGCACTGGCAGTGACGACGGCGGCGTTTGCGGCGAAAGTGAAGTATCCCGCGTATCTTGATATACAGAAAACAGCGGGATGTGGTGGTGAGCAAGTGGTGGTGCTACAAGGCGTGAAAAACCGGAATAGTCTGCCCGCAGAACTCGTGATCCCTGACGGCGTAACGAAGATTGGCGGGGCGGCGTTCTATGGCTGCACATCGCTTGCGAGCGTGAGCATTCCCGACAGCGTAACGGAAATCGGCGACTATGCATTCGGTGGGTGCACGTCGCTCAAAGAAATACAATTCAATGGCACGACCGCGCAGTGGCAAGCAATCCAAGGGAGTAGCCAGATACAGGTGTCAGTCGTCCGCTGTAGCGACGGCCGCATAGGCATTGAAGGAGTTCCCGAGTACCTCAAAACGGCGGGGACGACAGTGATGGGATATGACGGCACGCTCCCCGCAAACCTCGTCATTCCCGACGGCGTGACGGAAATCGGCAACGGTACGTTCTATAACTGTACGTCGCTTGCGAGCGTGACTATTCCCGCCAGTGTGGCGCAAATCGGCTATGGTGCGTTCGACGGCTGTACGTCGCTCAAGGAAATACAATTCAAAGGCACGATTGTGCAGTGGCAAGCAATTCAAGGGACTGTTCAGATACAGGCAGTCGTCCGCTGTAGCGACGGCAAAATAGGCATTGAAGGACTTCCCGAGTACCTCAAAACAGCGGGAACGGCACTGACGGGATATACCGGCACCGTTCCCGCAAACCTCGTCATCCCTGACGGCGTGACGGAAATCGGCGAAAGGGCGTTTAGTAACTGCACATCGCTTGCAAGCGTAAGCTTTCCCAGTAGCGTGACGGCAATCGCCGACCGTGCGTTCTGGGGCTGCACATCGCTTACGATCGTGACCATTCCCGCGAGCGTGACGGCAATTGGCAACTATGCGTTCAGTGGCTGCACGTCGCTCACGGAAATACAGTTCAAAGGCACGACCGCGCAGTGGCGGGCGATCCGGGGAAGAGCAATCCAAGGAAGCAGTGAGGCAAAGAAAGTTGCGACCATTAGCTGTAGCGACGGGATCTTAAGTGCGGAAGAAGTTCCCGAGTACCTCGAAATGGACGGTACGAAAGTAACGGGATATACCGGCATTGTTCCCGCAAACCTCGTCATTCCCGACGGTGTGACGGAAATCAGCAATGATGCATTTGTTGAGTGTATTGACATAGAGAGCGTGACCATTCCAAGCTCGGTAACGTATATCAAGGATGGTCGGTTGGTGGATACTGGACTATACGGATCTTATTTATTTGGCACATTCCGCAACTGCACCTATCTTGAACGCGTGATGATCCTTGGTAGGATAGCAAAGATTCCGAACTTCATATTCTACAACTGCACATCGATCAAAAACATAACTGTTCCTGACAGTGTGACATCAATCGGTCAGGCTGCATTTTTTAACTGTGCGTCGCTCAAGAACGTAAACATCCCCAAAAGCGTGACGGAAATCGGCATATGTGCATTCTACGGCTGCGCGTCACTTTCGGACGTGACAATTCCTGACGGCGTAACGAAAATCGCAGGAGAAACATTTAGCAACTGCACATCGCTCAAAAGCGTAACTATTCCCGACGGCGTGAGCGAAATCGGCGAATGGGCGTTCTATGGCTGCACGTCACTTACGAGCGTGACTATTCCCGGTAGCGTAACGAAAATCGGCAAGAATGCGTTCTTAGGCTGCACGTCGCTCAAAAGCGTGAACATTCCGCGCGGCGTGATACAAATCGCTCCAGAGATGTTCTCAGGTTGTACGTCGCTTACAACCTTGGTCATTCCGCGCAGCGTGAGGCAAATCGGCGACGGCGCGTTCTCAAAATGCAGCCCGAACCTCAAGATCCAGTATGACGGCACCAAGGCGCAGTGGAACGCAATCAGCGGCGACAAGCCCAAAGCGACCGTCCAGTGTTCGGACGGCGTGCTGTAGCACAAACCGTCCGCATTCTTGCGGACGGGCATTCGGAGAGCGTTTTGTTGGACAACAGAAGTTTTGAAGATTGTATGAAAAATGAAATTTATGAAACAAGCTCAAGTAAAACTTTAATCTAAAGAGGGTTAATTCTCCGACACAAGCGTCGGGGAGATTCATTAGATACTTTACTATCCCTCCCTATATTAGGTATAATTAAGTTGTTGGGTGATGCATTAAATCAACGGCAATAGTTTTCGGAAAACACACTAACAAACTTTCAGAAGGAGAATAAGATGGAAAATGCAATGAGCCTTTCAGAAAATTTCAAGGTGGTAAACGATTTGTCCAAAGATTGCTGTCTTGCCACAGTTTCAGAGGCAGATTTGATTCTCAACTTTGTCAAGACGGTCTCGAAGCGGAACATAGCCAACGTCCTGTCTTTTCTTGAAAAAGATTGCGCAGCATATTCCGAAGACAAGCGGAAAATTTACCGCGACCACGACATCGACAACACTCTGCGCTTCAATATTTTTGAATCCATTTCCGACAAATGGAGGCACGAGAATTTTCACAGCGACATTCTCTTCACCATACTAAATCCTGATACGCGCGAAATCGGAAGAACGTATTTTGCCGAAGAGTTCGTCAAATTCCTTGGGGTAGATTTTGATTGTACAAAAGGCTTTGAAGTCACAAGAGAAGAAGGTAGAATCGATTTACTCATAAAGAATGACAGCCATGCAAT
Source organism: uncultured Treponema sp. (assembly GCA_947177175.1). Classification (GTDB taxonomy): domain Bacteria; phylum Spirochaetota; class Spirochaetia; order Treponematales; family Treponemataceae; genus Treponema_D. The sequence goes on from CAMWTK010000091.1 coordinate 4,071, forward strand.
CATAATTGAGAACAAGATCAATTATGCGCCTGATATGGAAAATCAGCTCGTTCGTTATATGAAAAAAGTCAAAGAAGAATATGGGCGTGAGATTGCCGCAGTCGTATATCTTACTTTGATGGATGACAAAAAGCCGCCGCTGAGCAAGTATGACGAGGATTTTAAAAAATACGCAGATATGCTACAGAATTCAAAAATTCTGAAAGAAGTTTGCGCGGTGTCTGAAGATAAGAAGAAGGGGCTTGCAAAAGGTTTTCTTCAGGCTTGTCTGGATAGACTGAACGAGGAAAAACCTCAGGACGAAAAAGCGAAAGATGCCTGCAATCTTGCAAGCGTTTATATAAAACAATACAAAATGCTGCTTGAGCATTTAGGAGGAAAAGCGTATATGAAATCCGCTGACAAAAAGGTTATTGAGGAAATTTATTCAGGCAAGGATAAATTTGACGCGGCGAATGACTTGATGGAGTTGTGGAAGGACAAAAACAGAAGAGCAACTGCTCTTTACGAAGTTCTAAAGGAAAAGTTGAAAGAAGCTTTTCCTAAGAAAAACTGGACAGAAGGAGAGTTGCATAATTGGAAAGTATACTACTGCTCCAACGAATCCATAGACGATGTTCTTATTTATTATTGTAGTCATTATGATCTGCAACAAATTGGATTCGTGGCTCAAGAAGGAAAAAAAATTACAAAAGATCGGCAGAATGAGCTGGAAAAAATAATTAATAAAATTCGGAACAAGGAATCTGTTGAGAAAGGGTCTGAATGGGTTTTCTGCAACATAAACGACACCGCCGATTTGTTCAAAGACGTAATAGAAGGACTGAACAGTTTGTTTTCTGCCACATCTGAGTAAAACAAAAGCGTCCGTGTGCGGACGTTTTTGTTTGATGCGGTGATTGTGCTTGTTTCGTATGCCGCGGAGCGCACGGGGCTTGAACGGCTACCTTGCCGACATCTACCATTTGCTGAAAGCGAGCAAGCCGTACATGGTGATGTGACAAAAATCGGCGACAGCACGTTTTCAAAGCCGAAAGCGATCGTCCAGTGCAAGATGCAAAGCAAAAACCGCCCTTACTATGAGGGCGGTTTTTCTTGCTGTGGGGCGAGCGCCCCTGCCTTACACCACGCGGCGGCGTATCTCGTCCAGCAGTGCCTGTGCGGCGGGGGCGAGGTGCTGGGCGCGCCGCCAGATGACGTGCATGGCGGTGGTGAGCGGCGGGGAAAGGGGGCGGAAGCACAGCGTCTCGTCCTCGCCGATGATGCCGCCGAACGTGAGCAGGTAGCCCACGCCCTCACGGACGAGCCGC
>CAMWTK010000092.1 GCA_947177175.1 uncultured Treponema sp.
AGATCTACACGTAAGGCGGCGGCGGCCGCGTCAGATGTGTATACGAGACCGCCCTAGGAGAGGGGGTGGCGACCAACGGAGTGGGCGCGGAGGGGGAGACTTCCCCCTTTTTGCTGATTTTTAAAAGTTGGCACGGTTCTTGCTATATATTACGTGTGCGAGAAAAGCACGAAACAGGAATCAAACCAATGGAGGTAACGATATGAACGAATTGGCACTTTTTAACCGGCTGTTTGACGGGGGCGACTTCTTTGTGAAGCCGTTTGAGGCGGCGGTCCCGAGCGTGGACGTGAAGGAAAAAAAGGATGCGTACGTGCTCGATATGGATTTGCCCGGCAAGACGGAAAATGACGTGGAGCTGAGCCTGAAAGACGACGTGCTCACGATCGCTTCCCGCACGGAGGAGGTCAAGGAGGAGAAATCGGACGAGCAGGACGCGGACAAAGGCGCATGGCTTATCCGCGAGCGTCGGACGAGCGGATTCACGCGGCGGTTCTCCTTGCCGCAGGACGTGAATGCGGACGCGGTGAATGCGACGCTCAAGAACGGCGTGCTGACGGTTGTCATGCCGCGTAAGCCGGTCGCCGAGCCGAAAAAGATTGCGATTACGGTTGCGTAAGCGGCTGTCATCATAAAACACTCCTTATCCCGTGTTTCGTTGAAGCACGGGATTTTTTTTGCTATACTGGCGGCATGGCAAAGTCTTCCCGGAACAAGACGATTGATTTTTCGGAGCGCGAGGGCGCGGCGTATCTTTCGCGCTGCATTTCCGTTGACGCGCCGGTTTTGGCGGGCGACATTGCCGACAAGACGATCTGTGGCGACACGTTCCGTGTGCTGCCGTTTTTGCCGCGTGCCTGTGCCGACCTCATCATTGCCGACCCGCCGTACAATCTGCAAAAACGCTACGGCGACACGAATTTCTGCCGGCAGTCGCAGGAAGCCTACCGCGCGTATACCGAACGCTGGCTCGCGCTGACACTGCCGCTGCTCAAGCCGCACGGCTCGCTGTATCTGTGCTGCGACTGGAAAAGCTCGATTCCGATTGCTGCCGTGCTGAGCGCGTTTGAGGCTGACGGCGCACTCGTGATCCGCAACTGCATTACCTGGGAGCGCGAAAAAGGGCGCGGCGCGCGCGCGAATTGGAAAAACAGCAGGGAAGACATCTGGTTCTGCACGGCGGGCGACGACTACACGTTCAATGTGGACGCGGTAAAAGTGCGCCGCAAAGTGGTCGCGCCGTACCGGCAGGATGGCGTTCCCAAGGACTGGCAGACGACGGCGGCGGGAAAATTCCGCGACACGTGTCCGTCCAATTTCTGGAGCGATATTTCTGTTCCGTTTTGGTCGATGGCGGAGAATACCGCGCACCCGGCGCAGAAAAGCGAAAAACTGCTCGCCAAGCTGCTGCTCGCCTCCTCAAACGCGGGCGATATGGTGTTCGACCCGTTTTTGGGAAGCGGAAGCACGTCCGTCGTCGCCGCAAAACTGGGACGGCATTGGTGCGGCATTGAGCGCGAAAAACGGTACTGCGCATGGGCGGAATACCGTCTGCAACGCGCCCGCATCGACAAGACGATTCAGGGCTTTGCGGACGGCATTTTTTACGAACGCAACGCTAAAAACTGACGCGGCACGTGATGGGCAAGTGGTCGCTGTAGCCTTTGCCGTTGTAGATGCGGTATGCCGCCGGAATGCCGTCGTCCGTTGCCCACGCGCCGTCCGTGCGGGCGGCAAAATCCGAGAGCGTCGCGTTCCCGGCAACAAAAAAATGGTCGATGCGCTCCCATGCGTCCTTATAATAGTAACTTCCGGGCTCTTGCAGCTGCCGTTGCGCATCATACCAGGGCGAGTACACGGGCAGGTCGCGTTCGCCGCGCAGCAGTATGTTTGCCGGGTAGGGCAGTGAGCCGCCGTCGTAGCGGGCAAATTCGCCGATGTCGCTGTTGAAGTCTCCGCACGCAAGCACCGCGCCGCCTTGGGAGAGGGCTTCCTGCATACAGCGCGTCAGCACCCGTTCCTGATACGCCCGCCACATCGCCGTTTTGCCGTCGGTGTCGCCCGATTTGCTTTTCCAATGGTTGACAAAGACGACCAGTTTTTTGTCGCCACAAAGGACCGGGACTTGCAAAAGGGGGCGCATACGCGGCTGTTTGCCCGGGTCGGTGCGGATGTCGAGCGCATGCACGGTAATTTCGCCGAGCGGAAACCGCGACAGCACGGCGCACCCGATGGACGAGCCTTCGTCGCTCGCAAAACACGCATAGCCGTACCGCTTGGCACGGTTGAACGAACCGGAAAGCCGGTTCGTAATATCGTACAGCTGCGCTTCTTTTTCCAATTCCTCAAAGACGAGCACGTCTGCGTCCAGTGCCGTGATGACTTCTGCCAGCCTGCTCAGCCGCGCGTCATATTTTGTCCGCGACCAGCCTGCTTTTTCGTTTTTGAACGCGCTGTATTCGTTGCCGTCGAACGTCGCGTCAAAGAACGTCTGCAAATTCCAGTTCATCACGGTGAGCGATGCTTCGTGAGTCGCCGTGCCGCGCGAATGTTCCGCCGCGCACGACGAAAGCGCGACCGCGCAGACACACGCCATAATAAGAGACCCGATTGATTTCATAAAAACCTCCGCATAGTTATATGCACAGATTTTTCAAAAAATCACTAAAATGCGAAAAAAATATTATTTTGTCACGTTGAATTTGAAGAAAATGCAGTCGCCGTCTTGCACGACGTATTCTTTGCCTTCCTGCCGGTATTTTCCCGCCGCCTTGATGTCCGCCTCGCTGCCGTACGTGCGCAGGTCGTTCACGGAATAGACTTCCGCCTTGATAAACCCTTTCTCAAAATCCGTGTGAATGACGCCCGCCGCCTGCGGCGCTTTGTCCCCGGCGTGAATCGTCCAGGCGCGGCATTCGTCAGGACCGCCCGTAAAGAACGTGCGCAGCCCCATCAGCCGGTACGCCGCGCGCGCGAGCACCGCAAGCCCGCTTTCTTTCAGCCCGACGCTTTCCATAAAATCTGCGCGCTCGGCTTCGTCGGTGATTTCCACGAGGTCGCTTTCAAATTTGCCACAGATGACGATGACTTCGCTCTTTTCTTCCGCGGCGATTTTCCTGACGCTCTCCACGTATGCGTTCGTGCCGCTCGCGATCGTGTCTTCGTCGATGTTGCAGACGAACAGCTGCGGCTTTATCGTGAGCAAGTGCAGGTCGTAGATGCCTTCGCGCTCGTCGTCGGTCAGTTCCGCCAAGCGGGCGCACTTGCCGTCCTGCAACAGCGGCAGGATTTTTTCGACCGCGCTCTTGTAGCCGGCGAATTTCTTCTCTTCCTCTTTGCCCATTGCCCGGATCTGCTTGGTCACTTTTTCCTGCCGTTTGGCAATCGTGTCCAGATCCGCCTGGCACAGCTCGTAGTTTATCGTGAGGATGTCGTTTTCCGGGTCGATCGGGGCTTCGCTCTTTGCGTCGTCGCGCACGTGCTGGATGTCCGGGTTGTCAAAGCAGCGCACGACGTGCGCGATGACGGACGTTTCACGGATATTCGCGAGGAACTGGTTTCCCAGCCCTTCGCCCTTGCTCGCGCCCTTGATCAGCCCCGCGATGTCAACGAAATCCACCGTGGCGGGAATTTTTTTCTTGGGCTGGAACACGCCTGCCATAAAATCGAGCCGTTCGTCCGGCAGTTCCACCACGCCCACGTTCGGGTCAATCGTGCAGAACGGATAGTTTTCTGCCTGCGCCGGTGCTTTGGTCAGCGCGGAGAAGAGCGTTGATTTTCCGACGTTGGGAAGTCCGACGATGCCACAGGTCAATTTCATAGCGGTGTCCTTTTTTCAGTGCGAATGATAGTGGCGGTATTATACCATTTCGGCGGAAAATGTGCTATAGTGGCGGTATGTTTCCGCCGTTTGCCGAAGAAGCCGCACACGCCGTCTGCCTCGCCATGATTCGCCAGCTGGAAACCGGCGCGCTCACGCTGGAGCAGGTAACGCCGGTGAGCGAGGAGCGTGCGGGGAACGGCATTATGCTCGGTGCGCTCGTGGCGACTGACGCGGCGGGGAACGAAGTCGTGCTCAAAACGGCTTCGGGGTTCAGCCGCGCGCTCGTGCCGCATGTTGCCGACCAGGCGATTTATGTGCCGCCGCTCGTCTCTCCCGCGCAGATTGCCGAAGCCGTTGCCGCCAATGACGATGCAATCCACGCGCTCACCGCACGGATTGACGCGCTTTCGGACGCGGACGACGCGGCGGAAAAAAACGCGCTCATTGCGGAACGGCTCGCGCTCACGCAGGAATCGGTGGCGAAGGTGTACGCGCGGTATGCGTTCCACTGTGCGGACGGTTCGGTGCGCTCGCTGAACGACATTTGCGCCGAATGCTGTGGCGGGAAATTTCCGCCGACGGGAACGGGCGACTGCTGCGCGCCCAAGCTGCTGGACTATGCCTTTTCCCACGGGCTGACCCCGCGCTCGATGTGCGAGGTATTTTATGGAAGAAACACGCCGCACAAGACGAACGGACTGCGCTACGCGCCCTGCGACGACCGCTGCGGCATCATTCTGCCCGCCATGCTCGGACTGGAAATCCTCTACCGCGACCGGGACATCATCGTGGTGAACAAGCAGAGCGGTGTGCTGAGCGTTCCGGGCAAAGTCGAGACGGACTGCATCGTGAATCGTGTGCGCCGCCTGTTTCCCGACTGCATCGCGCAGCCCGCCGTGCACCGGCTGGACATGGAGACGAGTGGGCTGATGGTGCTTGCGTTCACCAAAGAAGCGCACCGCCGTCTGAGCGGGCAGTTTGAGGCGGGCGCGGTACAGAAATCGTATATCGCGCTTGTGGACGGCATTCTGCCCGCAAAGGGCATTGCGACGCACGGCACGATGGAACTGTATTTCCGCGTGGACTTGGACAACCGCCCGCACCAGATGTGGGATGCCGTGCACGGAAAAAAAGCCGTGACCGAGTGGCGCATACAGGACGTGGAGACGTATCATGCTCCCGACGGCAGCCGTCGTAAAGTGACGCGTGTGCTGTTCCTGCCGCACACGGGACGCACGCACCAGCTGCGCCTTGCCGCTGCCGACAGCCACGGATTTGGCGTGCCGATTGTGGGCGACACGCTTTACGGCCACTGCGCGGACGGCGAGCGGCTCATGCTGCACGCACAGTACCTGCATTTTTCCCACCCCATGACGGGCGAGCCGATGACATTCAGGTGTCCGGCAGGATTTTAGGCGCGCGGCGGGCAAAAAAATAACGATAAAACAATATGAATTTTCAAAAAGCACTTGACAAAATGAAGTGGGGGGGGGGGAAGATAATGAAACGTTTTTTAATTGGTAAGGGTTTAA
>CAMWTK010000093.1 GCA_947177175.1 uncultured Treponema sp.
GTTTCGGTGCGGAGGATGCGGTCGCCCATGCCGCAGCGCACAAAGCCGTGCTGCTCCAGAAACGCGCGCTCCCGGTCTGTCCAGCCGCGCTCGCTGCCGATTGCAGCGACGGTGCTGTGCAGGCAGGGCGCGTTCCCGGTCAAAAAGGCGCGGAGCGAGGTTGCGGGGCGCACGTTGTCAAGCGCGATTTTTGCGGGGACGGATTCCGGCGCGGCGGGGTGCGCTGCCTGTACGGCGGCAATGCATTCCGCGAGCGTCGCATGCACGTGCAGCGCGGGAACGTGCGTGCTTGCCGCCTGTGCCGTGCCGTCAAGGAGCATTTTGTACGCCGCGCCGTTTTCCACCACGGAACTTTTCTGGTACGACTTGTCGCCCAGCTCCGTTCCCGTCAGGTGCACGGACCGCACGCCCAAGCCCGCCACGTCGCGCAGCAGGCGGCGCAACTGAATGGGGCGCGGAAATCCCACGATCATCGTGAGGGGAAAAAGCGGCTTGCCGCTGCCGGTCGGCACGAACGAAAAATGAACTGCGCCCGCGTCCGGCGCGCCGGGGGGAACGATGTTCGTAATCGTCGCAATGCCCGACTGCCCGCCGATAATGCCCGCGTCAAACGAATCGCCCGCGCGCTTGTGCAGCACCTTCACGATATGTTCCGCGCGCTCGTCGTTCCGGCACAGCGGACGCGCAATCTCCTCCGGGGCAAACAGACAGATATTCATACCGACGCACCTCCCTCCCGCACGTCAAGGACGCTTTTCCCTGACATTGAGCAAACATTGCCCGACCTTGAGCGAACGTCGCCCGACATTGGGCAAACTTTGCCCGACTTTGAGCGAACCTTGCTCGACGTTGAGCAGACTTCGCTCGACATTGAGCGGACTTTGCTCGGCGTGGAGCAAACGTCACTCGACCTTGAGCGAACATTGCTCGACCTTGAGCAGGCTTCGCTTGACGTTGAGCAGACGTTTGCTCCACATTGAGCAAACATTGCTCCACATCGTGCATGTCATTCTATCTTTCCTGCGGGAAAAAATCTACCGCGCACCAGTTGGCGTGATGGCGGCCTACAACAATTTCTTGATGTCGGCAGGGAAAAATCTTGATTTTGTGGTATACTATCTTGTCGTCGCGGTGCCGTTTGCGCGGTTTCCGGCGGACGAACACTTGACCGTGGCTTTTGAGAGGAGGTCGTCATGCAGTTTTCTTCACCCACCGACGCTTTTACGCTGGCAAACGGCGTGCGCGTTCCGTGCATCGGATTTGGCACTTGGCAATCAGAGGACGGCGACGAGGCATACAACGCCGTCACGACCGCGCTGCAAAGCGGTTACCGCCACATCGACACGGCGGCGGCTTACGGAAACGAAAAAAGCGTGGGCGCGGCAATCCGGGATTTCTGCCGGGAACACAACGTGCGCCGCGAAGATATTTTCCTTACCACCAAATTGTGGAACGACGACCACGGCTACGAGGCGACAAAAGCCGCCATCAAAAAATCGCTCCAGCTGCTCGGCGTTTCGTACATCGACCTGTACCTGATCCACTGGCCGAACCCGCTCAAATTCCGCGACTGCTGGGCGCAGAAGAACGCGGAATCCTGGCAGGCGATGGAAGAGGCGTATGCGGCGGGGCAAATCAAGGCAATCGGCATCAGCAATTTTTACGGCAGGCACATCACCGAACTGATGAAGACGGCAAAGGTCGCGCCCATGGTCAATCAGATTAAGCTGTGCCCGGGGCAGACGCAGGACGCGCTCGTGGACTACTGCGCGCGCGCCGGCATGATTCTGGAAGCGTACAGCCCGCTCGGCACGGGTGGCATTTTCTCCAATGCGTTCATGCGGGAACTGGCGCAGAAATACGACCGCTCAATCGCGCAGATTTGCATCCGCTGGAGCTTGCAGCGCGGCTACCTGCCGCTTCCCAAGAGCGTGACTGCCGAGCGCATTGCCGAAAACACGCGCGTGTTCGACTTTGCGCTGAGCGACGACGACTGCGACAAAATCACCACGCTGACGGGGCTGGAAATCAAGCCCGCGCGAAATCCCGACGAAGCGCCGTTCTAATGCTGTTCGGCGCGGTTTCCGAGCAGGTCGCTCATCTCCTTGAGGTGGGCGCGCGTGTAGGCTTCGCCGCTTTTGAGCATACTCGCCGGAACGCCGTAGGCTTTTTCCAAGTCGGCATCGGTCAGCACTTCCTGGGGCGTTCCCAAGTCCATGTCGTGGTTGGGGTACATGAGCAGGACGATTTCCGCATATTTGCGCGTCAGGTCAAGCTCGTGCATGGAAAGATAGATAGTCGTGCCCGTTTTCTGCACGAAATCACGCAGGTAGGCGAGCGATGTTTCTTTCTGCGCCGGTTCCATGGCAAACATCGGCTCGTCCATAAAAATCGACGCGCTTCCATATAATATGCTGAACGCGAGCAACACGCGCTGTATTTCGCCCTTGCTCAGGCCTGTCAGCGGATGGCACAGCACATCGTCCAGCGCAAAAATGGCGGTCGTTTCCGCGAGCAGGTCGTCATGTCCGCCACGGATTGCGGCGGCGTTGCCTTTGAGCGCGCCGTTTGCGTACACCTGGCCGAGCAGCGTCGCGACCGTCTCGTCCGTGTCAAATTCCATGTTCTGATAGATGAACGACGCGAGCAGGTTGCGCTGCTCCTCGCGCAGCGCGTGCGGATTTTTGCCGAGCAGGGAGACGCTGCCGGTCGTCGGCGCGAGCCGCCCGCTCGCGAGCAGCAGGAACGTGCTTTTTCCGCAGCCGTTCGGTCCGACCAAATGCACAAAGCCGCCGGGAAGCGCAAAAGAGACATGCTCCCACAGCGCGGGCGGCACAATTTGTTTGCCGTTTTCGTCGGTGTCGCCCGGCACGGCAGGATACGAAAAACTCACGTCGTTCAATTCAAGGAAATGCATACGAGCAGTGTAGCGCAGATTGCGGGGAATTGCAAACGCCGAAAAAAAAACGCCGTCGGGGCAGACGGCGTTCGTGCGCAACAAAATCTTATTTCAGCAGCAAATTGACGATGCCTTCGGCGGCGATGTTGCCCCAGTTGACGTTCGTGCCAATCTGCGTCTTGCCGCTGGTCGGGTCGCTTGCGGGGGTCACCTTGCTGTACAACGCGACCGCACCAGCTGCCCAGACCGTGCTGGAAACGCTTTTGTCATACGAAATGTAAAAGAGCGAGGCGATGGCCGCGCTTGAAGTCGCGACGACGCGCAGGGTTTCCGTGCTGCTGTCGTAATACACGTACATGTCCGAAAATTTCTCCAAGCCGGAAGCCGTGGTAGCGGTCGCCGTCGCCGAGCCGTTGTATTTATACCAGGTACCTGCGGTAGAATTGGTGACCGCCTTCCCGAGGCTCGAGCAACCGGCACCGACAAAAAGGAATGCCGCAGTCAGCACGGCGGCAAACAACATCGCTGTTTTCTTCATATAAAAACTCCTATAAACGGTATACTACCTTTTATTTCGGTTTAAATCAACAAACCCTCCGCACGAATCAACAAACCAAAATCGTCCGCCAGGCGAATTTTCGCCAGCGCGACAACGGGGACTTGGGGGCGATGCCCCCGGAGAAAGGGGTATGGGCGCAACGCAGTGCGGCCGAGGGGTATTCGCAACGAGTACGGATGTACGAAGTTTCGAGCGAAGCTTTTCCCCTCAAAATTTCACGCGGGGCGGAAAATCGCTTGTGTTTTGTTTCTTTGCATAGTAATATAACGGAAGGAGATTCAACATGAAGAGATTGATTGGTCTAGCGGCAGCCGTAGCGGTGATTGTTTCGTTTGCCGGGTGCAGCAAAAAGGGCGCGGACGGCGCGAAGAAAATCGGTATTGCAAAAATCGTGCAGCACGTCGCGCTTGATGACGTGGAGCGCGGCATTATTGACGTGATTGACGAGGCGGGATTTGCCGTGCAGTACGACTTGCAGAACGCGAACGGCGACGTGAACACGGCGGCGCAGATTGCGGCAAAATACAAGGACGAGCGCGTTGATTTGGCGGTGGGCATTGCGACCCCGGTCGCGCTTGCGCTGGCAAACACGATCAAGGACATTCCGATTGTGTTCGGCACGGTGACCGACCCGCTTTCCACCGGCCTGGTGACGACGCTTGAGCACGGCGAAGGCAACGTGACCGGCATGAGCGATTTTGTAGACACGGAATCGCACATCGCGCTGTTTCAGGACGTGGCGGGAATCAAGACGCTCGGCTACATTTACACGAGCAATGAGGGCAATTCTATCAGCTCGCTCAACTTGGTGCAGGACGCATGCAAGCGGCTGGGATTGCAGCTGGTGACGCAGGCGATTACGAATTCTTCCGAAGTAAAGGCGGCGGCAGAGGCGATTGTTGCCCGCGTGGACGGCATTTACCTGACCACGGACAACACGGTGTTCAGCGCGCTCGCGTCGTTGGTGCAGGTGTTCGGGAACGCGAAAAAGCCGATTTTCAGCGCGGACGTGACGGGCGCGCAGGCGGGCGGCATTCTGATGGCGAGCGGCTTCAACTATTACAAGGCGGGGCGCGCGACGGGCGAACTGTGCGTGCAGATTCTGAACGGCGCGAAGCCGAAGGATCTTCCCGTGCGCTTTATGACCGAGCCGAGCGACAGCGACCTGCTGCTCGATCTGGACGCGGCAAAGAACTGCGGCATCACGTTCAGCGACGACTTGCTCGCGCAGGCGAACATGATTTTTGAGAACGGCGAGCTGACGCTCAGATAAACGACGATGATTTCGGGAATTCTCATCGAAGGGCTGATTTACGGCATCATGGTGCTGGGCGTGTTCATGACGTTCCGTGTGCTGAATTTCTGCGACATGACGGTGGACGGTTCGTTCCCGCTCGGCGCGTGTGTGCTTGCGGCATGCCTGACGCACGGCATTGCGCCAAGCCTGGGGCTTCTGCTCGCGTTTGCGGCGGGATGCGTGGCGGGGCTGTGCACTACGCTCATCTACACCAAACTGCGCATTCCCGATCTGCTTGCCGGCATCCTTATGATGACGATGCTCTATTCCGTCAACCTGCGCGTCATGGCAAACCACGCGAACGTGTCGTTCCTGCGCATTCCCACAATATTTTCCCGGCTGACGGCGTGGGCGGGCGCGAACGGCCTGAGCGGCGACTGGACGATCGTCGCATTCCTGCTGCTGTTCGTGGGCGTTCTCATGGTGCTGCTCAACGTGTTTTTCAGCACGGACTTTGGGCTGACGATGGGCGCGCTCGGCGCGAATCCGCAGATGGTGACCAGCCAGGGCGTGGACGTGCGGTTCGTGCGCGGCGTGGGCATCTGCTTTGGCGACGGGCTTGCGGCAATGAGCGGCG
>CAMWTK010000094.1 GCA_947177175.1 uncultured Treponema sp.
TCAGCACGTCGAGCACTTCCCGCACCATTTCGGGGTCGAGCGCGGCAGTCACCTCGTCAAACAGCAGCACTTCCGGGTGCATACAGAGCGCGCGCACAATCGCCACGCGCTGTTTCTGCCCGCCGCTCAGCTGGCGCGGATACGCATATTTTTTGTCGGGCAATCCCACGCGCGCAAGCCATGCGTCCGCCTCTTTCTCCACGTCCGCGCGGGCGCGCTTCTGCGCCTTTACCGGACCGAGCAGGATATTGCCGAGCACGTTCATGTGCGGAAACAAATCGTAACTCTGGAACACCATGCCCACTTTCTGCCGGATCAAGTGCATGTCCTTGGTACGGTTCGAGATGATTTCGCCGTCGAGCAGGATTTCGCCGCCCTGCACGCACTCCAAGCCGTTGATACAGCGCAGCAGCGTTGATTTTCCGCAGCCGGACGGCCCCAAAATGACGATGACCTCGCCCTTTTTCACGGAGAACGAAATGTCCTTCAGCACGAGATGTTCCTCAAACGATTTTTCAAGATGCCTGATTTCCAGCAACGCCATCGCCTACTCCTTCTGCCGCTTCTCAATCATGCCCGCCGCGAGCGAGACGAGCCAGCACACCGCAAAGTACATCATAAAAATCACCGCGTACACCGCAATAGAACTGGAAGGCACTTTGAGCCGGTTCGCCTCGATAATCTGCTGCCCGATTTTGACCACCTCAATCACGCCCACAAAGACGACGAGCGACGTGGTTTTTATCATGCGCGTCACCAGATTCATGGAAAGCGGCACGAGCCTGCGCAACGTCTGCGGCAAGATGACAAAGCAGAACACCTGCCGGTCAGTCAGCCCGACCGCCTTGCCGCTGTCATACTGATGCGCGGGAACGGACTGCAACGCGCCGCGCACCAAATCGCCCATTTCCGCCGTCCCCCACAGCGTGAACACGAGCACGGACGCCGCCTCCCCCGAAAGCGAGATGCCGGACACCCGCGTCAGCCCGTAATACGCCATGAACAACAGCACCAGCTGCGGCATAATCCGCATGAATTCAAGGTAAACCTTGCAGACCGCGCACACCAGCCGATTTTTCGTCGTCATCAGCATACCGAACAGCGTGCCGAAAAACAGGGAAAGCGCGACCGAAACCGCCGCAATGCGAATCGTGACGAGCAGCCCGCCGACGAGCCGGACAAAATTCCGCCCCTTAAAAAGCACGCCGAACGCCGCGGAGACCGCCTCAATCGCGCCCGAACTGAGCATACCGCAATCTCCTTTCTGCATACGCGCTGACCGCCGTCACCGGCAGGAGCAGGACAAAGTACGAAACCGCCAGCAGCAGCAACGCCTCGTCCGTCTTATAATACAAACCGATTAAATCTTTCGCCACGTACATCACGTCGGCAACGGCGACAATGCTGAACACCGAAGTCTCTTTAATCAAAAACATCACGTTCGCGCAGAATCCCGGCACGGAGACCGAAACCGCCTGCGGCAGCACCACGTACCGCATGACCTGCGCGCCGGTCAGCCCCACGCACCTGCCGCTTTCTATCTGCGCCGCGCCCACCGTCTCCAGCGCGCTGCGGAACGTCTCTTCCATATAACTCCCGCCCAAAAACGTCAGCCCGATGACGCAGCACTGCACCGCGCTCAGTTTTATGCCCAGATTGGGCAGCGCAAAATACAGGAAGAACAGCTGAATCAAAAGCGGCGTGTTGCGCGAAAGCTCCACATACACGGCGGCAACCTGCCGCAGCACGGGAACGCGCGCGTAACGGACGAACGCACACGCCATGCCCACCACGAACGAACACAAAACGCCCGCAAGCGCAATGCGGAGCGTGAGCCAAGCGGCATGAACATAAAGCGGCACAACCTGTCTGATGAAGTCAAAATCCACGGGGACGATCCTGTTATTTCCCTATAAAGATAGTAGTTTATTGGGCGATTGTCAAGATTGCACGTTTTCCAAAAACCGCCGTTTTTTCCGCCGATTTTCACGAAAAGTCTATTGTCTAAAAACGCTATTGCTAGTATGATAGAGCGAAGAAAGCCGCTAGATATAGCGTCTTTTCTTTTTGGGTACGAGGGACTATGAAAATTATCAAACGCAATGGCGAAGAGGCCACTTTTGACCGCGAAAAAATCATCACGGCAATTCTGAAAGCAAACTCAAACGACGAAGTGCCGCGCTCCAGCCGGCTTGACATCCTGAAAATCCGTGAGATTGCCGAGCACATCGAAGACGAATGCGAAAAGAGCAACCACGAAATGAGCGTGGAAATGATTCAGGACATGGTGGAAAAAGAGCTGATGAAAGCCGGCGCGTTCGACCTTGCCAAAATCTACATCACGTACCGCTACCAGCACCAGCTGATGCGCAAGGCGAACTCCACGGACAAGCAGATTCTGAGCCTGCTCGAATGCAACAACGAGGAAGTCAAGCAGGAAAACTCAAACAAAAATCCCGTGGTCGTCTCCGTGCAGCGCGACTACATGGCGGGGGAAGTGTCCAAGGACATCACCAAGCGATTCCTGCTCGACGAAGACATTGTAAAGGCGCATGACGAAGGGCTGATCCACTTCCACGACGCGGACTATTTTGCGCAGCACATGCACAACTGCGATCTGGTCAACCTTGAGGACATGCTCCAGAACGGCACGGTCATCAGCGAAACAAAAATCGACCGCCCGCACTCGTTCTCCACGGCTTGCAACATCGCCACGCAGATTATCGCGCAGGTCGCATCGTCGCAGTACGGCGGGCAGAGCGTCTCGCTCGCGCATCTTGCGCCATTCGTTGACGTGAGCCGCCAGAAATTCATCCGCGAAATCCATGAAATGGAAGCGACGACCGGCATCACCTACACCGAAGCGCAGGCAAAAGCCATCGTGGACATGCGCCTGCGCGACGAAATCACGCGCGGCGTACAGACGATTCAGTATCAGGTGGTCACACTTATGACAACCAACGGGCAGGCACCGTTCGTCACCGTCTTCATGTACCTGAACGAAGCCAAGAACGAACAGGAAAAAGCCGACCTCGCGATGATTATCGAAGAAGTCCTGAAGCAGCGGTACAAAGGTGTCCGCAACGAAAAAGGCTACTGGGTCTCCCCCGCGTTCCCCAAGCTGATTTACGTGCTTGAGCCGGACAACATCGAAAAAGACGGCGCGTACTATTACCTCACCGAGCTTGCCGCCACCTGCACCGCGCGCCGCCTCGTCCCCGACTACATCAGCGAAAAGAAAATGCTTGAGCTGAAAAACGGCAACTGCTACCCGTGCATGGGCTGCCGCTCGTTCCTGACCGTCTACCATGACCTGGACGGCAAGCCCAAATTCTACGGGCGGTTCAACCAGGGCGTGGTCACGATAAACCTCGTTGACGTGGCGTGTTCTTCCGGCGGCGACAAGGAAGCGTTCTGGGAAATCATGGAACAGCGGCTTGAGCTGTGCTACCGCGCCCTCATGGCGCGCCACAACCGCCTCATGGGCACGGTGTCCGACGTCGCCCCCATCCTGTGGCAGAACGGCGCGCTCGCCCGCCTGAAAAAGGGCGAAAAAATCGACCGCCTGCTGTTCGACGGCTACTCCACCATCTCGCTCGGCTATGCGGGACTGTGCGAGTGCGTCCGCTACATGACCGGCAAGCCCCACACCGACCCCGAAGCCACGCCGTTCGCGCTTGAGGTCATGCACCGGCTGAACGCGGCATGCAAGCAATGGAAAGACAAAGAGAACATCGACTTTTCGCTGTACGGAACGCCGCTTGAAAGCACCACGTACAAATTCGCCAAGTGCCTCAAAAGCCGCTTCGGCGAAATCCCCGGCGTGACCGACAAAAACTACATCACCAACAGCTACCACGTCCACGTCACCGAAAACATCGATGCGTTCAGCAAACTCACGTTCGAGTCGCAGTTCCAGAAACTCTCCCCGGGCGGCGCGGTCAGCTACGTCGAAGTGCCGAACATGGAGAACAATATCCCCGCCGTCATGGCACTGCTCCGGCACATCTACGACAACATCATGTACGCGGAGCTGAACACCAAGAGCGACTGCTGCCAGAAATGCGGCTACACCGGCGAAATCCAGGTCGTCACCGACAGCGACAACAAACTCGTGTGGGAATGCCCCAGCTGCGGCAACCGCGACCAAAGCACGATGAACGTCGCCCGCCGCACCTGCGGCTACATCGGCACCCAGTTCTGGAACCAGGGCCGCACGCAGGAAATCAAAGAGCGCGTCCTGCACCTGTAGGAAGCCCCGCATGCACTACGGCGCGATAAAAAAATTCGACATTGCGGACGGGCTGGGCGTGCGCGTCTCCCTGTTCGTCTCCGGCTGCCGCAACCACTGCGCCGGCTGCCAGAACCGGGAGACCTGGGACTTTGCGTTCGGCAGGCAGTTCACGCCGGAAACCGAACGAGAAATCCTTGACGCGCTCGCGCCCGACTATATCGCCGGGCTGACCGTCCTGGGCGGCGAGCCGTTTGAGGAAGAAAACCAACGCACGCTCGCGCCGTTCCTCGAAAAAGTCCGCGCCGCCTACCCGCAGAAGACAATCTGGTGCTACACCGGCTACCTTTACGAAAAAGACCTGCTCGCCCCCGACGGTCGCAAGCACTGCGACGCGACCGACCGTATGCTCGCCTGCATCGACGTACTCGTGGACGGCCCCTACATCGAATCCCTGCGCGACCTCTCCCTCGACTTCCGCGGATCATCAAACCAACGCATCCTGCACCTCACCCCCCGCGAACAGCCCCCAACCGCCAGCAATACTCCCGCGCCCCCCAGGAAATGACAAAAACAGGGCGGAAATTTCTTCCCGCAAATTGACAAGACACTGAAACCAACGGAAATTCCTTCCCGCAGACCGACGAAACGCTAGAACACGCAAGAAATTCGTTCCCCGCAAACGGTGTGACGCTAGAACACGCAGGAAATTCGTTCCCGCAAACCGACGGAACGCTAGAACCGCCGGAAATTCCTTCCCGCAAACCGACGAAATGCTAGAACACGCAGGAAATTCGTTCCCGCAAA
>CAMWTK010000095.1 GCA_947177175.1 uncultured Treponema sp.
AAGTCCGAGGCGTGGGTGTTTACGTCTTCTCCAGCACGTTGATCTTGGTATTCGGCTATATCTGCGTCACCACCGCGATCTGAAATGGCGGCGGCGTATTTGTGTACAACGGCGGCGAATTCACCATGAGCGGCGGCACTCTGTCCGAAAACACCGCAAATTCAGACGGCGGAGGAATCTTTAATGCCAGCACGGTCACCATGAGCGGAGCGGCTTCCATTCCGGCAGGGGAGAACAGCAAGAACGACGTGTACCTTGCAAGCGGAAAGACAATCACCGTGGCGGGCACGCTCACCGCCGAAAGCCCTGTCGCCACCATCACGCTGCCCAATTACACGGCGGGAACGCAGGTGCTGAGCGCGGGCGATGACGTGACGCTAGACGGCAGCATCTGCAACAAATTCGCCGTAACACCGCAAGCCGACGGCACGGGATGGAGAGTCGCGCCCAATAATGGTGGCACGGACGGCGTGTTGGCAGAAATAGACACGATTTATCTTGATTACTATGGTAGCAACGCCAATTTGGGATTGACCGCAAGCGGCGCAGTGAACAGGCTCTCAAAGGCGATAGAATTGTATGACGCATACAACGCACAAAAAATCATGGTCTGTGCCAACTACGAACTTCGAAGCGATGAAAGCACTCTGCTCGACCGCGCAGGTAAGCGGAATTTGACGCTTGTTCGCTATGACGGCTCAAGCGACGTTCCAAGCAGCTTCACTGGAACCTTGCTTTCAATTTCTCAAGGAGACGTTGCAATCACGAACGTCACGCTTGATGGAAGCAAAGAAAAAGTTACTGCAGGCGGAGCTCTTCTGTATATCGGCGGCTCAAGCACAATCGTAACGCTCGGCGATGGCGCGATTTTATGCAACAATAAAAAAAAGGGAAATGGGAGCGGTGTTTACATAGATTCTGGCACATTTAGAATGACGGGCGGAACGGTCACTGAAAATGACACTGTCAGCGATAGAGGAGCAGGAGTCTATCTAGGCAGAGGTAGGTTTGAGATGAGCGGCGGCAAAATAATCGGAAATACGGTAACAACTTCTCATTATGAGGGTGGCGGAGTGTATATAAATGATGGCACATTCGAAATGAGCGGAGGCGAAATCAGCGGCAACGAGGCGTATCGTGGCGGTGGAGTGTATATTAATGGTTCATGCACTTTTAATATGACCGACGGAAAAATCACCGGCAACATCGCGACCAATTCGGGTGGCGGTGTTTTCAACGGCGGCACATTCACGATGAGCGGCGGAGAAATCACGGGTAACACTGCCTCTTCTGGTGGTAATGGTGTTTTTACATCAATCATAAGCAGCGCAACGTTCACGAAAACTGATAACTGCATTGTGCAAAATTAGGCTTGCGAAAAAATGGCGCGTGAATTGCGATGCAAACAAAGTGCCTCTGTGAAGCCGCGCCACGGCTTGCCTTCGTGCTATCCGCTTGACGCTTTTTAATATTTTAATAAAATTATTAAAAAGCGTGATTTGCGCATTTTGGAGGTGTTTATGGCTGTCAAAAATACGAAAAGCATGAGTTTTAGTGCCAAGCCGCAGTTGTTCAAACAAGTCGATGCGATTTGTGCGCAAAGAGGCTGCACGAGAAGCTGGTTTTTGAATAAGGCCGTCGAAAACTTTATTTCGGAATGCCTTGAGGACAAAGAGGATTATGAAACTGCGGTTGCCGCTTGGGAAGAGTACGAAAAAAGCGGTTTTAAATCTGCCACGGCTGCTTCCGTGTTTGAGAAAGCAGGTATATGACCGTAGTTTTTTCAAACAAAGCAGAGAGAAAGTTTCTGAAGCTCGATAACACAATTCAGAAGCAAATCAAGAAATTCATTCTCAAACTTGAAAAGCTCGAAGACCCCAAGGCAGAGGGAAAGTCTCTTGTCGGAGACCTCAAGGGCTTTTGGCGGTATCGTGTGGGCGATTACCGGTTGATTTGCCGCATTCATGACGAGGTGCTTGAAATCCTTGTCGTTGAGATAGGACACCGAAAAGAGATTTATGGCTGATGGCGCATTGCCTTGCGGATTTGCGATAATGCCGCCGCCCACAATCACGCCGTCTTTGTAAAGCACCACCGATTGCCCCGCCGCGCGTTCCCGCCGTGCTTGTCATTCGCCCCGTTTTTTTCTATAATTGTTCCCACACTCATAAGCAGGTATCACGATGACTTCACTGGAAAAAATGCGCAACATCGGCATTATGGCGCACATTGACGCGGGAAAGACGACGACGACGGAGCGAATCCTCTATTATACGGGCAAAATCCATCGCATCGGCGAGATCGACGACGGTCAGGCGACGATGGACTTTATGAAGCAGGAGCAGGAGCGCGGCATTACGATTGCGTCGGCGGCGATTACGACGACCTGGAACGGGCATTCGATTACGATTATCGACACGCCCGGGCATGTGGACTTTACGGCGGAGGTGGAGCGCAGCCTGCGCGTGCTCGACGGCGCGGTGGCGGTCATTTGTGCGGTTGACGGCGTGCAGCCGCAGACGGAGACGGTCTGGAAACAGGCGGACGCGTTCTCCGTGCCGCGCCTGTGCTTCGTGAACAAGATGGATCGGGTGGGCGCGGATTTTTTCTATTCGATAAACGACGTGCGCGAGAAATTCGGCGCGAACACGATTGCGCTGCAAGTGCCGATGGGGCAGGGCGACGACTTTGAGGGCGTGATCGACCTGATAAAGATGAAAGAAATCCGCTGGAATGCCGACGACGACGGCGAGACCTATGTGGAGAGCGACATTTCCGAAACGTACCGTCCGCTTGCCGACGAATGGCGGGCAAAGCTCATCGACGAGGTTGCCTCCAACGACGACGAGCTGGGCATGATATACCTTGAGGGCGGCGAGATTACGAACGGGCAGCTCAAAAAAGCAATCCGCGCGGGGACGATTGCGCGGACGTTCGTGCCGTGCCTGCTCGGGTCGGCGCGGCGCAACAAGGGCGTGCAGCCGCTCATCGACGCGGTAATCGACTACCTGCCGTGCCCGACGGACGTTCCCCCCGCAAAAGGCGTGCTTGTCAAGAAAGACCGGGAAGAGGCGGTCGATATTCCGTGCGACGAGAGGAAAATGCCGCTCGGCCTGGTGTTCAAGATTCAGCAGGACCGCGAGATGGGCGCGCTCTGTTTCGTGCGCATGTATTCGGGCAAGATGACGGCGGGGGCGCAGGTGCTGAACGTGGCGAAGAAAAAGCGCGAGCGCATCAACCGTATCCTGCGCGTGAACGCCAGCCACATGGAGCAGATTGACAGCGTTTCCGCGGGCGACATCGCCGTGTTCGTGGGGCTGAAGCTCGCGCAGACGGGCGACACGCTCGGCACGGAGGGAATGCCCGTGCTGCTTGAGAGCGTCAAATTTCCTGAGCCGGTCATTTCCGTGGCGATCGAGCCGGAGACGCTGAGCGACAAGGACAAGTTGGTGGAGACGCTCGCCGTGATGAGCCGCGAGGATCCCACGTTCACGAGCCATGAGGACGCGGAGACCGGGCAGCTGATTATCAGCGGTATGGGCGAGCTGCACCTTGACGTGCTCGTGACGCGCATGAAAGACGATTTCGGCGTGAAGGCGAACGTGGGCGCGCCGCAGGTCACCTACCGCGAATCCGTCGCGGGCGAGGCGACGTGCTCGGTTTCATGGGAAAAGAACCTCGGCGGCAAGGACAACGCCGCGTCGCTTACGGTGACGATCCGGCAGAACGAGCAGGGGGCGGGCAACACGTATGCCTGTGCCGTGCACGACGCGGCAATCCCGGATGCGATTTACGCGGCGATACAGGCGGGCTTTGAGAGCAGTTTCGCGTCGGGCATTCAGTACGGCTATCCGTGCGCCGACGTGGGCGTGACCGTAACGGGCATCCAGTATGACGAGCTGACCGGCACGCCGTTCGCGTTCACTGCCTGCGCGGCGCAGGCATTTGACGAGGCGGCGCGGAAAGCCGGCCCGGTGCTGCTTGAGCCGGTGATGAACGTGGACATTTCCTGCCCGCTCGAATTCGTGGGCGATGCCATCAGCCAGATTACCCAGCGCGGCGGCATGATTTTGGGGCAGGACAGCAAGGCGAGCGGCGAGATCGTGCACTGCACGGCTTCGATGGCAAAGATGTTCGGCTTTTCGACTACGTTGCGCTCGGTCACGCAGGGGCGCGCGAGTTTCAGCATGGAATTCGGTCATTTTCAGCTGAAAGCCGGCGGATTGGGGCAGTAGCCGCTTGACACGGACGCGCGTTGTCTGCTATAATCATGTCAATTCTGCGGGGATGGTGGAATTGGTAGACACGCTAGCTTGAGGTGCTAGTGGCGCAAGCTGTGCCTGTTCAAGTCAGGTTCTCCGCACACAAGGCTTCCATTCGGAAGCCTTTTTTATCGCACTGAGGGGAAAAGGGAATGCCATGGTTGCCGTTTTTGTGAACTGCGCGACGATTCTTGTCGGCTGTGTGATCGGGTTGTTTTTTGCGAAGAAAATCCCGCAGCGGGTGACGGATGCCATCCAGCTTGCCTGCGGGCTGGTCTCGTTCGTGATGGGCGTGCAGATGGCGTTCAAGTACCAGAACGTGGTGTACCT
>CAMWTK010000096.1 GCA_947177175.1 uncultured Treponema sp.
GCGGGGGTTTTCTCCCTCCAAACCACCCACTTTCCCCAGCACCGCTTGGGGCGGCCGCCCCAAGACCCCGCAAGGTCATTGCTGACAGTCTTTCGTCACCTGCCAAGAACGCATTTTGCGCAACAGATTCCCTGCCCGCATTCAACAAGTACGAATTTGGAACAACAAATTCTTTGCCAGCATTCAACAAGCATGAATTTGGTGCAACAAATTCCCTGTCAGCATTCAACAAATATGAATTCGGTGCGCAAGATTCCTTGCCAGCACTCGACAAGAACGAATTTGGTGCAACAAATTCCTTGCCAGCATTCAACAAATACGAATTTTGCGCAGCAAATTCTTTGCCAGCACCCGACAAGAATGAATTTTGTGCGGCAAATGCCTTGCCCACATTCGACAGAACGCTGGAGCGGGTGGAAATTGGTCGCAGAGCGATGCGCTGCTTACCGACTTTTGTCTTGCTCGCACCGCTCGCATTTTTGCTCCGCAAAAACCGTCAAAACTCGCGGTCCCACCGGTCGGGAAGTACCCCGAACACGGCAGAAATTCGTTCACGCACTCCGGAAACTACATCAAACAGCACGGAAATTTGTTCCCCGCAGCCGACAAGACGCTGGAACGGGCGGAAATTTGTTCCCCGCAGCCGACAAGACGCTGGAACGGGCGGAAATTGGTCGCAGCGCGGTGCGAGCAAGCCAAAACTCGCGGTCTTTATCCATTCGTATATCGCACACAACCGCCGCAAGGGGCGGCGGGAAAAAACATACAAGGAGATTCAGTATGAACGAAATCCAGACATTCGTGCCGTCGCACCTGAACAACGCGGCGCACTTCCTGTTCGTGTCCAATGTGGCTGACCGGGCGGAAAAGGATGCGGCGGTCGCGGCAAAATGCGCGGCGCAGGTGAAGGCACTGCGGGACGCGGTTACGGCGGAGGACGAGAACTTGCAAATCAGCGCGAAAAGCCTGACGACCGACAAAATCGCGGCGGCGGACAGATTGCGCGACCAATTGTATGCGGGCTACAAGAAAGCCGTGGCGGGCTACGCGAACTTCCCCGTGGAGGACATGGCGGAGGCGGCAAAGGTGCTGAGCCAGCACGTCAAGGACTACAAGATTGACACACAGGCGCAGCTGGACAAGGAAACCGGCCTGCTCGTCAACTTCGTGCAGGATTTGGAAGGCAAATTCGCGGAGCAGGTAAAGGCACTTTCGCTCGGCGCGTTCGTGGAAAAACTGAAGGCCGCGAACGAGGAAGTGCGCACACTCACGGGTCAGCGGACGGACGAGCGGTCGGCAAAGACGGCGGGCGCACTCAAGGCGGCGCGGGCGGCAAGCGACGAGGCATACCGCATGCTCGTCCTGCACGTGAACGCCCACGCCCTGCTTGAGGGCGAAGCCGACTACGCCGCATTTACCGCCTACGCCAATACCGAAATCGACCACTTCAAGCAGGAAGTCCTCGGCGGCTCAAAGAAGAAGCCGTCTACTTCCACGGACTAGCCGCGAGCAAGGCAAAACTCGTTAAGCAGGGCTCTGCCTTGCGACGGGGTCTTGGGGCGGTAGCCCCAAGCCGTGCTGGGAAAGGGTGAGGGTTTGGGAGAGGGAAAACCCCGCTTCGGAAGTAGAGGGTTTTCCCTCTCCCAAGAAAGTTCCGCCCGCTTCCAAGCGGGAAGAAAAACACGCGGGAAATAAGGAGAACGGCATGAGAAGAACATACGCAACAGTCATGGTCGCACTGCTGGCGGCACTGTTACTCGCGGCGGGCTGCGGGAGCGAGGACGAAGACGAGACGGCGGTACAGTACAAGGTGCTGGGCGGGCGGCTCGTGTGGTGCTCCGGGGGCGCGGAGGAGATGGCCGTGCCGGGCAACGCATCAAGCATCGGGAACAATGCGTTCGGCAACTGCGGCAGCATCGGGACGCTGCGCATCCCCGCTTCCGTGACGCACATCATGCGCTACACGTTCTCCGGCGTGAAAGTCGGGATCATTTACTTTGGCGGCACTTACGACGACTGGGACGCGATGGCGGAGCAGGACGGCTTCGGGGAGTGGCTGGGCGACACGCCGGTGATATGCGCTGACGGCAAGATATGGACATGGACTCGCCCCGCCGTGCCGGACGTGCCGGTCAAGCCGGACGACTGGCAGGTGGCGGACGGCGTGGTGACGGCCTACACGGGCACGGAGACGACCGTGACGCTCCCCGACGGCGTGACGGCGGTCGAGGCGGGCGCGATTCCCGCGGGGACGACGGTCATCTTCCGCGGCTCGCGGGAGCAGTGGGAGGAACTGGCTGCGAACGGCGACCTGACCGGGCTGACGGTGTTCGCGGTGGACGACGACGGTACGCTCGTCGGCTACCACGGCAACGGGCCGGACGTGGTGATTCCCGACGGCGTGACGGCAATCGGCGGCGGCGTGTTCGCGGGGCATACGGAACTGGGGCATATCGCCATTCCTGCGGGCGTGACAACGATTGGCGCGGACACGTTCAAGGACTGCGCGGGGCTTGCGGGCGTGGTAATACCCGGCGGCGTGACGGACATCGGTGACGGGGCGTTCAGTGGGTGTGTGGCTCTTACGGACGTGACGATCCTCGGCGGCGTGACGGACATCGGGGCGGGCGCGTTCAAGGACTGCACGAGCCTCACGGACGTGACGATCCCCGCGAGCGTGGAGCATATCGGCGGCGGGGCGTTCGACGGGTGCACGGGACTTGCGACCGTCACCTACGGCGGCACGCTGGAACGGCTGAAGGAACTGACCGAGGGCAGCGGCATCGACCTGTCGGCGGTGAATGTGAACCTCTCGTCCTGGGTCATACGGAACGGCGTGCTCGTCGGCTACAACGGCAGCGAAACGGACATCGTGATTCCCGACGGCGTGACGGCAATCGGTGCAGGCGCGTTCGCGGGGAACGCGGTGCTTACGGGCGTGACGATACCTGCGGGCGTGACGAGTATCGGCGACGGGGCGTTCAGTGGGTGCGCGGCACTTGTGGGCGTGGAAATTCCCGCGACTGTGACGAGCATCGGCGCGGACGCATTCAAGGGGTGCGCGGGGCTTACGGATATGACGATTCCCGCGACCGTGACGACGATTGGGGCGGACGCGCTGGCCTGCGGCAACCTTGAGACCATTACCTTTGCGGGCACGGTGGCGCAATGGAGCGCGGTGTCCGGGGAAAGCGGCGTGGGGGACGACGTAATCGTCACGTGTACGGACGGGGCGTTGCCGACCACGGTGTACGTGGCAAGCACCGGCCGCGACGATAATCCGGGAAGCCGTTTAAAGCCGCTCGCCACGATTCAAAAAGCCGTGGACACGGTAATCGCGCGGAACGACGGCGCGAGCGCATACACGATTTTCGTTGACGGAACGTTCACCGCCACATCTTCGGCCGCGCTCGCGGATTTCAGCGGCCTTTCTCAGCCTTTGAACATAAAGATTGCGGGGCTTTCCGCGTCCAATAAGGCAGTCATCGACGGAGACAATTCCGCCCGCGGCATTGTCGTGGGAGCGGGCGGCGCACAAAAAGATGTGAACCTCACGCTCGAAAACCTCGTCATCCAAAACACGCAGAACAGCGGTCGCGGTGGCGGAATTGCGCTTTGTTGTACGGCGGGCAACTCGCACACGATAAAAAATTGCGAGATAAAAAATAACAGTGCGGCCTATGGCTCTGCCATCTATAACGAATACGGCTCGCTTGACTTGCAAGGCTGCATTATAAGCGGCAATGAGACGGGAACAAGCGGCACTGTCTACATTGGACAGGCAAGCGCGATTCTTACGATGAGCGATGTCAGGATTGAAAGCAACAGCGCGACCAATGGCGGCGCGGTGTTCCTCGGAAACAAGGCTACCGCAAAAATTTCTGATGCGTCCGTTGTCATAAAAAACAATTCTGCAAGTGGTGGCAATTCACGTGGCCCAGGGATTAGTTTGTGGAACGGATATTTGGAACTTTCGGGAAGCGCGAAAATTGAAGATGTCGTTGGAGCTTATGGTGATAATTCTGCTTATGCTCATGAAATTGTGATTTCGGGTGCGCTCACAGGCTCAACCCCCGTCGCCACCATTACGCCTTCCGCTTATGCGGCAGGAACGCAGGTGCTTTCAGGCGCGGCGACGACACTCGCGGCGAACTGCGGGAAATTCGAGCTGTCGCAGGCGGGCTGGAAAATCGACGGGGAAGGAAAACTTGCCGTCTCTCCCGACATGTACGTGAGCGAGGGCGGAGACGACACGAGCGGCAAAGGCTCGCAGTCAAAACCGTTCGCCACGCTGCAAAAGGCCGTGGATACGGTACTCACGCGGAACGACGGCGCAAGCGGATACACAATCTACGTTGACGGAACGCTCACGCAAAGCACGACTCCAAGCGGCGAAGGCATGGCGGACTTCACCGCGCTCGACAAAAATCTCAATCTCACGATAAAGGCAC
>CAMWTK010000097.1 GCA_947177175.1 uncultured Treponema sp.
TCCGGGAATCGGGCGTGCCGATGAGCCGCATGCTCGCGCTGCTCGAGGCAATCGCAAACAACACGCAGAACCTTGAGAGCCACTTCAACCAGAACATCGCGACCGTCACGTCGTTCGCCCCCACGTCCATCAAGACCCACGCGTTCGTGCTGCATTTGGAGCGGGATACCGGCAAGGATGCGGCCACGCTGGAGCAATACTGGGACGACAACGCGGACAAAGCCAAATACGCGCTCGACTTCGCCCTCGCACGGCTTGAGGCGTAACACACGAAGCAGGTTCTTAGGGCGGCAGCCGTCGCAGCGCGATGCGCTGCTTGCCGAGTTTTCTCCGAAAACTCGCGTAGTGGAGAGAGTGTGCGAGTTTTGCTTTGCAAAACTCGTTAAGCAAGGCTTTGCCTTGCGACGCTTGGGGGAGAGAGAAACCACGCTTCCGAGTAGAGGTTTCTCTCTCCCCCAAATAAAGTTACTCCGCTTTTCAAGCGGAAAAAAAGACCTCGCGGAAAAAAATCGTCCGCAAAGACGGACAAGGAGATGTATATGAAAAAGAAATGGCTCGCCGCCTGCATGGCGGCGGTATGCGCGCTCGTAACGGGGTGCAGCAGCGAGACGGAAGAGCCGGAAGGCATCGTGTATGACGCGGGCGAGTGGGTCATCGATGGCACTACGGTCTGGCTCTACCAGGGGATGGCGCGGGACGTACACATTCCGGCCGGCGTGACGGTCATCGGAAGGCGCGCGTTCGACTTCCGCAAAGAAGTCGTTGAGAGCGTGACGATTCCCGCAGGCGTAACTATTATCGACGACTACGCGTTCTACGGCTGCACGAAGCTTGCGAGCGTGACGATTCCCGCGGGCATGGTGATGATCGGGATGTGCGCGTTCCAAAACTGCAAGAGCCTCACGGACGTACAGATTCCCGACGGCGTGAAGGCAATTGGGAACTCCGCGTTCTACGATTGCGGCAATCTTACGAGCGTGACGATTTCCGACGGCGTGACGAGCATCGGAGACTGGGCGTTCTGGAACTGCACGAGCCTCACGGACGTGACGATCCCCGATGGCGTGACAGAAATCGGGCACCAAGCGTTCTACCATTGCGACAGCCTCACGGAAGTGACGATCCCCGCAGGCGTAAAGACAATCGGAGACGACGCGTTCGACAACTGCAAAAGCCTCACGGAAGTGACGATCCCTGGCAGCGTGACGAGCATCGGAGAGTACGCGTTCTCTTGGTGCAACAGCCTTGAGACCGTGACCTACGGCGGCACAAAGGAGGAATGGGAGCGGATAAAAAAAGGATCGAACATCTTCTATAACATAAAAGTCTCGAAGATAACCGACAAGGACGGCAACACATTCGCCGTCAATGCAAACGGCAAAATCACCGACTAAGCAACAACCGGGCGGCAGCAGGATAGCGGAGACGAACCACGGGGCAAAGGCATAGCGGGCGGCACGCCCCGCCCGCGCCTCACCGCACCGGGCAGCCACAGCCGCGGTGCTCGTCCTCCCACGCCTGCGCCACCCGCAGGAGCGTCGGCTCGCTGAACATCGCGCCCGCAAACTGAATGCCCACCGGCATACCGCCCTTGCTCGCGCCGGCAGGGACGGAGAGCGACGGAATGCGCGCCAGGTTGACGAACGTGGTGAACAGGTCGCTCAGGTACATGGCGAGCGGGTCGTCGTACTTTTCGCCGAGCCGGAATGCGGTGGTCGGGCAGGTGGGGCACAGGATCATGTCGTACTGGTCGAATAATGCGGCGACCTCGCGCTGCATGCGCGCGCGCACGCTCATGCCTTTCTTGTACGTGTTCCCGCTGAACTGCTCGGAAAGCACGTAGTTCCCGATGATAATGCGCCGCTTCACTTCCGGACCGAACCCCGCGCTGCGCGTGTCCACATACAGCTGGTCATAGCCCGCGCCGTTATCCACGCGGCGGCCGTAGCGGATGCCGTCAAAGCGGCTCAGGTTGGATGCCGCCTCGGACAGCGCGATGACGTAGTACGACGCAATCGCCGCGTCAAGCACCGGCACATCCACCACGGTGACCGCCGCGCCCTTGCCGGAAAACCACGCCTTCGTGTCGTCAAAGACCCGCCGCACGTCCGCGTCCATGCCCTCCGCCGCCTCAAACTGCTTCGGCACGGCAATCCTGAGCGACGAAAAATCGTCCCATGCGGCGAGCCGCGCGAGCGCGTCCGTTCCGGGCAGATCCGCGCTCGTGTCGTCGTAGACATCCGCGCCCGCCATGCAGGCGAGCGGCGTGGCGATGTCCTGCGGCGTATGCCCGAGGATTCCCACCTGATCAAGCGACGAGCCGTAGGCGACCACGCCCCAGCGGGAGAGCACGCCGTAGGTCGGCTTCAGCCCGTAAATGCCGCAGTATGACGCGGGCAGGCGCACCGAGCCGCCCGTCTCCGTTCCCAGCGCGAACACCGCCTGATTCGCCGCCACCGCCGCCGTCGAGCCGCCCGATGACCCGCCCGAAACGTAGTCGCGGTCAATCGGGTTGCGCGTCGGACCGTACACCGAATATTCCGTGGAAGACCCCATGGCGAATTCGTCCTGGTTGCACCGGCCGAGCGGAATCGCGCCCTTTGCCGTCAGGCGGGCAATGACCGTCGCGTCGTAGGGCGCGACATAGCCCGCAAGAATCCGGCTTGCGCAGGTGAGCTTCTTGCCCTTGCATGAGATGTTGTCCTTGTTCGCGAACGGTACGCCCAAAAGCGGCTTGCGCGCGAACAGCGCGTCCACCGTTCCGTCCGCGCGTGCGGCGGCAATCTCCGCGTCCGCAGCCTTTGCCCACGCAATCGCGTCGTCGTAAATCTCAAGGAACGCATTGAGCGGCTTTGGCGATTTCTGGTCGGCGGCGAACGCATCGGCCGTCTCCCGCACCAACGCCTCGCTCGTAACCGCGCCCGACCGCAGCGCGTCCACCGTCTCCTGTATCGTACAGAACATACTAAGCCCCTTCCCCCAGCACTTTCGGCACCTGGAAATAGCCGTCCATGAACGTGTCGGTCACTTTCTTCACGTCGGCAACGGCAAGCCCCGGCACGACCTCATCCGCGCGCAGCAACTCCGCGTCGGTCGCCGGGTATGCGTCGTAGGGATTCTCGCTGTCATCATATTTGGAAAGAATATCAAAATAACCAACAATGTCATCGACCTGCTTTTTGAGCGTCGTCATGTCGGTGCTTTCGGGAGACAGCCGCGAAAGGTACAGCAGATTCTCCAGCGTCGTCTCGTCAACGGTTTTGTGTGTAGCCATGCGCCCAGTATACCGCAAAAACAGGATTTATGGAATACGGGCGGCGGGCGGATGAGTACCTCGCCTTATGCCTCGCCCCGCCACGGCAGGGAGATGAGCGCACGACCGTGCGCGATTCATTTTTCAGCGAAATGACAAAAATACCGATGTCCGCGCCGGCAGACGGCTATTTTTTTACCGTGCGGATCGCGCCCATTTTGAGCCGCTGCTCGCGCGTGTGGGAAAGCAGGTCGCGCAGGCGGTCGGAGTCGGAATCGGCAATGTACGTCTTGAACCGTTCTATCTGCCGCTCAAAACGCTCGATGTGGGCGACCAGTTTTTCTTTGTTCGCGATGAACAGTTCCGTCCACAGCGGCGCGTTAATCAGCGCGATGCGCGTCAGGTCCTCAAACGAGCCGCCGCCGAACGCGGTGATTTCGGGGTCTTCGGCGCTTTCGACCAGCGCGCTCGCAATCACGTGGCACAGCTGCGAGGTAAAGCCGATTTTGTAGTCGTGTATGTCGCAGGTCGTCTCGGTAATGCGCGTAAAGCCCAGCTCGGCGACAAGCGTGCGCATGAGGGCAAGGTTCTCGCTTTTGTTGAACGGCGTGGGGCACAGGATATAATTATGGTTCACGAAAAACGCCGCGTCGGAATGCGCGTAGCCTTCTTTTTCGCCGCCCGCCATCGGATGCCCGATGATAAAATCAACGTCATCGCGCAGCAGCTGCGGCATCGCCTGCTCAAAAATCCCCTTCACACCGCTGATGTCCGTGACAATCGCGCCGCTTTTGAAATGCTCCTTGTGCTCCCGCATAAAATCAAGCGTGGCGTGCGGATAGAGGCAGATGAACACCACGTCGCACTGCGGCAGCATCTCCGCCACGGTGTCCGCCGTGAACACCGCGTCCGCAACGCCCTCCGCCATGACCTGCGAAAGGCACGCCGTGCTGCGGTTGCAGGCAAGCACCCGCCCGGTCGCCCCCGACTGACTGAGAATATGCTGCCGGACTGCCTTGGCGAACGCCCCGCCCATAATGCCCAGCCCCCCCATGGCGTACGTCGCGTGTTTGAGTTCCAGAGCCAGACGCTAGCACCTTCCCCGTTTTTTGTCTA
>CAMWTK010000098.1 GCA_947177175.1 uncultured Treponema sp.
GCGGAAAGGAAGTGCGCCGCGGAAAATCAAACTGGTACTGCGCAGGATACAAAGACGGTTGCACGTTCACGGTCTGGGAAAGCGTCGCGGGCGCAAAAATCACGGAAAAAGACATCGCCGCGCTCTGCGCCGGAAAGACAACGGGCATCAAACACTGCACGAGCAAAGCGGGAAAGCCGTTCGACTGCAAGCTCCGGCTAGACGGACAGGGAAAAGCCGAGTTCGTGTTCGAGAATAAAAGAAAGTGAAAGGAGGTGGACAACAAAGCAAGCTATGAACATAAACAGGGAACCGTGCTTGCACGGCTCCCTGTCGCAGGAGTTCAGAGGCAGCAAGCCTCTGAGCCGGGATAAAAAACCGATTTCCCTGTTGGATAAAAAAGCAAATTCTCCGAATTTATAAATACATACTGACACTAAAAGGGAATATCATGAATTCACAGATACAACTGACAGAAGCACAGCAGCTCCGAAAATCATACATAATCAAATGCATCGGAAAAGAAATGAGCGCGTTGGAAGCCGGACTGCGCCTCTGCCTCACGGAACGGACAATCTACAAGAACATGGCCGACTACAGAAAAAAAGGAGACATGTCCTTCATACACGGGAACACCGGGAAAAGGCACGTCCGCCCTGAAATCGAGGAGCGCAGGCAGAAAGTCCTCGACATCTTCCAGAACACGCGCGTCGCCGGCGAGAATCCGTTCCCGGGCGTGACGTACACGTATTTCACGCAGATACTTGAGGAGGACTACGGGATGAAATGCTCGGTGAGCTGGACAAAGAAAACCCTGAATTCCGTCGGCTACAGGACACCAGTGCGCTACCGCATGAAACGCCACCGGGAGGCGCACCTCTTCCGGGAGCGCAAGGAGCATGCCGGGGAGCTTGTCCAGGCAGACGGGACTCCGTTCGACTGGTTCGGCGACGGACGCAAATACTGCATACAGGGCTTCATCGACGACGCGACCGGGATTCCCGTCGGGCTGCACATGACAAAGAACGAATGCCTCCTCGGATACATGGAGGCGCTGCGCAAGATGCTGACCGGCTACGGCATCCCGATGCAGCTCTACCCGGACAAGGCGGGCGTGTTCTTCGTGAACGGCGGCAGGAAGGACGGCTGTGAAAAGCCGCTCACGCAGTTCGGGAGAATGATGGAGCGGCTGGGCGTGGATATGTTCCCGGCGCACTCGCCGCAGGCAAAGGGCAGGATCGAGCGGTTCTGGCAGCCCCTGCAACAGCAGCTCCCCGTCCAGCTCAGGCTGCACGGCATCAAGACCGTCGATGCCGCAAACGAATTCATCGAGAAGACCTACCTGCCGAAATTCATCCGCCGCCATGCGGTGCGACCGAAAGACGCGCAGAGCCTCTGGGTGAGCGCCGACACTGGCGAAATCAACGGAATCCTCAGGGCATCGTACACCGCACGGACAGACAAAGGCGGCGTGTTCTCTTTCAAGGGATACCGCTTCTTCTGCCCCACGCTGCCGAACACAAAAATCAGCGTATTCCTGAACGAGCGGGACGGGATATGGGCGGCACCGCACGGAACGGACGTGCGGCATGAAATCATCCTTGTGGAGACCGACACGACCGGCCCGATGCCCGATGTGCTGAAACTCCTCATCGAGAAAGTGTTCCTGAGGAACGCGAAACCGAGATACCGGGAAGTATACATAGATGATGAGAAGCTGGAGGAATTCATCCGCAAGAAGCAGACTGCCTGAGGGCAGCAGCCACGGCATTCCCGGAGCCTCGCAATATCCCGCGGCATGAGCGGGACAGGGAGATTCATGCCCTCACGCCCACACCGCGACACCAAAAACAACGGAAACACCCGTCCTTCCTGCGAGAAACGAAGTCATTGTCCCCCGCAGAATTCTCAGAAAAAATTTACTGAAAAAATTAAAAACTATTGACACCGTGGTATGCATGAAACTATAGCAGAAAAACGGCGCACGGTCTATTGCCTTACGAAACGGAAAGATACACCGAAAAGAAATGCAGGACGCTCCCGACAAGGACGAACAGATGCCACACGGAATGCATCCACTTTATCTTTTTCAGCGCATAAAAGACGAATCCCACCAGATAGGCGGCTCCCCCGGCAATCAAAAGCGCGAAGCTCAACGGCGGCAGCGCGGCTTTCATCGGCCGGATCGCGAACAGCACCAAAAGCCCCATGACCACATAGGTCACCGCAGAAACCGAGCGCATCCGGCTGCCGAAGACCGCGTACAACGTCATGCCTGCCAGGGCGAGCGCCCAGACGATGCCGAACAGCGTCCACCCGGCAGCACCGCGCAACGCCGTCAGGCAGAACGGCGTGTACGTCCCCGCAATCAGGAAATAAATGGACGAGTGGTCGAACACGGCGAACACTTTTTTCGCAAGCTGCGGCGTCAGCGCATGGTACAGCGTTGACATCAGGTACAGGACAACGAGCGACGCGCCGAAAAGCGCAAAGCTCACGACATAATACCCGCGCTGTTCCGCCGGAGCACGGGTCACTGCCCGCACGACCAGCAGCACGAGCGCCGCCACCGAAAGAGCCGCCCCCACGCCGTGCGTCACCGCATTGAAAATCTCCTCGCCGCCAGAATACTGTTTCGCCGCTGCGCGGACATCCGCCGTTTTCCGTTCCATACGCAAGAGCCTCCCTAAAAATACGCTATGCTTACTATTAGACGCAGAAAACGGCGATCTGTTGCACCCGCAGCCCGCAACCGGCTACCAATGATGGTCGCCGTGATGCCGGTCGTGCCTCCTGCCGGTCTTCTTCCTGAGGCAGTGCCCGTCATGAGAAAAATACAGCTCCGTGCCGTCCGAAATTTCGACCGCAAGGTGCTTCCTGTTTTTCTCGGCCTTGCAGACAGCCGCGCCCGGGAAATGCTCCCTGACATACACGGTCACGAACTCCGGCAGCAGCGACCCGGGAATTTCCGCGCGCGAATCGATTTCTTTCCAGATTCCGTCCTGATAAAATTCGATTTCAGTCCCGTCATCAAGCACGACCTCGTATTCATGCGAATCGGCCTTCGCACGCCGGATCGTGCGCTCGGGAAAAGCCGCCGCCACGGTGTCCCGAATCTGCGGCGGCAGCCGGTCCGCCGGAATGACCGTATCGGCAAAAAACGCCTGCGCCGTGAGCGCGAACAGCACGGC
Organism: uncultured Treponema sp.; assembly: GCA_947177175.1. Lineage (GTDB taxonomy): Bacteria > Spirochaetota > Spirochaetia > Treponematales > Treponemataceae > Treponema_D. The sequence continues at coordinate 3,171 of CAMWTK010000098.1, forward strand.
AACCACCGGCAGCATCCTCATGTTTCTCATCGTCTCCTCCTGCTTACGGACGCAGCCCCATGCCGCCCTCAAGCGTGATGGTCTCGCCGTTCATGTACTTGAAGTCGCCGCCGGCAATCTGGACGCAGACGCGGCCGATGTCCTTCTCCACGTCGCCGAGCCGTCCGGCGGGCGGAATGCGCACGTTCTGCGCGTATGCGTCGGGGTATGCGTTCTTGAACTGCTCGAGCTGCGCGGTCCATGCCAGCGGGCAGATGACGTTCACGTTGATGCCGTCCCTTGCCCATTCGGTCGCCGCCACGCGGCTCAGCCCGCGGATACCCTCCTTCGCCGCCGCATACGCGCCCTGCCCGAAGTTGCCGAACAGCCCCGCGCCGGAGGCAAAGTTGATGACGCTGCCCTGCGTCTCCTTGAGGTGCGGATAGCAGGCTTTCATATAGAAGAATGCGGCGTACAGCCCGGAATACAGCGCGAGGTCGAACTGCTGCACCGTGTGCTCGGCAATCGGAACGCCGGAAGCCGAAGCCTGCGCGTTGTTCACCAGCACGTCAATCCTGCCGAATTCGTCCATCGTCCGAGCGACGACCGCGTTCACGGCGGTCTCGTTGTCGCTCCCCGCACTCACGTCGGCGGCAATGGGAAGCACCGCGACCCCGTACAGCCGCTCAAGCTCTTCCTTCGCGTCGTCGAGTTTCTTGGCGTTGCGCCCCGTCACGACGATGTTCGCGCCCTCTTTTGCGAACGCCGTCGCAATCCCATATCCGATTGACCCGCAGCGGCCGTCGCTCAGGACAGCGCGCCCGCCCCCGGTGATGATGACCGTCTTTCCCTTGAACAAGCCCATGGTTTCCTCCTGCGGAACGGCACAGCGCGCGCCGTCCCTCCCTCAACGGTAGCACCAATCGCCGCAAAAAGCAATCGGTTTGTTTGCGTGCCGTACCATGGCGGGGGAGCATGGCACGGGCGCAAACCGGCGGGCAAAAAACTGCTTTTTTTCAAAAATTTTTCCGCAAAAGAGTGTATTTTTTGCA
>CAMWTK010000099.1 GCA_947177175.1 uncultured Treponema sp.
GGATTGAGATTATAAAGCACTGCTCGTTCATCGCGATGACAATCATCGCGCTTGCAGTTTTTCTCGGCTATACGAAGAACGGCCGGAATCTTGCGGATGAAATGCGGCAGGAGCTGGCTTCTTGGCGCAGGAAAACCGACGCGAAACGGCTTGCGATTGCTTTTGCAGGAATGGCCGTGTTTTATTATGTCTGTCTCTTTAAAATCATCGGCGCGGATTTTTACTATAGTGATGACATTTGGAGAAGCTATGAGGGAAGCCGTTCATGGATTGGCTTCAGTCGGTATATTTCCGACTTCTTTTCAATCGCCATTCATGGGAGCGTCCGCCTTTCGGACATCGCTCCGCTGACGCAGTTCATAACGATAGCCGTCATGTCGTTGGCGACGGTCCTGCTTGCGGCGGTGCTTCGTGACGGGAACATCACGCTGCCGGGACTGCTGGCGTGTTCGCTGCTGTTTCTCTCGCCGTTTTTCGCGCAGAATTTCTCGTACCGGTTCGACTCGCCTTATATGGCGCTCGCCGCGTTCTTTCCTGTCGTTCCGTTTCTGTTCGTGGCGAACAGGCGCGTGTTCTTTTTCGTTTCAGTCGTCTCGCTGATACTGTGCTGTATGTGCTATCAGGCAGGGAGCAGCATCTTTATTCTCCTGGCGATGTATGTTTCGCTGTCGATGTGGCTCAAAAAAGAGCCGGGGCTGCGAGCGCTTGCTTTCGGTGGGATTGCCGCCGCGGCATATTTGTGTGCGATGCTGGTTTTCAAGCTCCTTTTCATGAACACCATGGAGAACGCGGCGGATTCGAATTTCTCGACGGTCATCACGCTTTCTGCCGTTCCGCAGAATATCGCTGCATACGCGCGGAACACGCTGCCGCTTTTCGGCGGAATATGGACAAAATGCTTTCTGCTTTTATCCGCCATTGGCTTTGTCATTGCGAGCGCAAGGAATGCGATGCGGGGCAAGATTGCCTCCGGCGTCGCCGTCGTCATGTTCATTGTCGCGGGCTTTGTCCTTTCGTTCGGACCGTACCTTGTCTTTGAGCGGCCGCTGTTTGAGCCGCGGGCGATGATGGGCTTCAATATGCTCGTCGCCCTTGTCTGTGCGGGACTGTGCGGCGCGGGCGGAAAATGGCGCGTGCTGCCGGTGTGCTGCCTCGTGTACGGATGCGCCGTCTTCATGCATGCATACGGCACGAGCCTTGCCGAGCAGAAAGAGTACCAGCGTTCCCGCACGGATATGCTTCTTTCCGACCTGGGCAGGTTTGCGGACGGCGGCAAGGAAATCGGCATTTCATTTTCGGGAACGATCGGGCTTGCGGACGGCTTGCGCATAAACGCGCGGAACTTTCCCCTGATAAAACAACTTGTTACGGTCGTTCCCTCGGAAGGAAGCATCTGGAACGATGATATGCTGAACTCGCTCGGGTTCAAATGCAAGGACGGGTATCTCCACGAAAATCCCGGCTTGCCGTTGCTTTTGTCTACGTACTGGCACGATATTTACGGGGAGGACGGGCGGTTCTTCGTCGTCCTCAAGCGGCACGGAGAAGCACGATGAGCGCACAGATAAACAAAGTCGTGTTCCTGACCGTCCACAGCTGGGTTTCGAACCGGCAGGGCGGTTTTCACAAGTTCGCGGAGGCATGCTGCAACGGCGGCGCGGAGGTCGTTTTTTTCAGCTTTCCGCGTCCGTACTACAGCCTTTTTCAGCATCAGGAACTGTACAATCGCAAGTCGATTGCCGCCCTTTCAAAAGGCATCCGCTACGAAGTCGGCGGCTCAACGCTGACCAACGTGACGCTTCCGACGCTCAAGCTCCCGGATGCCGTCGGCAAGCGGCTTCCCGATGCCTTCGCGGACGCGCTCGAACGCTTTTCGTTCGGTGGTCTCGGCCGGTTTGCGGACCGTTATTTTTCAGGCACGGACGTGTTTGTCATCGAAAGCTGTGGCGCGGTAGTCCTCTTTGATTTTCTGAAGAAACGCTTTCCGCAGGCGAAATTCGTCTACCGTCCGAGCGATCCGCTCATGTATGACGGTGCGCTCGCCAGACGCGCAAAGGCAGAGGAACATGTCATGCTTGGCGCGGACATGACGCTTGTCGTGAATGACGAGGGGCTTGCATTGTACCGGCGAAAAATCCCGCAGTTTGACACGTGCGTGAAGCATACCATACTTCCGAACGGCGTTGACATCGCCCCGTACCGCGCACGGCACGATGTTCCCGATCCGCTGAAAAAATCGCATACGGTTCTGTACGTGGGAGCGTGGGAAGTCGAGTGGGCACTGCTGTTCGAGGCGGCCGCGCGGCGCAGGGACTTCAACTATATTGTCGTCTGCCCGAATTTCCCCGACGAAAAAATCAGGAAACGGGTCAGCGAGATTCCGAATCTGACGTACATTCCCGGAATAAGGCCGGAAGAAGTTCCCGCATGGATAACGAACTGCGACGTGGTGATGGTTCCCTACATGACGGATTTTTACAAAAACCGTCCACTCGGCATAACGGCGAAGTATTACCAGGCAATGGCGGCGGGAAAGCCGATAGTCGCCTACTGCGACACGCCGAAACTCGCGGAAGTCGGCGTGCCGGTAACATACGGATATGAAGATTTCATGCGCGCGGTGGAGAATGCTATGGAGCGGCATGAAGTGCACTATACGTTCGACCTGCGCGACCGTGAATGGCCGCGCATCACGCAGCGGTTTTTGGAAATACTGCGGGAGTTGTGAAATAAGTTTTTTGTGTGCTTCAATAAGGAGGTAAAAAAAATGTTCTTACACAGAATAGCGCGCAGGATTTTGGCAGAGATTTTTGTCAGGCTTCCCATACCCAAGAAAAAGCCTGTCCGCAAAGGCGTGACTGTTTCGCTCACGTCATTTCCCGCACGGCTCGGCAGCCTGCATCTTGTCGTCCGTTCTTTGCTCAAGCAGACCGTCTTGCCGGAGCGGATTGTCTTGTATCTCGGCACAGACACTGTTGATTCTGATATTCCTGAACAACTGAGAAAACTGGAAAAATACAACTTTGCAATCAAAACAGGATATGACAATATAAAGCCGCACAAAAAATACTTTTACGCAATGCAGGAATATCCTGATGATATCATCATCACTGTCGATGATGATTCGCTGTATGACAGAAATCTCGTGCGCGATTTATTGCGATGCCACGAAAGATATCCCGAAGCCGTCTGCGCGCGCAGGGTGCATAGAATTACCAAGAACGCTGACGGCACACTGAAAAAATATAATGACTGGGAATGGGAATATACAGGAAGCAGAGAGCCGTCTTTCAAACTGTTCGCGACTGGATGTGGAGGCGTATTGTATCCGCCACATATTTTTACCGAAGAGGCGTTCAATAGTGAAGCGATAAAAAAGCATTGCCTCACTACGGACGATATTTGGCTAAAATTTATGGAACTGAAGAACGATATAAAAGTTGTCTGGTCAGCGAACCGCATAATACATCCCCTATCATTGCGTCACATACAGGAGTCGGGCTTGTTCCACACGAATGTACAGAGCACGAATGACGAAAACATCAAAATCATGGAAGCATTTACTGGTATACAACTTGCGGAATATGTTTGAGGTAAGGGGAGGGGAAAGAAATGTTGTATTGTCGTTCCACAATCTGTTACTTGTCGCTCCAGAATTTGGTTGTTGTCGTTCAACTTTTTGATTATTGTCGTTCCAGATTTTGGTTGTTGTCGCTCCAGTTTTTGGAACAAGCAAGGAGCACGGACAGGATAGGCACAGCTGCAAAAACGAGTGTGGGCGCAAAAAAAGCCGGCGCTGGAGTGCGCCGGACGTGTGTTGCCTGCGTATGCCGCTTACACGGCGGTCAGCTCAGTCTGAAAGGTGAATGCCGTCGGCTTCTTCCGGTATGTCTTTGAGGAGAGTGCCTGGGTAACGACTTTCAGCCGGTACGTGCCTGCTTCCAGT
>CAMWTK010000100.1 GCA_947177175.1 uncultured Treponema sp.
AATTCGGCTTGCCGAACTGCTTGCTTTTAGGTCAGCGGACGTTCGCGCCGTACCTACCACTGCTTCTTTTCGCTAGACGCGTCGCGCTTTCCCTTGCGCTCCTCCACCATCCGCACGAACCACTCAACCATTGCGGGATCTTGGTGCGAAAAGAACGAACTTGCCTTTTTGTCGAGCGTGGCGATTTGCGCCATGTCGTCGGCAGAAAGCTCAAATCCGAACACGTCAAGGTTTTCCGCCATGCGCTCCTTGTGGGTGGACTTGGGGATGACCACGATTCCGCGCTGAATCTGCCAGCGGAGCATGACCTGCGCCGCAGTCTTTCCGTGCTTCGCGCCGATTTCCGCGAGCGTCGCGTCGGTGAACAGTCCGTTCCTGCCTTCGCCGAACGGTGCCCAGGATTCGTGTTGCACGCCGTACTTTTTCATCCATTCCGCCGCCTCAACCTGCTGGTTGTGCGGGTGCGTCTCAACCTGATTGACCATCGGGCGAATCCGCGCGAACGAGGCAATGTCCACCAGTCGGTCAGGGGAGAAATTCGACACGCCGATTGCCTTGAGTTTGCCCTCGTCGTACAAGTCCTCAAGCGCGCGCCATGCGCCGTAGTAGTTGGCAAAGGGCTGGTGCAACAGCATGAGGTCGATATAGTTCGTCTTGAGCTTGCGAAGCGATTCCAGCACCGATTTTTTGCACTCGTCATAGCCATAATGCTCAATCCAAACTTTGGTGGTGAGGAAGATTTCCCCGCGCGGCACGCCTGATTTTTCCACCGCGCTTCCGACCTGCTCCTCGTTGAAGTAACTCTGCGCCGTGTCAAGGTGGCGGTAACCGAGCGAGAGCGCGTCAATCACGCACCGTTCGCATTCTTCCGGCGATACCTGATACACGCCGTAGCCGAGCTGTGGCATCTTGATTCCGTTTGACAATGTTACGTATTCCATAGTTTTCTCCTTCTATTTTGTTGCGCCTGAAAGCGACTCATATTCTTCTTCTGAAATCGGCTCAAACCACTGAACGCCTTGCTTGTCCGGGTCGGAATTCGTGGCAATGTGGGCGAACACCGAATCCTTGCTTCCGCCGTGCCAATGCTTGATTCCAGGCGGACAAATTGCCACATCGCCGGGATGCATGACCTGCACTTTTCCGCCTTCAATCTGATGGTAGCCGATTCCGTCCGTTGCAATCAGCACTTGTCCACCTTCGTGCAAATGCCAGTTGTTGATGACTCCCGGCTCGAACACGACGTAATGCAGTCCCGGGCATTTCGCTGCGTTTTCCGCTTTCAAAAGGTCGTTTACGAACGCCACGCCCGTAAACGTTGGAAGCTGAACGCCCTTTTCCGCACGGCTGAACATTTGATTTCCGAATCGCTTTTTTCCGCGTCCTGCATATTCTTCTTCGGCAAGCCGCTCATATTCTTCGTCAGGAACAAATAATTGCGGATAAAAATATCGCAATGCCAATCAGTTTTTTCATAGTGTCCTCCTTTTGTTTTTGTCCGTCTGCTTTCCTGCTGCTTCACTGCGCAAGTCCACGTGCTTTGAGCCATGCTTCCATGTGATCGGCTATTTGGGCGTTGTTCATTTCCTGAAAAAGGAAGTGGCTGTTTCCCGTAATGCCGATTGCAGGAAGATCAATCACCGTGGCATCGCCGCCGTCGGCGTTGTAATGCTCGGCAAAATCCCGTGCCGTATCGCGCACGTTCTTCCAAAAGCCAGTGGACATGATGTCGGCAGAACCGTTGTCGATGTAGTCGCCAAAGTAAATCAGCATCGGGATTTTTGCGGAGAGAAACTTGTTGTACTCTTCTGAACCGACTGCGGGAGTTCCGCCAGGCTCAACTGCGACAATTGCCGCTATGTTTTCCGCCGCCGTCTGCCAGCCAACGCGACTGCCCTGTGAGTGCGTGACGTAGACCGCTTTTTTGCCCGTCATGCTCCGCACGTCCTTGAGGACTTCACTCAGCGCATTGCCGAAAAGTTTTTCATCGTAGTCGCCAGTGTTCGGAGTCATCTGGCGGAAGAACTGATTCTGCGCCGCCTCCCCTGCGGGGAATGCCGAACCTTCGTAGCGTTCGGGCGCGACAAGCCCGATTCTGAAATGCGTGTACCATGCCTGATCGCCGGGCATATAGTCCTTGCCGTCCGCGCCCCATGCGTCAATTCCGCCCGCGCTCGCCATCCGCGATGTCGCGCCTGCGCTCGCCCGCCGCGGCTGGTCAACGAGGAACGCGGCGTGTCCTTTGCGCAGGAAAATATCGCTCCAGCCCTCGCGTCCGTCGGGCGTGGACTGCCAACCGACGCGGCTTTGTCCGTAGCCGTGCAGGTAGACAATGGGTGCGCCTTTCTCCACGGCGGGAATTTGGAAGAACGTGCCGGCATGGTCGATGTGCGCCGTGTTCCCCGCACGCGTCTGGTCGAGCCAGCTTTTTTCGGGCGCGTATTCCCCAGCAACAGGCTGCGTTACCGTGCCACCGCTCGCAAAAACGCCCTGCCGCACGATGACAAGTGCGCCATCCGTTCCTGCCTTTTTTGCGCAGCCCGCGAATGTGAGTGCGGCGATTGTGGCAAAACATATCCTCATTCGTTTCATGGAAGTCTCCTTGTTTGGTATTTGATTGCGATGTACTTGTCAGTATTATACGAAAAAGCACCGCCGTTTGTACAATAAAATTTTCGCAACACGCTATGCGTTCGGGATATGACAAACATCGGAAAATATGTTACCATCAAGCCAAGGAGAAAGTGAAGCAATGGAACTCTATCAAATCAGGCAGTTTTTGGCGTTCGCGCGGTGTGGAAGCGTAACGCAGGCGGCGGAGGAAACGCACACCTCGCAACCTGCGGTCAGCCGTTCGATGAAGCGGCTTGAGGAAGAACTCGGCGTGCCGCTGTTCACGCGCACGAAAAACACCATTGCGCTCAACGAATACGGGATTCTTGCCGCAGACCTTGCCCGCAAAATCGATGCGGACGTGGAGGCCATGAGAACGGAACTTTCAGAGCGTTATCAGAACGAAAAGTCGCTTGCGATTGCCTCCTGTGCGCCCACCCCGGTACAGATTTTGAAATCGATTGCCGACCGCGTGTTTCCCCATGTCACGGTCACGATAGAAACAAAGGGCATGGCGGAAATCCTCGCCGACCTTGATCGCGGCGATGTGCAGGTGGGCATCCTCACGGAGGCAGCGGACGGCGGCACGTATGTCTGCAAGAAATTCACGTCCGAGCAGCTGCTTTTTTCCGCTCCCAAAAATCATCCGCTCGCGGGAAAAAAGAGCGTCTCATTCCGCAATATTGACGGCGAGACCATGCTCCTTATGCGTGACATCGGCTTCTGGCGCGAACTGGTCGTCCGTCTCATCCCGAACACCCGCTTTGTCGTCCAAAGCGAGCGCAAGGACTTCCTGACGCTCGTCGATACGTCTATCCTGCCGTCGTTCACCTCCAACCTCGTGATCGAGCGCGAAGGCGTTCCGTCTGGGCGCGTTCCTATTCCCATCTCAGATGACGAAGCGCATGTCACTTTCTACGCCGTGTGCCGCAAAAGCGACTTCGGACGGCTGAAACCGCTGTTCGATGCGATGTAGGGAATGCGGCGGCATTTTGCTCAGCGGATGAATTCGGCTTGCCGAACTGCTCGCTTTTGGGTCAGCGGAGGAATTCGGCTCGCCGAA
>CAMWTK010000101.1 GCA_947177175.1 uncultured Treponema sp.
GGGGTGAGGGTTTGGGAGAGGGGAAACCCACGCTTCGGAAGTAGAGGGTTTCTCCTCTCCCAAGACGTTCCTACCGCTTCCAAGCGGTAAGAAAACCCCGCGCCCGCTTTAAAAAAAACGGCGATTGTGATACACTGTTTCTATGGAACAGAACATTGCCACGGCGGAGCAGGACGAGCGGCTGGAAGAAGCGACGCGCGAGATCTGCAAGCTGCTTTCCGACCACCACGAGCCGGGCTTCATCTACGATTTTTTCTGCTGTCTCTTTACGCCCGCCGAACGCCGGGATTTTGCCATGCGCTGGCTTCTGGTGCGCGAGCTTGATTCCGGCACGACCCAGCGTGAGATCGCCCGCAAATACGGCATGTCCCTGTGCAAGATTACCCGCGGCTCGCGCGAGCTGAAAAAGCCCGACAGCGCGTTCCGCCGCCTGCTTGACCTGACCAAGGACTGACCGCGCGGCAGGGTTCGTTGACAGAGGCGCGGTTTTTCTATATAGTCTTGATACATATCGGGCTATAGCGCAGCTGGTTAGCGTACTTGTCTGGGGGGCAAGGGGTCGCCGATTCGAATTCGGCTAGCCCGACTTTTTTGCACGTCGTGCGGTTATCGGTTACAGGAGGATGCCGTTATGGAAGAAGTTCGTACCGTCGGAAATTTTTCTGCGGATGAGAAGTCGCGCTTTATCGGGCGCACTTACGGGTGGATGGCGTTGGCTTTGTTCGTGAGCGCGGCGAGCGCGTTTGCCGTCGCGAGTTCGCAAACGATGCTCCGCCTCATTTTCGGGCATGGCATCGGCGGGTGGTTGCTGCTCGCCGTCGCGGAAATCGGCTTGGTCATCTGGCTGACGGCTTCTATCCGCAAAATCAGCGTGGGCGCGGCAATGCTCGGCTTTATCGCGTATGCCGTCCTCAACGGCGCGACGCTTTCCTCTATCTTTATCGTCTACAAGATTGATTCAATCGCCTCGGCGTTCTTTACGACGGCGTTGCTGTTCACGGTGATGAGCGTGTACGGCATGCGTACCAAAAGCGACCTGACTTCGCTCGGCCGCTACCTGATGATGGGGTTGATCGGGGTGATTCTTGCGTCGCTCGTCGGCGGGATTATCTCGCTCGTCACCAAAACACCGCTCAACATGTTGAACGTCCTCATTTCCGTGGCGACCGTGGTGATTTTTACCGGGCTGACCGCTTACGATTCGCAGAAAATCATGCGGACGGCGGCGTATGCCAACGGCAACGACGACTACCGGAAAGTGTCCATCCTTGCCGCGCTTGAGCTGTACCTCGACTTCATCAACCTCTTGCTCGCGCTTCTGCGCATTTTCGGCAAGCGGCGGTAGGCTCACGCGGAAAGCAGAAAAATCGCGGGGATTTTTGCCAGGTCGGGCGGTGGAGACTTCTTCCACTGCCCGATTGTTTTTGTGGCGATGTATTCCCGGTTGGTGGTGATTCCGGCGGCGATGCACAGCTTGGTCTCCGCGCGGCAGGCGGCGATGATTGCCGCAATCAGCTGCGCGTTGCGGTAGGGCGTTTCGATGAAAATCTGTGTCTGTCGTTCCTTGTGGGCGCGGTTTTCCAGCTGGCGCAGTTTGCCCGCGCGTTCGTTCGGCTTGACGGGCAGGTAGCCGTTGAACGCGAAGTTCTGTCCGTTGCAGCCGCTTGCCATCAGCGCGAGCATGATTGACGACGGGCCGACGAGCGGCACGACGGGCAAATGCTTCTGGTGGGCGAGCGCGACGGCGGCGGCACCGGGATCCGCCACGGCGGGACAGCCCGCTTCGGAAATCACGCCCATCGGCTGTCCGGCGGCGAGCGGGTCGAGCAGGTGCGCGAGCGACTTTTCGTCCGTGTGTTCGTTCAGCTCATAGAACGTGAGCGTGTCGATGTCGATTGCCGTGTCGGCCTTGCGCAGGAAGCGGCGGGCGGAGCGGACGTTCTCCACGATAAAATGCTTGATGCGCACGATGATGTCGTGGTTGTACGCTGGCAGCACGCGGTCAAGGCTCGTTTCGCCGAGCGGGACGGGGATAAGGTACAGGGCGGTTTCCATACGCACAGTATAGGCGGTCTGCCGTTTTTTTTCCATACCGTTCCTAGCATATTTTTGCCGACTGTGATACCATACGGAAGTGCCTGCGAGGCGAGGAGGTAGCATGAAGATTTTGATACGGCCGCATGACATCGGAAAGGGGAGCGCGGCATGGCTCGGGCAGACGGCGCACGAATGGGGCTTTGACGGCGTGCAGCTGGCAATCGCGAAGGCGGTGGAGGGGCAGAACGGGAATCCCGGGACGCTCACGCCGGAAGTCATCGCACAGATCCGCGGCGGCTTCAACGACAACGGCGTGGAAATCCCGCTGCTCGGCGCGTATTTTAATCCCGTGCACTCGGACAAAGGCAAAGTGCGCGCGGGCGCGGAAAAATACGCCGACCATCTGCGCCATGCCGCCGCGTTCGGCGCGCAGTTCGTCGCGAGCGAGACGGGCAGCTACAACGACGACAAATGGACGTACAATCCCAAGAATCAGACGGACGAAGCGTTCCGCGAAGTGGTCGAAGTCTTCCGCCCCATGCCGGCAGTCGCCGCGGAATCGGGCGTGTGCATGGCGCTTGAGGGCGCGTGGGGGCACTGCATGTACCGCCCCGAACAGCTCAAACGCCTTGCCGACGAAATCGACCCCGGCCAGCAGCACTTCCGCTTTATCGTTGACCTCTACAACTATCTGTATGTCGGCAACCACGAGCAGCGCGCCAAGATTTTTGAGACGTGCCTCAAGCTGTTCCATGGCAAGATCTGCGGCTTCCACCTCAAGGACTATCAGGTCAGCGGGGACGACCTGGAAATCGTGCCGCTCGGCGACGGGCTGATGGGCTGGCGCGACTTCCTGCCGGTCATCAGGAGCGAATGCCCGGACGCGTACCTCATTTTTGAGGGCGTGAAGAACGTCCCCCAGTCGCTGCGGTTCGTGCGCGACCTCGTGGGCTGATTCGTGCGGAGGGAAAATCGTATGCATGCCGTCCTGTTCGTCTGCCACGGGAATATCTGCCGGTCGCCCATGGCAGAAATGGTGATGAAAGACCTCGTGCGCCGCGCGGGGCGCGAGGACGATTTTTCTATCGACTCCGCCGCCGCCCGACCCGACGCAATCGGCTGCGGCATCCACCGCGGCACGCGCGACGTGCTGCAAAAATATGCCGTGCCGTTCACCGAGCATTATGCCCGCCTTGCCGCCCGCGCCGACTACGCGCGCTTTGACCTGATCGTCTGCATGGACGACGAGAACGTCGATGACCTGCATGATCTGTTCGGCGGCGACCCGTCCGGCAAAGTGCGCAAGCTGCTGTCGTTCTGCGGCATGACGCGCGACGTCGCCGACCCCTGGTACACGCACAACTTTGAGGACACCTACCGCGACATCGTGCAAGGCTGTTCCGCGCTGCTCAAAACACTGCCTTGACCCGCCGCCCGCGCGGAGGCGAAGCGGGTTCTTAGGGCAGTAGCCCTACCTAAGCCGTGCTGGGAAAGGGTGAGGGTTTGGGAGAGGGAAAACCCCGCTTCGGAAG
>CAMWTK010000102.1 GCA_947177175.1 uncultured Treponema sp.
ACTTTTTCGTACGACGGCGGCGGCGTTTTTGCATCGTCTTTTATGCCGAACAGTTCGCGGATTTTGCGGTTTTCGCTTTTCTTTGCGTAGTCGGCGGGAGTTTTTCCCGCCTTGTTCTTTACGGACTTTGACGCGCCGTTTTTCAGGAGGATTTCCACTATTTCAGGCGATTCGTTCAGGACGGCAACATGGAGCAATGCTTGCCCGCCTTCTAGTTTTGTAGCGTTGATGACGGCGCGCATTGCATTGGGCGTGGTGTCGTCGGCAAGAAGCCTGAGCGCCGCCGCGTCATTTTCCATCACGCATTTTTTGAGCCGAGCGAACAACGCCTCTTCTTCGGAGACGGCAGGAATCGCCGGCTGAACGTCCGTCGTTTTGCAGGAAAACAAAAACAGCGGACAAAGTATGAGCAGGAGAATTTTTTTCATAAGTTATTCTCCTTCTTTATTTCTTTAAGTGCGCGCTCAACCGTTTTGTTGTTCATACGTTTTGCCCAGTATTCTACATCATGACGTTCATCATCAGTCAGTTCAAAAAGACGGACAGGATCATATTCACGCATAATGTACTCAATGATTGCATTTGATGCTTTCTTTTGTATAAGTTGAATAAGAATTGGTTTTCCTGCATCATTTTTCTTTTCAATGTCGAAGTCACTGTTTCCATTGATAATAATCTTCACCATATCTAAGTTGCCTTCCATACATGCCAACATAAAAGCATCATTTCCTTCAGAATCACGTTGTTCCCAATTTACAGAATTTGCCTTAAGAAATGATTTTACCGCATCACGATTGCCACTTTTTACCGCCCACATGAGCGCATTGTTGCCAAACTGATCTATCGCTTTATAGTTTGCGCCTTGTTTTAGGAGAAAGCCAACCATATCAGTTGATTGATTTTCAACTGCATACATCAACACGGTTTTTCCCTGATTATCAGTTTCATTTTTTTCTGCATGCCCTTTTATCAGCTCTTTGGCAATAGTGTCGTTATTACATTCTTTTACGGCAAACATAAGAGCAGTCTGTCCATAACCATTTTTATACGACGGATTTGCACCCGCCTTTAGCAAACGTTCTACGCCAGGATACCAATTGTTTTCACAGGCAAACATCAATGCACTTTTATAGAGAGTAGGATGCAAATAATTTATATTATATGATGTACTCCTTCCTATCTGTGTTATTGCATTTTCTAGTGCTGGCAAGTTTTGATTCATTGCCGCCTCCAAAAGCAACTCCTCTGGGTCTAAGGCATGCACGGTCGCACAAGCCAACACAGCGAATGCGGCAAAAATTGCCGTCTTTTTTGATTTTTTCATAAAAAAACTCCTTATAAAAATATTTTTTGAGGATTCTATCCCCTAAAAATTTCGCAGTTGTTTAGAATATGCACGGTTTCGCCGTGACTCTTTTTCCTCAATTTCATCAAGTCGAATAAGAATATTCTTGTAGCCTTGCTTTTCTGCCCAGTATTTTATGTCATGTCCTTCATCGTCAATCATTGAACGAATTTCTCTTGGATTACAAAATTCCACAAGGTATTCTATGACGATTGCAGATTTTCTATGGGAAATAAGCCAGACTATAATCGGCATTCCGTCTATACGGGAATCAGAAATCTCTATAGGCGCTTCTTGCAGCAGCCGGTTTATTATATTTAAATCTCCGTCCATACACGCCAAAGCGAATGGCGAAACATCGTCGTTATTTGTTTTGTTCCAGTCAATGAGAGGGTTTTTCACCAATTCTCTCAAAAGCGCTCTGCTTTTATACCTTACAGCATACATGGCGACGGTATTTCCATAACTGTCCGTTGCAAGACAATCTGCACCTTGTCTTAAAAGAAAATCAGCAGCACGGTCGTTATTACTTTCAATTGCATACATCAACGCCGTTTTTCCTTCAAAATCTTTCGCATTGATATTTGCCCCCTTATCTATAAGCCTACGAGCATTCGTCATATTCCAGTGTGAGACAGCGTACATAAGGGCTGTTTTACCGTTTTTATTACCTACATCAACATCCACGTCTTTTCCAAGCAGATATGCCACACCTTCATCCCATTCTTTTTTACAAGCATGGAGCAAAGCAGAGAATCCATCTGCATCTGTACAATTTACATCCGCTCCTTGGTTAAGAGCACTTTGTAATTTATCCATATCTCTATTTTGTGCCGCCTGAAGCAACAATTCTTCCTGGCTTGCAGCCCATGCCGCCGCGCACAATGCCGCAAGCAGGGCGACGATTACGCTTTTTTTCATCCTGTTCATTTTTAATTCCTAAAACTATTGTTTTCTTCAATGATGAATTGTTGATAATAGTAACACATTATACTAATTATTGTCAAGTGGAAAATCATTACTTTTATCGTAGTATTCTAAATATGACTCAAAACGAACTGAGAGAGTGCCTTTCTTCAAATATAAAACTGTACAGAAAGCGCCTTTTTTTGACGCAGGAAAAACTTGCCGAACGTGCAGGGCTTTCTGCGCAGACAATCAATGATATAGAAGGATGCCGCACTTGGGTAAGCGACAAGTCGCTCATAAAAATCGCGGATTCCCTGCGCACGACCCCGGCGGAACTGTTGCTGCCAAATCAGATTATAAAAGAGCCAGAAGCCGCGGCGGACAGTATAAAAATAATGAGAATTCAATCAGAACTGACGGCGGCGATAAGCGCACAGATTCAAGAAATTTTCGCACGACATCAGAATTAGCCGTGATGATGGAGTTTATCTACTTGTTCGAAAAAAACTTTCATCCAACCTTACTTGGATAGTGCGTTGGATGACATGTCTTTTTCGCCGCCCTTCCTATCACTTCACTTCGGTCTTGCGCAACCACGCTTCCACGTCTTTGGAAAGCGACGCGCCGCCGGAATAGTGCACGGAAAGCCCTTCGGCAATCTGGGCGCGCGGGGCGAGTTTGGCGATTGCGGTGAGGCTCTGGCCGAAGCGTCCGCCACCGTGCGAGCAGAAAGGCAAAATCCGTTTGCCCGAAAAGTCGTGGCTTTCAAGGAACGTGGCGATTGGCATGGGGATGCTCGCCCACCAGTTGGGATAGCCGATGAGTATCGTGTCGTACTCCGCCCACTTGTCCGCCGCGATGTCGTTTCTGAGCCGGGGACGCGCCTGCCTGCGCTGGTCGCGCTGCGCCTCGTTCAGCACGGTGTTGTAGTTCGTGGAGTACGGAGTGACGAGCGCAAGTTCCACCGTGTCAAAGCCCGTCTGCCGCTGGATTTCTTTTGCCACGCCGCGCGTGTTTCCGCCCCAAGAGTAGTAGACGACGAGTGCTTTTTTCGTCTTTGCCGCCGACGGTGAGGACGAAGCCTCACGGGTCGTCACCGTGTCGGAAAGGCTTGCGTCCGCGCTCACGGCAAGGCGGATTCCCACGCTGTGGCTGCTGTTCGCCTGCGGC
>CAMWTK010000103.1 GCA_947177175.1 uncultured Treponema sp.
CGGCTTGCTTTTCAGTCAGCGGACGAATTCGGTTTGACGAACGGCTTGTTTTTGCGCTGGGGAGTGAAAAATGCCTCAAGCGAGGTTCCGCATTATCTGAATCGAACTTGGAAATTGATGGCTATGAAATAATCGCCGTTTTCTTGATAAACGTATCCCCAATCGCCTTTCTTGGCTTTCATTTTGCCGTCGTCCTTCATGGAAACTTGTCTCAACTCGGAATCCGACAATTTCTTGCCTTTTAGAGCGGCTTTGGCTTCTGCAATGGCAATATCCTTGTTCACGCCGCGACTCGGACGGTCTATATATGTGTTCTCATAAAGGTACGAGCAGAAAACCTCATCGGAAATCGCGCGGTAGTAAAGCAAGTCGCCGTCTCTGTTCACATCTATGTAGCCGCCCGTCATTCTCGTTTTTCCGTCCCATGGTTTTGAGGCGGTGAGACCTGCGAGCGATGCGAACAGGAACGACTTGAATTTGGCTTCGTAGAAATGCTGCGGTGAGCGGACTTTCAGCGGATTATATTCAGCGACGACTCTCACGATGTCTCGCATATTGTTTGATTCTGGGGCATCCAAATAATGTGTTTGGCACAAAAGCGCCGTACTCAATGCCCCAATCATTTTTGTGTCGATGAACTCAAGGTTTGCGGCGAATTCTTCTTTTCCCGTCCTTACAAAATCAAGAGAAAGTCTCTTGTCATCGCGGATTGCCTCTATGATTCCCGTCTCCGACTCAATTGAATTTATCTCGTGCATACTGTGCTCGGTGCAGCCGTTTATCCGATAAATCAGGCGCGAGCCATCGCCCGAATTAAACAGTGACGAGGGTTGCCCTAAATGGGATTTTATCGAAAATCCGTCCGTGGAAAGCGATGAGTCCTCCGAGTTTATGATGGTGACGATGATGTCCGTTTTCTTTCCGAACTCGTCCTCAAATGTTTTCGGGAGTTTGGGTAACTTTGGGGAAGAAAATCTGAGCCGTTCAAGGAATGCCTGAATCTCTGGAATGTCGAAGGCGTTTTCCCTTGAGACTGTTCTCAATCTAGAATATAAAAACTCCGCTTTCTCCGACAACTCTGGAACCGTTATGACCGCAAATTCAGTCTCATTCAAAAAAGCAGACACGCTCGGATTATCACTGGCAAAGTCCGTGTCGTATTTTAGGACGAAATCTTCCTTCTCTGGCCGGATGACGCTTATGATTTTTATGAACTTTGTGATGTCTTTTTTGAAGTCTTCCGTCGCGCCGTAAATTTTTCCTTCACTCAGAAGTTTCAAGAATACATAAGCTTCCGTCCATTCACCACG
This sequence comes from uncultured Treponema sp., assembly GCA_947177175.1. Lineage (GTDB taxonomy): Bacteria > Spirochaetota > Spirochaetia > Treponematales > Treponemataceae > Treponema_D. Next base: position 1,311 of record CAMWTK010000103.1, read on the forward strand.
GTTGAAACGCCAAATTCTGCTCTCCATGTGTCAGAGGTACTCCTTTATCTTACGCGCGATTTCTTCAATTACAGTCACCGTGACTGAATTTCCGAATTGTTTGTATGTGTGGGTGTCTGCAAGAATCAGCTTGTAATCTTCGGGAAAACCCTGCAATCTTGCCCATTCGCGGGGAGTCAGTCGCCGTATGTCCTCTTTGTTGATTTCGCCTTTTATATGCGTCATGGGAATCATGGAATGTTCCCTGTGGTCAACAATAAGGTTGGTCTCTTTTCCCATTCCGCCGCAGACAATCGTACCCGCTATTCCGTCTATATCACGAATCACATAGCCAAAGCCATGTCCCGCAGCCTCATGCCGCTCGCGATGCTCTCTCAAACAGTTCATGTACACATCACTGACATAATATTTTGAGGGAACTGGGGAGGAATCCATTATATCCCTTATGGATACAGGATTTTTTGAACCTTTAGGGAAGTCGAAAATTTCGGGGGCAATGTCTTTTCTGAAACATACTAGATAAATCCGCTCGCGATTCTGTGGAACGCCGAAATCCTTGCTATTTAGTATCTCTGCGAAAACTTTGTACCCAAGAGATTCAAACGTGGACTTTATGATTTTAAATGTTCTTCCTTTGTCATGGATAACAAGCCCTTTCACGTTTTCGCAGAAAATGACTTTCGGCTTGTGGTATTCGCAAATCCGCGCGACATCCATAAATAATGTTCCGCGGCATATTCCTTTGTAATTGTCATTGAACCCCTGATGCTTGCCCGCCATGCTGAATGCCTGGCATGGAAAACCTGCAAGGCAAATGTCGAACGGCGGAATCGTTCGCTCGTCTATTTTTGTGATGTCGCCTGCAATTTCAAAGTCATCATCGAAATTCGCCCTGTAGGTCTGCTGCGCGAATTTATCCCACTCTGATACGAATACCGTTTTAGAATCGGCATGAAAGGCTTTCTCAAATCCCAATCGTATGCCACCAATACCTGCGAAAAGGTCAATAAACCTTGTTCCGTTTTCAAGTGCGGGAATTTTTGAAATGTTTTTATTCAAACTCTTGTTTACAAACATTGAGTGTGATTGTTTTTTTATGACAACAGCGGTATTCATTTTTTATTCCGTTATTAAGTATAACACATTTTATTAAAAAATTCATAGAGGGTAATACCCTATTCCGCAAAAAAATCGAGGGGTCTGTCTCCCTCATTACCGCCGCGTCCTGTTCGCAAGGCGCACAAGCACTCTCCCCGCATAATGCGCCGCAGCCGCGAACAGCACGAGCATCGCAACATAATCCGCCGCGAACAGCGCGTATCCGCTTTCCACATCAAGAAAGAAAAAATGCCGCCGCAGGAAAAGGTACTCCCACACGCCGCGCCGCGCGAACGCATACGCGCCGTAGACGCACACGAGCGCGAGCGCGATCCGCAGGGCGAGCGTTTTCTTCCGGCCGCCACCGCGCCCCGCTCCGAGCCGCGCCGCCATCTGCCCGGCATGCATGCCGATGTGGGCGCACATAAAAAGGTAGTACCAATGCGAGCCTGCGAGGTGCGCCGCGCGCGCAAAGCCGATTGCGGACGAAACCGGCACGAACCACGCCATCAGCATGCCGCTTGCCGCCACGAGCAGCGCGCACACGCCAATCCCCGCGTTCACGAACAGCTGCATGACGCGGTACGGCGGATACGCTCCCTTGCAGAGCGACGCGCACCAGCGACGGTTGAGCGCGACATGCGCCGCCCACAGCGCGAGCAGCACCATGCCCAGAACCTGATGCACCTTGTCGCTCGGAAAGAGCACCGTGCCGCCCATAAGCGCGACCGAAAGAAGCGTCATCACAATGTCGAGCGTCATGCGGATTCGCTGCGTTTTTGTCATATCGTCGCCTCCTCTTAGTATTTAGTAGGTACTTGCCGTTGAGTGCG
>CAMWTK010000104.1 GCA_947177175.1 uncultured Treponema sp.
ACGGCGCGCGCGCCGCACCGCAGTTTGTTTTATGCGATGGGATACACGGACGAAGAGCTTGAGCGTCCGCTCGTGGGCGTGTGCTGCGCCAAGAACGAAATCATTCCGGGACACATCGAGCTTGACCGGATTGCCGAGGCGGTGAAGGCCGGAATCCGCATGGCGGGCGGCACGCCGATAGAGTTCCCCGCGATCGGCGTGTGCGACGGCATCGCGATGGGGCATGAGGGCATGAAATATTCGCTCGTCACGCGCGAGCTGATTGCCGACAGCGTGGAGTGCGTGGCAAAGGCGCACCAGTTCGACGCGCTCGTGATGATTCCCAACTGCGACAAAATCGTGCCGGGCATGCTCATGGCGGCGGCGCGGCTCGACCTGCCCACGGTGTTCTGTTCGGGCGGACCGATGATGCCCGGCCGTCTTCCGGGGAACGACGAAAGCAATCCGTATGCGGGAAAGAACCTTTCGCTCACCGATATGTTCGAGGCGATCGGCGGCCTTGCGGTCGGAAAGATAGATGAGGCGCAGCTTGCGGAGCTTGAGCATTCCGCGTGTCCGGGCTGCGGCGCATGTTCGGGCATGTTCACGGCGAATTCGATGAACTGCCTCACCGAAGTCTTGGGGCTTGGCTTGCCGGGCAACGGCACGATTCCTGCCGTCGCGGGGCGGCGGATCGCGCTTGCAAAGCATGCGGGCATGGCGGTGATGGAACTGTACCGGCGCGGAATCACGGCGCGGCGCATGATGACGAAAGAGAATTTTGTGAACGCGCTCGCGGCGGACATGGCGCTCGGCTGTTCGAGCAACACGATGCTCCACGTCCCGGCGATCGCGCACGAGGCTGGAATACAAATCGACCTGCACGAAGTGAACGAGATTTCGAGCCGCACGCCGAACCTCTGCCACCTCGCTCCCGCCGGGCACACGTTTATGTGCGAGCTTGACGAGGCGGGCGGCGTGCAGGCGGTGCTTGCCGAGCTTGCGAAGAAAAATTTGATTGACACGAGCCTGATGACGGCGACGGGAAAGACGATTGCCGAGAACATCGCGGGCGTGAAGAACCGCAACCCGCAGATTCTGCGCCCGATCGAGAATCCGTATTCGGACAATGGCGGCATCGCCATTTTGTTCGGAAACCTCGCGCCCGACGGAACGGTCGTAAAGCGTTCTGCCTGCGCCCCGGAGCTGATGAAGCACACCGGGCCTGCGCGCGTGTTCGACGATGAAAGCGAGGCGATGGAAGCTGTGCAGAATCGGCAGATCCATGCGGGCGACGTGGTGGTCATCCGCTACGAAGGTCCGAAAGGCGGGCCAGGTATGCGCGAGATGCTCGCGGTGACGGCGGCGCTTGCGGGGCAGGGGCTTGACAAGCAGGTCGCGCTCATCACGGACGGACGCTTTTCGGGCGCGACGCGCGGCGCATCGCTCGGTCACTGCTCGCCCGAAGCCGCCGTTGGTGGTCCAATCGCGCTTGTGCAGGAAGGCGACAACATCACGCTCGACATCAACAATTATAAGATCACGCTGGAAGTGAGCGAAGAGGAGCTGGCGAAACGCCGCGCCGTCTGGAAGCCGCTTCCCCCCAAAGTGACGACGGGCTACCTCGCGCGCTACGCGAAGCTCGTATCGTCTGCGGACAAGGGCGCGATATTGGAGTAGGGGCGGATGCCGAAATAAACGCGAGTTTTTATACTCGCGAAATCTTCATTTTATTTTGGGCTGCTAATGAGGTTTATAAACGCGCTTTGCTCGTTTATAAACCTCTCAGAAAAATTTCCCTTTACAAAAATGAATTTCTGTCGTAAAATATAGAATAGAGAAAAAATGCGCGGCACGGAGGAACACAATGCAAATCAAAAAATCAATCTCATTTAAATATAAAGCAATCCTCATAATGCTCGTCGCAGCGTTTCTCGCTTCGTGCGAAAATCTCATTTCTAGAACTCCGCAGGAAATTATGGGGGGGGGTACGGCGAGGTAGGAAATTCCGAAAGCGGCGTGCTGACCGTCACCGCTCGTGTCTCGAACGGCTCTTCGCGCTATGCGATGCCTTCAATGCCCGAACTCGTCTATGCCGCGCTGCTTTATAAGGACGACGAATCCCCTGAAAGTCCATCATATAAAGATTTCGCCCAGGGAACAGAGACAGATGGCAAACTAAATTTTTCATTCCAAAAGCCCGATGACATGAACGGAGGATTCACGCTCGAAATATTTGCGTTTGCAAAAACTGAAGGCGAGGAAACGCCGCAGTTTTCGAAAGAAACCGCGTTGCTTTCAGGAAAGAAAGATGGTCTTTCAATAAACGGAGACACAATCGAAATGGACGGCACAATCGCGCTCGCAATTTCGTCTACAGAGCCCGGCACTGTCCGCCTGAAAATAAAAGTGCCCGATGGATGCTCGCTTTACATAAGCGAGACAAACGAGGACGGCACACCCATCGCCGAAAGCACTCCGCATTTCGCCATCACAGGCACTTCGCCAAACTTCACTCTCACACAAAAAAACGAAAGCGGAATTTCCGCCGGCGCATATCAAGTGAAATTCACCGTGAAGAAAGGAAGTGAAATCGTCCATATATTTTCTGAATACATAAACGTCATCAATGGATTTTGCACCGACACTTGGAGCGGCTCGGAAAAAGGCGCGGCGAAGGATGTCGCGAACAGCATCGCAAAAACATTATACGTGCGCGGCACGGGCGGCTGGTACGACAAGACCGAGCCTTACAAAAACAGTGCCACGGCGAGCGACAGCAATTCGGGAAGTTTCCTCTCGCCATTCGCAACAGTTCAAAAAGCTGTGGACGCTATCATCGCGCGGAACGACGGTGCGAGCGATTACACGATTTTCGTTGACGGAACATTGGATGGCGCGACCCCTGGCGCACACCTCGGCGCGGACGGCATGGCGGACCTCTCCGCGCTTTCCCAAAAACTCACGCTCACCATAAAGGCACTTTCCGGCACGGCAACGCTCGACGCGGGCGGAAAATCGCGCGTAATAAAGGCGCGGCCCTCAGGCGGCATTCTGAACCTCACGCTCGAAAACCTCGTTATCACGGGCGGAAACGCGGCGACCGGCACGGGCGGCGGCATTGATTTCGTCTCGGCAGGCGGCTCGCTCACCATGACCGGCTGCG
>CAMWTK010000105.1 GCA_947177175.1 uncultured Treponema sp.
CGCTTAGGGCTGCCGCCCTAAGAACCCGCTTCGCCCATAAACATCACGCAATGGCGGCGGCTGAGCCTGTCGAAAACGCCGTTGTTTCTCCGTTCCTAAACAAAAAACATGGTCTCAATTACGACTTGAAGGGCATTCAGAAATCGTTTGGACACATCAACTGCCACTTGAAGGGCATTCAGAAATCGTTTGGACACATCAACTGCCACTTGAAGGGCATTCAGAGACCGTTTGGACACATCAACTGCCACTTGAGGGTACTTCCGAGACCGTTTGGACGGTTCAAGTGCGACTTGAAGGCATTTCTGAAACCGTTTGGACATATCAAGTGGCACTTGAAGCCATTTCGGAATCCGTTTGAATATTTCAAGCGAAATTTTTGCGTACTGCGCCGGTCATGCGACGGCGCAAGGAGGTTTGTATGAGGGAAATCCAGTCGATTTTCTTGGGGAACATGAACAATGCGGCGCACTTCATGTTCGTGTCGAACATGGCGGGGCGCGCGGAGAAGGACTCCGCCGTTGCGGAAAAGTGCAAGGCGCAGGTAAAGGCGTTGCGCGAGGCGGTCACGGCGGAGGACGAGAACTTGCAGATTTCTGCGAAAAGTCTCACGACCGACAAAATCGCGGCGGCGGACAGATTGCGCGACCAGTTGTACGCGGGCTACAAGAAGGCGGTGGCGGGCTACGCGGGATTCCCGGTGGAGTCGCTCGCGGAGGCGGCGAAGGTCCTGCAACAGCACATCAAGGATTACAGGATTGACGTGCAGGCGCAGCTGGACAAGGAGACGGGGCTGCTCGTCAACTTTATTCAGGACTTGGAGGGCAAATACAAGGCGCAGGTGGACGCGCTATCGCTCGGCGCGTTCGTGGAGAAGCTGAAAGCCGCGAACGAGGAAGTGCGCGAGCTGACGGGGCAGCGCACGGATGAGCGGTCGGCAAAGACGGCGGGCGCGCTCAAGGCGGCGCGGAACGCGAGCGACGAGGCGTACCGGCTGCTGACCATGCACGTGAACGCCCACGCGCTCATTGAGGGCGAGGAAGCCTACGCCGCGTTCATCGACTACGCCAACACGGAGATCGAGCACTTCAAGCAGGAAGTGCTCGGCGGGTCAAAGAAGAAATCAGCGGCTTCTGCGGAGTAGCCGCAACCTTTTGTTTACGAGATACCATTGCGCGAGTTTTTACGGTTTTCGGTAGCGAAGCGAACGAAAATGCGAGCGGTGCGAGCAAGTAAAAACTCGTTAAGCAGCGCGTCGCGCTGCGACGGACAAGGAGAACGATATGAGAAAACAAGCAACATGGATTGCCGTGCTCTGTGCGGCGCTGCTGTCACTGCACGTCATCGGGTGTGAACAAGATTCGGCTTCTGTCGCGGTGGAGCGCGTCACGCTCGACATGACGGAACTCACGCTCACGCGCGGCGAGACGGCGCGGCTGACGGCGGCGGTCATGCCGGAAAACGCGGACGACAAGACGGTGACATGGCACTCGCCCGACACGTCAATTGCGACGGTGGGCAACGACGGCACGGTGACGGCGGCCAACGCCGGCAAGACGACCATCTACGCACAGGCGGGCGGTATGGTGGCGACCTGCCATGTCACCGTGAACCCGAAGCCTGCCATAGCAGAAAGCATCACGCTCAGCCCGGAAACGATCCCGCTCACCGTCGGCAACACAATAGTGCTGACACCGACGATAACATGGCAGGGCGACACGGCGGACTACACCATAGTTCAATGGTGGTCGTCCGATACGTCGGTCGCGACGATAAATGACGGTATGATCACGGCGGTCGCAGAAGGCACGGCGACCATCACCGCACAGGTGGGCGACAAGACGGCCACCTGCACGGTCACCGTAAAACCGGTACCCGTCATCGCCGTGAAGAGTGTTACGCTCAGCAAGAATACGATCACGCTCATGCGCGGCACAGGGGAGTGTCTGACGGCGACGGTAACGCCTGACGATGCGGACGACAGGACGGTAACCTGGTGGTCATCCGACACGTCGGTTGCGACGGTAGACGCTTGGGGCGGCTGGGTCACGGCACGCGGGGTCGGCACGGCAACCATCTACGCACGGGCGGGCGACATAACGGCGGAGTGCGCCGTCACCGTGAACCCGGTATTCGTCCAGATCATCAATCTCTATATGAGGGATACCGTCACGCGTGGCGAGACTGTGCGGGCGACGACGTATGTATTTCCTGAGGACGCCGACGACAAGACGATACTATGGTCATCGTCCGACGAGACAGTCGCGACGGTGGACAGTGACGGCACGGTCACGACGCACAAGGCGGGCGAAACGACCATCACCGCCACCGCACGGGCGGGCGGCATGACGGCGGAACGCAAGCTCACCGTAAACCCGCTATACGTCAAGGAAATCACGCTCAACCAGACGAGTCTCAAGCTCAAGCCTGACATGACGCGGACACTGACAGCGACGGTAACCCCGGACGATGCGGACGACACGACGGTAACATGGTCGTCGTCCGACGAGACAGTCGCGACGGTGGACGCTGACGGCACGGTAACGGCGCATAACTATGGCGAGACATCCATCTGCGCCACCGCGACGGGCAGCAATCCGCTGGCACCGCCCAAGCAGACGTGCCGGGTCACCGTGTTGTCGGTACTCATCAACGTGGAGAGCGTCATGCTCGACACGGATATGCTCACGCTCACGCGCGGCGAGACGGCGCGGCTGACGGCAACGGTAACGCCGAAAGACGCGGACAACAAGACGGTAAGCTGGTCGTCGTCCGACACGTCAGTCGCGACGGTGGACGCTGACGGCACAGTGACGGCGGTCAGGGCAGGCACGACGATCATCTACGCAAAGACGGACACTACATGGTTCCACGGGTATGCGACATGCACCGTCACCGTGAACCCGATACGCGTTGAGAATATCGCGCTCAGCATGACGGAACTCACGCTCGCGCGCGGCGAGACGGGAAAACTGACGGCAACGGTACTGCCGGAAAACGCGGACAACAAGACGGTAACATGGCAGTTGTCCGACACCTCGGTCGCAACAGTAGACGACGACGGCACGGTAACGGCACTCAAGCAGGGCACGGCGGTCATTACCGC
>CAMWTK010000106.1 GCA_947177175.1 uncultured Treponema sp.
AAGCGCGCTTTCCGGCAAAAAACCGGCAGGGTTTCCTGCCGGTTTTTTCTTGCCCGCAAACAAAAAACTGCGGCACGTGCCGCAGTTTTTTGCACTGACCCATGGGCGAGTCGAACGCCCGACACTATGCTTAGAAGGCATATGCTCTATCCAGCTGAGCTAAAGGGCCAAGCACCTCTATCATAGCGGTTTTCGTCCCCTTGTGCAAGCATGCCGCTACTGATTTTTCAGTATGGGAATCGTGCCCAAGTCAAGCACGAGGCTGTACGACGGCGTGTAGTTGCCGTCGCGACCCACCGCGACGGCATACAGCTGCACGTAATACGCTTCCGGGCTGCCCGAGCCAGTGCGCCAGTAGTCGCTGTCGCCGTCGGCAGGCTCAACGTTCGATTGGAGCGGACGCTCCTCAGCCTTGTTGAAAAAGTCGAACGAATAGCGGCTGTCGTTGCGGCGCGGCACGATGTTCATATCAACCCCGTCAAGGCGGACGCCCGCCCTCAGGTCATCGTTCGTGTCATCATAAGACATCAGGCGGATGCGCACGCGCGTGTTTTTCTCGCTGCATTCCACGAACGGCGACGACCACCCGCCCGGATCAGTCCCCAATGTCTGGTACTTGAACGTCTCAATCAGCATCGTCGCCGCGTTGGAATAATAGTCCGACTTGTTCACGGCCTCAACGCGACTCTTGTGCGAGGAGAGCGTCGCCGTGCTGTCGTAAATCTTGTAATAGATTTCCGTCCCCAAAAAGGTGAACGCATTTCTCTTTGACGGGTAATACTCGGAATTCGCCGTCTCGTTCGTCAGGAAGTCCACGTACCAGCGCATATAGTCAGTGGTGTCCGCGTACACCTCATTGTACGTGACGGTCGGCTCTTCAAGCAGATAGAACTGATCAAGTCCGCATGCCGCAAAAAAAAAGCACTGCCACAGACCGCATACTGCCCAAAAACAATGCCGCCACCGCATACGCCGTGCTTTCCCTCAGACCGACCAGACGGACGGAACGCTAGTCAATGCTGCCGCTTGCCTTGAGCGCGATGAGGCGTGTCTTTGCGAGCGATGCCCAGTCGCTGTCGGGGCTTGCGTCGTTCAGCCGGCGGTAGGCTTCGGCCGCGGCGGCAAAGTCCTGCTTTGCCTCATACACGCGCCCCACGCTGAACAGCGCGTGGTCGGCCAGCAAAAATCCTGCCGCGTCCGCCGCTTTCTGATAGCAGTCGAGCGCCGTGTCCAAATCGCCCGCGTTCTCCGCCGCCGCCGCCGCGTTAAAACGGCAAATCGGCGCGGTATATGCGTTCTTCTTTGCCCCGGCGGCTTTCAGCCAGGCATCTTTCGCGCTCTCATAGTCCTTTCTCTGAAAATACAGGTCGGCGGCGAGCATGTTGGCGCGCGTCCCGACAATGCCGCCCTTGCCCGTCAACGCCGCAAGCGCGGAAAGCGCCGTCTCCTGCCGCGACGCAAGGTCGTCGCCCGCAAGCTCCGCCGCGTTCTGCATGAGCGCGTAAGCAATCGCGTCAAGTTTTGCCAGTCCCTTTTCCGTCTGGCGCGCACTGACCACGACGCACACCGTTCCCACGATGACCGCCGCCGCGACGAACGCGCAGACCGTCAGTATCACTTTTCGGTTTCTGGTCAGAAAAGCATTGATTTTTTCGGCAGATGTTTTCTGCACCGTATTTTCAGCCATGTTCCTGCTCCTGCAAAAATATACCGATTTGATTATACCTTTTTTTCAGCGGATATGCAACTCATGCAACAGGCGCGACAGGTACGTGCGCTGAATGCCCAATATCTTCCCCGCTTTCGTCTGATTCCACGCCGTCTCGTTCAGAATCCGCCTGACATACGCCGCCTTGAACCGCGTAACCGCCGCCTTCAACGTGCGCTCAGCGCCGGGCGGCGCGGAACAGCCGTCTTCCGGCACGGCCAGCCCCAACGCCCCGGCCTCAATGAGCGGCGGCATTCCGAGCATACACGCGCGTTCCACCGTATTTTTCAGCTCGCGGACATTCCCCGGCCAGTACTGCCCGCACAGCACCTGCATAGCCGCGGGCGAAAAACCCGCAAACGCTTTCTTCGTCTCCCCGCTGAAATACGCCAAGAAGAACTGCGCGAGCGGCGCAATGTCCTCCGTGCGCTCCCGCAATGGCGGGATATGCAACGGCAACACGTTCAGGCAATAGAACAAACGCCCGTCGAACGCGCCGTCCGCCGCCATACGCTCCAAGTCACGGCTCGTCGCCGCCACCACACGTGCCGACGTTTTTTGCAGCAGCGCAAGCACCGTCTCCTGCAACGGCCGCGCCAACGTGGCAACTTCGTCCAAAAAAACAGTGCCGCCGTCAGCGGACGCAAACGCTTTTGCAAGGTCTGCGCCCGTGGCGGCGGTCATGCAGTTGACGCGCACGAACGATGTGTCCGCGCCCGCGCGTATATGCACCTGTTCGGCAAAAAGCTCCTTTCCCGTGCCGCTTTCCCCCGTGAACAGCACGGGAGTCCGCGTCTTTGCCACTTCGTCAATCACGCGAAGCACGTCAAGCACGGCGGGGCTTTTTGCCACAAACGTATGGTACATCAGGACAATCAGTTGCCCCGCTGTTCTTTCAGCATATCGCCGAGCGTATACGCGCCGTCATCATCGTTTGCCGAAGACGACATATACTGCGAAATTTCCTTGCGCTCCTGTGCCTTTTTGTACTCACGGACGGAGAACGCGACTTTTTCTTTCGCAACGTTGACATCGACCACGTACACGTTGATTTTGTCGCCCACGTTGTATTTCTTGACCGCTTCCTCATACGGAACGTCTTTGTCGTCGCTCAAGTTCGCCTTGTTCACCAGCCCTTCAATGCCGTCGGGGACTTTGACGAACACGCCGAAATCGGTAATCGACGTAATCTCGCCCTCAAGCGTAGAGCCGGCCTTGTAGTTCTTCGCGAACGGCTCCCACGGATTGTCGGTCACCTGCTT
>CAMWTK010000107.1 GCA_947177175.1 uncultured Treponema sp.
AGCCGGGGGCTTCCGTTTCGGTCATGTTCGCGGCAATCGCGGCGAATTCGGGGTCAAGTTTTTCGTCAATCATTTTCTTCTCCTTCGGTTTTGCGGACACGAGCGCGGCACACGCCACGGCAAGCAAGGCGCAAACGATTTTCTTCATGTTCATAGTTTTTCTCCGTTTGATTTTTATTTTGTTTTATTTTAGTAAAGGGAAATGTGTTATGTCAAATACTTTATTTGTATTCAAAAATATGCATTTTGGGCATAGGTGCGGGAATGGGAGGTGTGGCACAGTTCGGGCTGAAAGCATTTTCGCGTTGGGCGAGCAACAAATTTTTGTTCGTTGCTCACTTTTGCGTTGGGGAACGAAAAAACATTTGTTCGTTCGCCGTTTTTGTGTTTGGGCAAGCAAAATACATTTGTTCGTTGCCCGCTTTTGCGTTGGTGAACGAACATACATTTGTTCGTTCACCGTTTTTGTGCTTGGGCAAGCAAAATACATTTGTTCGTTGCTCGCTTTCGTGTTGGGGAACGAAAAAATTTTTGTTTGTTCCTCGCTTTCGCGTTGGGGAAGCAAAAAATTTTTGTTTGTTGCTTACTTTTGCGTTGGGGGAACGAAAAAATTTTTGTTCGCTCTGCCCCTACCGCATTCCCGAAAGCAATCTTTCCACGTCGGCGGCTTTCAGCACCTTTCCCATGGAAACGACTTTTTCGTTGACGACGATCGCGGGCATATTGTTTAAAAAACGCTTGTATTCTTGACACTATCGAATTGATACGATAAAATATGTTGCAAGCAACGTTATTATGGGAGAGGCGGCCGGATGGATTTAATAGATTTCAAAATACTGAATACTGCCATTGAACGCTTGCTGAACAAAGAACTGGCTGAATTTGGAATTACTTATACGCAGGCAACGGTAATCGGTTATTTGAAACAGAACGCGGACAGGGAAATTTTTCAGAAAGACATTGAGTACAACCTTGGTTTGACCCATACCACAGTCAGTCTGCTTCTCAAGCGTATGGAGAAAAAGAAAATGGTTTCGACAGAAAGTCTCGCGTCCGATCGGCGTTACAAAAATGTCGCATTAACGCCGCAGGCATTTGAAATTTCTGAGTTGCTCCACGACAAAATCCAGCGAATTACGGAAATGCTGTTTGCCGGAGTTTCAGAGAAAGAGCAGATGAAAATGAATGCAACGATGAAAAAGATTATAAAGAACATTAAATGATTTTTATAAGCGCTTGTTTCTCTATTACAGCAGGCGCTTTAAAAATGCCTGTTTATGTTGCTTGCAACATAAACAGGCTCTAGATAAGGAATGTTAAAAACTAAGGAAGGTTCACATGAAAAACGACGAAAAGATTTGGAACAGACGCTTTGTTCTCCTGTTTATTACAAATCTGCTTATGATGGCAACTTTTTATGCCTCTGTCCCGATTATTCCGATATACTGTCAGGAAATAGGAATAGCTGGGGCAAAAATCGGCATTGTTTTAACAGCGATGTCTGTCACCACAGTTTTATTCCGTCCTTTTGCAGGATATATTTTGGATAATTTCAACCGCTATCATGTATACCTGCTTTTTTTGGCATTATTTTGTCTGCCATTTTTAGGATTTGCATTTATTTCAGTTTTCGGTCTGCTTGTATTGATTCGTCTTTATATGGGAGTTGTATATTCTGTCTGCGGCTCTGCGACTATGACACTGGCGGGCGATGTTCTTCCTCAAAACAAAGTCGGCGCTGGAATCAACCGTTTTGCGCTGACGATTTCTTTGGGAATGGCAGCAGGACCTTTCGTGGGAATTCAAGTTCAGAATCATGTGAGCAGCCGCACGTCATTCCTTGTTCTGTTTATTCTGACTGCAATCGCTTTGATTTGCGTTTCCTTTTGCAAGATTGAATATCCGATGATTGCGCGCAAAAAATTCCGTATTGCCGACGCATTTTATAGACCTGCATTGCCATTTATGGGTAATATGATTTTTATCATGATTCCGTTTGGCGCAATGCTGGCGTACTCTTCCATGTTGGCGCAGGAAAAAGGATTGTCCGCCGCAACGCCCTATTTTTATATCAGTTTGGTTGCGGGAATGCTTTTGTCAAAATTTTCAACGCAAAAAATGATTGACTCAGGAAAACATAAGCCGCTAGTTTTGTTAAGTTTAATTGTTTTGGCGGCAACAATGGCGAGTTATTATTTTCTTTCTACGGCGGGGCATCTTCTTGTTGCGGGATTTTTCCTTGGCGTTGGTTACGGAATTTTACAGCCGCTTTTCCAGTCATTTGTAACAGGAACAACTCCTGCGCCTAATCGTGGAGCGGCAAACGCAACCTATTTGCTTTCTTACGATATTGGCATTGGAATCGGCTCGCTTGCAATGGGATTTTTTCAGGAAAGCATCGGTTTGAGCGTCGGTTTTGCCGTTACAGCCGTTGCCTATGTTATCAGTGGCGGTCTGTATTTGGGATATGTAGACGGATACTACCGCAGACTTTCGGATGCTCTATTAAGATAAGGTCAACATACCTCGATGCAAGCACCGGGGTATGAAACCCTCCGCACGAATCAAATCAGACCTACCGCATTCCCGAAAGCAGCTTTTCCACGTCGGCGGCTTTCAGCACCTTTCCCATGGAAACGACTTTTTCGTTGACGACGATCGCGGGCATGCTCATCACGCCGTATTCCATCACTTTCTGCATGTCGGTGATGTACTCCACTTCCACGGAAAGCCCCAGCGTCTGCACCGCCTTCTTCGCGTTTTCATACTGCTCGTGGCAGGACTTGTAGCCCGCGCCCAAAACTTTGACGCAGCGGATTTCGTCGCGCACGGTGTCTTCGTAGCGGCGCGTGGAATATCCCAGCTCGCGGACGGCTTTTTCGGAACTGTAGT
>CAMWTK010000108.1 GCA_947177175.1 uncultured Treponema sp.
CGGACATGGAGGACTTTACTATGAAGAAAGCGAAGAAGATGCTCCTTGCAGCATCTGCGTTGGCGTTGGTGTCGTTCGGACTCATCGGGTGTGGCGAAGAAGATGATGATGTGAACGAGATGATTTCGGGGGGCAACAACGATTACTTAATTGCTTACACGAATGACAGTAATCTGACAAGCCGTGGTTATGTACCGACCACTCTTAAACATGCGGGCGCAATAATGGAATTTAAGTTCACAAATTCAACGGCGAATTCTGGTGCCGGTGTTCTTGGTTTCATTTGGGAATTGAAAGACGATGGTGCTGCTGCAAAGCAGTTCTACGTGCTTGGTGTTCGCCAGGATAAGGGTATTCCGTCTTATTATGTCTCTCACTTCACGAACGTGACCAACATCAATGCGGAGAATTTCGGTACAAAACTTCCAACTAACCCCGCGGTAGAAGACTTTGTGTCTCCTTTAAATGGGAAAGGTGATGCGGATGGTGTCGGTTTCAAAAAGATTGGGACAAGCTCATGGGCTGACGATGCTGGTACTGTAACGGTATATGCAGATATTGCGGATGTTGTGGGTGGCTATGAGATTCGCTTCTACAGAACAAAAGTGGCTGCTGAGAATAAGAGCGATCTTGATAAAGTTGGAGACGTAATTAAAATTAGATCCGATTGTGATGCAGCTGTGAAACCAGATCAGGCATATTTGGCTGTCTATGCGAATGTGTATGGATACAAGACGCTTACAGGTTCATGGAAGTATGTTAAGACTTCTAGAGATCTTGAAGTTGCCGAAGCCGAATAATCATTCTGCTTGCTAGCGCAAAAAAGGACACCGCACGGTGTCCTTTTTTGTTTGTCCTTTGCCTGTGGCGTATTCAATACCCCATTTCCCCCAGCGCATGCTCCGCCTCGCTGATTTCGTCATACGGCATTATATGGTCTTTGTAGATAATACTGTTCTCATGCGCCTTGCCGAGCAGGAGCACGATGTCGCCCGTGCCCGCCAGCGACAGCGCGCGGCGGATTGCGGTGGGGCGGTCGGGAATGATGAGCAGGTCTTTTCCCCGCACCTTGCCCGCCTTCTCCGCCCCGGCGGCAATCTGCGCGAGCAGTTCGGCGGGATCTTCCCCGCGCGGGTCTTCGTCGGCAAGGATTATTACGTCGCAGAAGCGCGCGGCAATCTCGCCCTGCAACGGGCGTTTTTCCGTGTCGCGCTCGCCGCCGCTCCCGAACACGCACAGCATCTTGCCCGCACACCGCTTGCGGATGGGCGGGAAAATCGTTTCGAACGACGACGGCGTGTGCGCGTAGTCCACGATGACCTCGAACGGCTGCCGGTGGTCGATGACGGTCATCCTGCCCAGGATGGGTATCAGCCGGCCCGTGTGCGGCACAATCTCGTCAAGCGGCGTGTCCGTCAGCCGGGAGACGGCAAGCATCGCCGCCATGATATTGTACGCATTGAACGCGCCGGGAGTCGGCGCGGTTATGGTCAGCTCGCCGCCGTCCAAGCCCTGCCGCCCGCTCACCGTAAAGCGCAGGTCGTTGTGCATTGCCGTGATGTCGCGCGCCGCAAGGTACGGCATGTCGCCGGGAATCGGGGGGAGCGGCTTGCCGGTCTGTCTGCCCGCCGTGCCGCCGGTCGTAAAGCCGAAAACCGGGTGCGCGGTGGCGGCGGCAAAATACGGCGCGCTTTCGTCCTCAAGGTTGACAATGCCGAACGTACGCACGGTCGTTTCCCTGCCACCGATGACCTTGCGGTGGTTGCATTCGTCCAGCTTGCGGAACAGGTTCGCCTTGTCGTCCCGGTACTGCGCGAATGTCTTGTGGAATTCGAGGTGTTCCAGCGTGACGTTCATGAACACGGCGCAGTCGTAGTCGATGCAGCCCGTGCGGTTCGTCCGCGCCGAAAGCCCGTGCGACGACGATTCCACCACGGCGTATTCGCAGCCCGCCGCGAGCATCTGCGCGAGCTGCCGTTGGATAACCGGGGCTTCGGGCGTGGTCTGGTGCTGCGGGTTCGCGATCGCCTCCCCGCCGAGTGAGTATTCCACGGTGGAGATGAAGCCGGCCTTCTTCCCGCACCGGCGCAGCAGCTGCCAGATGAACGATACGGTGGACGACTTGCCTTCCGTGCCCGTCACGCCGATGACGACGAGTTTTTTTGACGGCCAGTCGTAGAACGCCGCGGAAACCGGTGCCATGACAAAGCGGGCATCCGCCACCCTGATGAGCGGCACGTCCTCGCCCCGCACGTCGAGCGCGGCGGTAATGGCGGATTTGGTCGTCTCGTCCCATTCGTCCTGAAAGACGACCGCTGCCGCCCCCGCCATGAGTGCGGCGGGAATGAATTTGTTTCCCGTGGTGTGCGTCCCGGGCAGCGCGAAGAACAGCGCCCCTGCCGTCACGTCGCGGCTGTCAAAGGCGAGCGACGAAATGCCGGTGTCGCCGGATAGTCCGTCTGCGGGAGTGCCGTCAGCGCGGACGCACGTATGTTCGATAGCGGCAAGCAGTGCCGAAAGTGGTTTTTCCATACGGAAAGTGTACCGCGAAAGAGGGGGTTTCTGCAATGTGTTGATTCCCGCTTGGAAGCGATGGAACTTTATTTGGGAGAGGGAAAACCCTCTACTTCCGAAGCGGGGTTTTCCCTCTTCCAAACCCTCTCCCTTTCCCAGCACGGCTTAGGGCTGACCGCCCTAAGAACCCGCTTCGTTATTTGGAGGGAGTGTTGTGGACTGGTTGTTTTTTTTTGTCCCTGCCGGGGACAGTTTTGCGCGTTGTCCCTGTCGCGGACGGGATTGCGTGTTCGTCCCTGCCGGGGACAGTTTTGCGCGTTGTCCCTGTCGCGGACGGGATTGCGTGT
>CAMWTK010000109.1 GCA_947177175.1 uncultured Treponema sp.
AAGCGGGGGTTTCCTCCCTCCAAACCACCCACCTTCCCCAGCACCGCTTAGGGCTACCGCCCTAAGAACCCGCTGTCGTAGGCGGTGGGGCGGACGTTACTTACGTTTGTATGTTACCGGGACATAGCCGCCGCTGACGCGCCATGTGATAGTCAGCGTCGTGCTAGAAATCGTGCCGTAATAGGGCAACTGCCTTTCCAAGCCAAGGTTCTCCAGCTTTTTCATGTCTAAGTTGTACTGTTTTTTGGGCGAAAACGTGATGTACTGGGAATTCTCCTCGTACTGCCCTGTCTTGAACAGCGTTCCCCGGTAGGTGCTGCCAAGGCTCTCGCCATAATACGTGCCGCCGATGTACCGCTCATACGACCCGTCGTCCGCATACAGCAGATAGCGTTCGGTGCATTCCGTCTGCATAGGCAAAATCTTCCACCCGGTACTCCACGACATCGCCCTTGGTACTGATGCCCGTACCGTCACACCCGGCGGCAAGCAACAGCGTCGCGAAGATGACAATGTATTTCGTGATGTTCATGTTCACAGCCCCTTATCCGAACGATTTTTCCTCGCAATGCCGGAGCGGCAGAACCGCCGCAAGGGCGGCTCTGCCAGTGAGAATTTTTAGAATTCCTCACACAAGAGCCTGTGCCTGAGACAAAATCTCCTCACGCTTGGCACGAGCCTCTGCTGACTTTCTTGCATATATCGCACAGTCTTCATTCCATTCTTTGATACCCTTAAAATAAAAGATAAGGCGAAGCACAAACATTATAACTCCAGGAACGACATAGAGAATAAATCCGACAACTACAAGAATCGCCCATAAAATGGTTATAAAACTTGGTTTTGTCGGATAATAAGGATCACGTACTTCATAATACTGTACTTCAAGCGACTTTAGCTCGTCATAATGCTCACGCGCCGGGTCTCGCTCGAATGTCAGCCTGATATAGTGTTCGCCCCGTATGGTCTTATAATACTCATACTCACTATCCCGCCCTGTAAGAATCTGACTGTCGTTCGTTTTTACTTCCTGCTCATTTTTGTACTCCCAACCAAATGACTGGAACACTCTTATTGCATCATCATGATCACTTGGATCCACATTGATACTTTTGATTTCTTTCATTGCCATTTTCCAAATCCTCCTGTCTTGTTTAGCATGGCATTCCCTATGGGGAACTAGATGTCTCTCTCCAAAAATGTCTTAAATTTTCATACGCACCTCCTTGTCACTCCGTCGTGCCAGCGGCTCTAATCGGTATCATCAACATGACCCGAGCGGGCCTGTTCTCCGCCACCACGCTACAGCGCACCGTCTCGCCGCCGCATTCCGGCACGAGGAACACGCCCTGCCCCGCGTCCGAAGCGTTGAACTTGAGCCACGCACCTTATGCCTCTTTCTTCCCCGCCGCCGTGCGCCGTGATACGGTGTCGTTGGTGCTTTTGATGTTCCCCGCCACCGCCGCGATGAAGTCCGCGTAGCCGTCCATGGCCGCCACGATGTTCAGGTACGGCACGATATTGTCGTTGATGAGCGCGACGATCGGCTTCTTGAGCGACGACGCGCTCTCGCCCTTGACCGCCTTTGCCCTGACATAGCCGTCATGCGCGGCGGCGAACCCGTCCTGCGCCTCGCGCAGGCTCGCCACCAGCTCCGCCACGCCCGAAAGCACCTTGATCTGCGCCGCCACTTTCTCCGCGCCCAAGTCCTCAAGCAATGACTCCGTGAGCGCGGTCTGGTCGGCATAGTTCTTGCCCGTCATGCCGCGCCCGTACTTGTCCAGCACCGCGCACACGTCAGTTGCCGCCGCCCTCACCTCCGCGAACGGGCTTGCCGTGTACCCGCCCGCGAGCGTGAACAGGTCGCGCGTCGCCGCATCCCGCGCCGAATCCGCCTCGTCCAAGGTGGACACCACCGCGTCCTGCTTGATCGCCGTCGTGTTCCGCGCGCACAGGTCCGCGAGCTGCCCGAACTGCGCCTTCAGCACCGCGTCCTTGCCCACCGCCGTCTGCCCGTCTCCGCAGGCCAGCCGATACTCGCGCTCCATCGCGTCCGACAGCGCGTCCAGCTCCGTAACGCGAACGTTGTTGATAACTTTCGTTACTTTTGCCATAAAAACTCCTTAATATATTGATTTTTGTTTGAACTGAATAAAAGTGCTTTTCCCGACCGCCCTCGTGAGTTTTCCGCAGGAAAACTCGGTAAGCAGTGCGCAGCACTGCGACAAAATGCTCCCAAAGAGCGAAAATGCGCCGGAAAAGCAGTGGGAATGCTCCCGAAAAACAAAAATGCTTTGGGAAAGTCTTGGGAATACTTTTGAAGCACGAAAATGCACCCGGACAAGCCGTGGGAACGCTCCCGAACGTCGAAACCGCGCCGGGAAAGCCGTATGAACGCTCCCAAACGCTGAAACCGCGCCGGGGAAGCCGTGGGAATGCTTTTGAGGACGGAAAACGCGCCATGCGACGCAATGTGAGCAAAATAACCGCGAGTTTTGGTGGAAAGACTGCGATCCTCGCGGGCAAGCCAAAACTCGTCACGCAGTGCTGGAGAGACGGTGCGAGTTTTGCTTTGCAAAACTCGGCAAGCAAGGCAAAGCCTTGCGACGGTTTGGAGGGAGAAAACCCCCGCTTCGGAAGTAGAGGGGTTGTCTCTCTCCAAGAAAGTTTCGCCCGCTTCCAAGCGGGAAGAAATCCCCGAACGAAAAACGCCCTCGAATTTCGCCGCGCTGACGCGCGGAAACCCCAGGGGCTTCCCTGCAAAGGGTAAGTCGTTAGAAATGCACGAGGATACGGTCAGAGCCTGTGTTCTGTGTTCTGTGTTCTGTGTTCTGTGTTCTGTGTTCTGTG
>CAMWTK010000110.1 GCA_947177175.1 uncultured Treponema sp.
TTTGGGGTCACACCGCGGTCCTTTATACTTGTCTTGTAGTTTTGTCAGCCAAAATGCGCGGCGTTTTCGTTGTCCTTTCGCAAATTCTGTGAAAACGCGGGGCGTTTTGCTTGTCTTGACGTGTTTTCTGCAAAAATGCGCGGCGTTTTGCTTGCCTCGGCGTGTTTTCTGCCAAAACGCGGGGCGTTTTCTTCGACTTGACGCAAAAGAAAGCCGTTGCGCCGCGCTGGGGGGCTGCTCGGAGACGGGTTGACAAAAGACGGTTGGGGGGGGGTAAACTTATGGTGAGGATGTGAGGTGGGGCGCGGCGGCGAGGGTCGTCTGTTCTGCCCGCAAAAAATCGTGGCGACGGAATAAGGAGTTTTGCTATGAACGGGTTGCGGAAACGGGCAGCGGTTTTGGTTGCCGGTGTTGTTTTGGGCGCGGGCGGTGCGTCTGCGAACGGCGTGGTTGCTTCGGGCGCGGTCAATTACAGTCCGATTCAAAAGGTCATGGACGATCAGGCGTACAATGCGCGGTATGGTGTTGAGGACACGCTCGCGTACAGCCAGTGGAGCGCGGCGTTGGAGGTCGGCTGGCGGTGGGATTTTGAGCATGTCAGCGTGATTGCCTCCGTCGATTCGCTGCTGGGAAACGACATGCTTGTCCTGCCGAAATTCGCGGTTGAAAAATCGGTGGGCGAAATGGTTGCCCTTGCCCTGGGGCTTGGCGCGGGCTACAAAAGCGTCAGCGAAACGGCGAACGACGAGCGAAACTGGGGCGTTACCGGCTCGACGACCAAGACGCGGTATCCGCTGGAAAAAGGAGACAGCGCCGGTTTTGCCATGCGGCTTGAGCTTGCCGGAAAGTTCTTCCCGGTGAAAAATCCGTTTTATCTTTTCGGGAGGGCGTATGCCGATTATATGCCGTCGGCCACGCGGACGCTGCATTTCGCTCACTACGCGGGCACGGGCACGCTGAAAAACCCGGACCGCGAGTACGACGCAAGGCATGCGGCCGTGCAGGTCGGGTTCAGCCTCGGTGCCGGGATTTCATGGGGCAGGAGACATGCCCGCGCGGCTTCGGTGGGCAGCCGTGACGTTGAGCCGTAATAGTGCCATCAGCCGCGCGGCTTGACAAATCCATGCGGCACGGTACACTTTTTTTAATGGCCATGAAAATGTCGCATTCGCTAACCGTGCTGACGCTGTTCGCCGTGACGGCTTACGTGCTGCTCCATGTCTCATGCGTTGCGTTGCAGCCGATCGGGTACGAAACGCCGCCGGAGGACATACTAATTCCGCCGGTGGAAAAGTCGGGCGTGTTTGTCTATACGGAGCGCGCGTATGCGTGGCGGGCGCAGGAATGCCCCGTTCTGATCCGAGGAACGATAGAGAATCCCGCGTTCAGTCTCAAGGACGCGGTGCAGTTTTCTGCGGACAGGAAAAAAGTCTGGGATTTTACGGTTCTTTCGCGCGGCATGTCGCATGCGGTGCGCTGTGACTTTACGGTTCGCGCCACGGAGTCCGGCAAGAACGAGCGGTTCGATGTCGCGCCCGTCGTCTTTGGGGAAAACCGGCTTTCGTTTGCCGGGTCGATTACGGAGCGCGATGTTGCCGTGCCGTATCTGGTTGCCGACATCCACGACGCGGCGGGCAGGCGGTACACCGTGTTCGCGCTGGAGCGCGCGGCATACCGCCTGAAAACGCCCAAGCATATCGTCTTGGACACGAAGCAGGAGTTTTCGGTCTTGTTGGGGAATCGGCTTGTCGCGCGTTTTTCCGCGAGCCAGTACCATATCTATGCGGGCGCGCCGGTGGAACTGCTGGAGACATACGTCTCCGTGCTGAACGGCGTTTTTAGGGGATTGCAGAAGTATGAGAACGGCATATTGGTGCTTTAGCGTCCTGCTGGTTTTACTGTTTTTCGCCTCGTGTGTCAGCCTTGCGACCGAGCCGTTCTCGGACGACACCTATCCGGCGGACATCACGCTTTCGGCAGAGACGGCGCGGGGCTGCCTGTTCTACGGAGATGAAGGCGGGCAGGTTTCCGGGCATGACATGCGCATACGGATAAAAAGCGGCAGGGCGTATCCCGTGTCGAATCCCCTGCTTGCCTTGGACGGCCTGACGGCGGAGGGCGGCGCGCTGAATCTCCTGTTCGGCCTTTTTTCGGGCGACGACGGGCATCTGCGGAAGCAGTCGTACAAGGCATATCTCACGGTTGACGGCGACGAGCAGGTGCTGAAGCAGTCCATGCTGTTGTACAAGGACGAACGCGGCAGGCAGTACGTCATGCGTGCTTTTACGGCCGACGGGACGCGCTATACGTTCCAGCATTCCTTTTCGGACTTTTTCGTGGCATACCCGTATATGTTCTGTGAGCTGCAAAGCGGGGGCGACACCTACAAAGTGTTCGCCGTTGGCGGGCAGGAGGGCTGCGAGAAACGATTTGTCGCGAAGGGCATACTGAACGAACGCCAGCAGTACGTCATCTTCCGGGGCAATGCCCTTGTCGCCCGCTTCACGCGGAACGGCTACGTCCTGTATGCCATCGATTCCCCCGCCGTCCTGAAAAAAAGCATCGCGGTCATCGCGGGCGTGTTCCGGTTCATTGCGGAGCAGGAGGGCGCGGGGATTTAGCGGGGGAAGTCCGCTCGAAACTTCGCACGTTCGTGCTCGTTGCGCATACCCCCTCGCTTCCAAGGCAAGCCTTGTCCGCTACCCCCTCTCCTAGGGGCGCTGC
>CAMWTK010000111.1 GCA_947177175.1 uncultured Treponema sp.
GCTGTTTAGAACTTGATGCGGAGCACCATCGGGACAGACCAGTTCCAGCTGCAAAGATGGTTGTCGATGTCCATGTAGTTGCCCACGTCGTCAACCGAGCAGACCAGACCGACGTTGATTGACGCCGCGCTCGTTGCGAAGAACTGCGCCCAGCCGGAGAAGCGGAGCTGCACCTGCGCGCCCGCATCGTCGCCTTTAGCAGTCTTGATCTCTTTGTCGAGGTTCTTGCCAAGACCAACCATGTCAGCCGCAATGGCGTACACGCTCAGCGTGTCGTTCACGTTGTATCGGACCATGATGTTGTTGGTAAGGATTTTGTCGCGTTTTACCGTAGAGCCACCATGCTTGCCGTCGGCAGACCCGTCGTTGTTCGCGATGCCTTTCGTCGTTTCGTTGCTGCCAATAGCCTTAATGCCGTCAGCGGTCATGAAACTGAAGCTGTGGAATGACGTTATGCTCAGCTTCTTGGGGATTGCCTGATAGCGCGCGCGCAAATCGAACGAAACGTCGGACACGTCGTAATCGACAACGCCCACCGCGCCGCCGGCCGTCAGGATAAGGTTCTTGTTGATTGACGGCTGCGCGTACAGGGCGAACGCCATGGCGGTCAGCCCTTTCTTGTACTCGCCCACCTTGAACACGGCCTCCGCCTGCCCGATGCCGTCCATGCGTCCGTCCGCGATGAACGAGAACTGATGCCCCTGCGCGTGTGCGGTGCTGTTCGCGCCCGCGTCCGCTTTTTTCGTCCCCGTGCTCTCGTTCGTGACCATGGCCGCCTTGAGCGTCGCCGCTCCCTTGTTAAATTTCAGCCCGTAGTTCGCGACGAAGCTCAGGTATTCTGAGCTGTGCGCGTTGTTCACGTGCCCGATCAAGTTGTCCACGAATCCGGCCGGGGAATTCTTGAACGCAGAGCCGAGCTTCTTGAACTCGAAGTCCATTCCCTCAAAGTTGCCGAAGTCCAGGTCGGACTTTGCGCGGTACGCGCCGGTCACGATACCGTCGGCGTTCGTGCCCGCCTGCAAGGTCACCGGTCCCAGGAAGAGCGATGCCAGCAGCCGCTTCGCGCGGATATATCCAGTGTTCGCCTCGTCAGTGGCGAGCGTCATGTCAAACGCCGCGATGTCGCCCGACAGCGAGATTGCCATATTGTCCGTACCGTTTCCCGAATAGGCATCAAGGTAGCCGAACGCCTTGTCAGTTTTTGACCCGGCCTTGTTGGCGGCCGCAAACAGGTTCGCGCGCTGGCGGAGGTTCAGGTTTATCTCAACGTCCGCGAATGCCGCCGCGCCAATCAATGCACCCAGCGTGAGTGCGCTTATAATCTTTTTCATTCAATTCCTCCAAAGAATTATCTCTACGACCTTGCCGCCTTAGAGCGAGAACGAAACATACACGGGGAGACTGATGTCACCCGTACCACGCCACGGCGTCACGCCGTCCCAGCGGATGTCGAATCCCGCAGTGACCGTCGCATGGTCGCCCGCAGAGATCTCGCATGAGGGCGTAATCGCGAACACATTTGCCTTGGGGTATTCCGCGTCGAACTGCTTGACGGTGTTCTGCACGGTCGCGATGAAGCGGATGTTGTCCCCCGCCTTGTATGAGGTGGAGAGCATGTTCCACATTGCGTTCGTGCCCTCGTCATCCACATTGTCCGCTTTTGCCGAGACATTCCATCCGGAGATGTTGTGCATGGTGGTGACCGCCCACTTGTCGGTGATCTGGTAGCGCAGGCGCAGGTCCACGCCGTACTCGAAGTAATCCCATCCGTCTTTTATGGTGTCGCTGGTGTTCTCCTGGCTCTCCATGCCGAACGAGAAGCCGACCGTCGCGCCCAGCTTGTCGAGCATGAGCGGGCTGAGGAAGATGCCCACGCCGTACTGGTCCTGCCGGAGCGTCTTGAACGCCACGTTGAATTTGAACAGGTTCTCCTGCCGGTAGCACAGCTCGCCCACGAAACCCGACTTAATCGTAACGTCCGGGTTTTTTGCCACGGTGTTGTACTTTTTGTAATCGGTCTTGCTGACATCAACCAGGCCGGCCTTAATCATGAGCGAGCCGGGCAGCACGTCGTTGAGCGTGTATGCCAGGACCGTGGACATCTTGTCCTTGCCCGTAAGGTTGTCAATGTCCTTGCCGATCTCCAGCGCAGTCTCAATCGTGCCGAGCTTGTATGCCTCGTAGAACTCGTCGTCAAGGTCGCCCGCGTCGCCCTTCAGGCGGGAAGCCCAGCGGCCTGCCCATTTGCCCGTGGTAACCTGCAGGTTGCCTACCGGCAGGGCGAACGTCAGCCACCCATAAAACTGGTCATACTCAAGCTTGCTGGCACCAGATCCATCGACAATATCGACATCAAACACGACACCGGCCTTGTCATTGCTGAAGTCGATGCTCAGGCAGTCTTTCCGCACAATGCTCTTGCCGAATCCATTTTTTGCAGGACCAGCGATTATTGCCGTTCCGGTATAGTCAAAGCCTATGTCCGCAAAGGCAAGCCCTGCAACCAGCGCCCCGACGAGCGCCGTGGTCAAGATTTTTTTCATAAAAATCCTCCTCTGTCTGTTGGGGCATTTAAACCGAC